>JBEVFC010000320.1:0-5770 GCA_040512455.1 Nocardioides sp.
GGGTGACACCGCGCAGGTGCAGCCAGCCCTGCGGCTCCCTCGGGCTGTGCTCGAGCGGCTCGGCCCGCCCGAAGAGGTAGGCACGGGTGGCCGACTCCTCGACCTGCTCGAGGCCGTCGACCGGCCCGCTGTAGAGCACCAGCCCGCCGCCCTCGCCCGCGCCGGGACCGATGTCGACCACCCAGTCCGCGCGCCGTACGACGTCCATGTCGTGCTCGACGACGAACAGGGAGTTGCCGGACTCCTTCAGCCGGTCCAGCACGTCGAGCAGCGGCTCCGCGTCGGCCGGGTGCAGTCCGGCGGACGGCTCGTCGAGCACGTAGACGACCCCGAACAGCCCCGAGCGCAGCTGCGTCGCGATCCGCAGCCGCTGGGCCTCACCGGGGGAGAGGGTGGTCGAGCTCCGGCCGAGGGCCAGGTAGCCCAGCCCGAGGTCGAGGAGCACCTCGATGCGCGCGACGAGGTCGGCACTGATCCGGACCGCGGCCTCGGTCAGCTCTCCGTCCCCCGCCTCTGCGGTGGCCACCGGCCGGAGCAGCGCCACGACCTCGGTGAGGGACAGGGCGTTGACCTCGGCGATCGAGCAGCCCGCGAAGGTGACCGCCAGCGCCTCGGGTCGCAGCCCGCTGCCGTGGCACTCCGGGCAGGGCACGCTCCGCACGAACCGGAGAGCCCGCTCGCGCATCCGCTCGCTCTGGGAGTCGGCGAGCACGTGCATGACGTGCGCCCGGGCGCTCCAGAACTTCCCGTAGTAGCCGTAGTCGATCCGGTCCCGCTCCGGCTTGATCAGCACCGAGGGCTGCTCCTCGGTGAACAGGAGCCAGTCGCGGTCCTTCTTGCGGAGCCGACTCCAGGGCTTGTCGATGTCGATCCCGAGACCGGTCACGATGCTGCGGAGGTTGGCGCCCTGCCAGGCACCCGGCCAGGCGGCGATCGCCCCGTCCCGGATGCTCAGCGAGGTGTCCGGGACCAGCAGGTCCTCCGCGACGTCGTGGACCACCCCGAGCCCGTGGCAGCGCGGGCAGGCGCCGGCCGCGGTGTTGGGGGAGAAGGCCTCGGCGGCCAGGTGAGAGGCCCCGGGGGGATACGTCCCGGCGCGGGAGTAGAGCATCCGCAGCAGGTTCGACAGCGTCGTGATCGTGCCGACGGTCGACCGCGAGCTAGGCGCACCGCGGCGCTGCTGCAGGGCTACTGCGGGCGGCAGACCGGTGATCTCCTGGACGTGCGGCGCCCCGACCTGCTGCAGCAGCCGGCGGGCGTACGGCGCGACCGACTCGAAGTAGCGCCGCTGCGCCTCGGCATAGAGCGTGCCGAACGCGAGGGAGGACTTGCCGGAGCCGGAGACCCCGGTGAACGCGACCATCGCGTCCCGGGGGATGTCGACGTCGACGCTCTTGAGGTTGTGCTCGTTGGCGCCGCGGACGCGCACGTAGGGGTCGTTCGCATCAGTCGGCACCCCCCCATCTCTACCAGCGGACTACACGCCGAGCAGCGCCGGCACCTCCGACATGTGTCCGAAGACCTCCGCGCCCGCCCCGGCGAGGACGTCCGCGTCGACCAGCCCACCGCCGTACCCGAGGACCCGCATGCCGGCAGCCACCCCGGCCTGGACGCCGTACGGGCTGTCCTCGATGACGACGCAGCCCGCCGGGGGTGCACCCATCCGCGCTGCGGCATGCAGGAACAGGTCGGGGGCCGGCTTGCCGCGCCCCACCTCGGAGGCGCTGAAGATCCGGCCGTCGAAGCGGTCGCGCAGCCCGGTGATGCCGAGGGTGGCCGCCATCCGGGTGTGTGTGCCGCTGGACGCGACGCAGGTCGGCACCCCGGCCGCCTCGAGGTGGTCGACCAGCAGGCTGATCCCGTCCACCTCGGTCAGCTCGGTGCGGAAGGCGCGGTGCACCTCCGCCGTCGACTCCGCGTCGTACCGTTCGGCGGCTTCCGGTCCCAGACGCTCGGCCACCTCGGCGACCTGCGCGGAGCCGGTGCGGCCCATCCACCGGCGGACCACCTCGTCCGGGGTGATCGGCCATCCCAGCGAGGTCAGGACGCGCGCCTCGACCGCGACGGTGATCCGCTCGCTGTCGACGAGGACGCCGTCGCAGTCGAAGAGGACGAGCTGGGGTCGCACGCCCGTCGGTCAGCCGACCTTGACGTCGGCGATCTTGACCGGCTGCTTCGGGGGACCGTCGGGGGTGCCGTTGTCGGTGCCCTTGGCGGCCACCTTCTGCACGGTCTTGACGCCGGCGGGGTCGATCTTGCCGAAGACGGTGTACGAGGGCGGCAGCTGGCTGTCGTCGAACACGATGAAGAACTGGGAGCCGTTGGTGCCCGGGCCGGCGTTCGCCATCGCCAGGGTGCCGGCGCCGTAGGTCTCGCTGCCACTCAGCTCGTCGTCGTACTGGTAGCCCGGGCCGCCCATGCCGGTCGCGGTCGGGTCGCCGCACTGGAGCACGTAGATGCCCTCGGTGGTGAGCCGGTGGCACTCGGTCTTGTCGAAGTAGTCCTGCTTGGCGAGGCTGAGGAACGAGTTGACCGTGCACGGCGTCGCACCCGCGTCGAGCGTCGCGTTGATCGGGCCGACACTGGTATCCAGGGTGACGTCGACCGTGCCGGTCTCCGTGGGCTCGGCCGGCGGCGCGTCGACCTTCTTGGCCGGGTCCATGCCGTCGGGGGTGTACGTGCAGGTTCCCGAGGCGCCGTCCGTCGTCTCCGACGGCGCGCTCTCAGCCGTGGCCTCCGAGGTGCCGGGGTCGCTGGCGCTGGTGTCGTCGCCGCCGTCCTCCGACGAACAGGCGGCGAGCAGGAGGAGGGGCAGGGCGGCGAGGGCGAGCGGGATCCGCGCGGTACGGGTGAGCATCCGGCGATGCTAGCCAATGACCCGTGACGTGAGCCCGCCCGGTGGCTAGGGTCCGAGCATGGAGCCCTCCTACGCCGCCGGAGCCACCGATGTCCCGTTGCTCGAGGAGACCATCGGGGCGAACTTCGAGCGCACGGTCGCGGCGTACGGCGATCGCGAGGCGCTGGTCGAGTGCGCCTCGGGCCGGCGCTGGACCTGGACCGAGCTGAATGCCGATGTCGACGCCTTCGCGATCGGCCTGATCCGCAAGGGGATCCGCAAGGGCGACCGGGTGGGCATCTGGTCCCCGAACTGCGCCGAGTGGACGATCGTGCAGTACGCCACCGCCAAGATCGGGGCGATCCTGGTCAACATCAACCCGGCGTACCGGACCCACGAGCTCGCCTACGCGCTGAACCAGTCAGGCACCACGCTGCTGGTCTCGGCCACGGAGTTCAAGACCAGCGACTACCGCGCGATGGTCGAGGAGGTGCGCGAGCAGACGCCGGTGGCGGAGGTGATCTACATCGGCACCCCGGACTGGACCGACCACAACGTCCACGACCCGGGGGTCACGCTGCTCAAGGTGCTCGCCTGGACGGTCGAGGCGGACGACCCGATCAACATCCAGTACACCTCCGGCACCACCGGCTACCCCAAGGGCGCCACGCTCAGCCACCGCAACATCCTCAACAACGGCTACTTCGTCACCGAGACGATCAACTTCACCCCGGAGGACCGGCTCTGCATCCCGGTGCCCTTCTACCACTGCTTCGGAATGGTGATGGGCAACCTCGGGTGCACCACCCACGGGGCGACCATGGTGATCCCCGGGCCCGCGTTCGACCCGGGGGCGACGCTCAAGGCCGTCGAGGACGAGCGCTGCACCGGGGTCTACGGCGTGCCGACGATGTTCATCGCGATGCAGAACCACCCGTCGTTCGCCGAGCGCGACCTCTCCACCCTGCGCACCGGGATCATGGCCGGCTCGATCTGCCCGGTCGAGGTGATGAAGCGCTGCGTCAACGACATGCACATGGCCGAGGCGTCGATCGCCTACGGGATGACCGAGACGTCCCCGGTCTCCTGTCAGACGCTGAGCGACGACGACCTCGAGCGCCGTACCGAGACCATCGGGCGGGTGCACCCGCACGTGGAGATCAAGATCGTCGACCCGAGCACCGGGGAGACCGTCGGGCGCGGTGAGACCGGGGAGTACTGCACCCGCGGCTACTCGGTGATGCTCGGGTACTGGCCCCTGGACGCCCCGGAGGGCAGGGAGAAGACCGCCGAGGCGATCGACGCCGACGGGTGGATGCACACCGGCGACCTGGCGGTGATGCGGGAGGACGGCTACTGCAACATCGTCGGCCGGATCAAGGACATGGTGATCCGCGGCGGGGAGAACATCTATCCCCGCGAGATCGAGGAGTTCCTCTACGGCCACCCCGACATCGAGGACGTGCAGGTGATCGGCGTCCCGGACGCGAAGTACGGCGAGGAGCTGTGCGCGTGGGTCAAGCTCAAGGCCGGTGCCGAGCCGCTCGACACCGATGCGGTGCGGGCGTACGCCACCGGCAAGCTCGCGCACTACAAGATCCCGCGCTACGTGATGGTGGTCGAGGAGTTCCCGATGACCGTCACCGGGAAGATCCGGAAGGTGCAGATGCGCGAGGAGTCGACGAAGGAGCTGGGTCTCTGACCCACGGCCAGGTCATCAGGGCCCAGACGGCCGCGACGATCGCGACCTCCGCGACGACGTACGCCGGCCACGGCCCCAGGTAGTCGAGCAGGGACCCGCTCGACGGCTTCTCGTTGAGGAAGCCGTAGTTGGTGCCGGCCGCGACGTTGAACAGGTAGACCCCGACGGCCCAGGTCGCCGTGGTCGCCACCGTGGTCGCGTAGTCGCGCCAGCCCGGGGTCAGTCCGAGGCCCCAGACGAGGTAGATCGCGGCCCAGACGATCAGCAGGTGCATGCCCCAGAAGCCGAGGAACTTCGGCGACGGGAAGTCCGAGGTCAGCCACGGTGTGAGCAGGGCCTGCGTGGTGAGCACGAGTCCCCAGTAATACGTCAGGGCGACAAAGAAGCGGTGGTGCGTCCAGAGCGCCACCGTGGCGGCGATCCAGGCGAAGTCGCAGAGCTGCAGCGGCAGGGTGGACCCGAACGAGAACTGGCCGGGCAGGAAGTCGACGACCTGCATCGGGATGGTGAAGCAGGGGATCAGCACCGCGAACACGCGACTGACGGTGCGGCTGGTGGGGGAGTGGCGGTGCCGTCGGCCGAGGGCGACGACCGGCCCGATACCGGCGACGAACAGCGCCAGCATCACCAGGTGCGTGGTCCCGAAGGTCTCGAACGTGTTCATGCCATGAGTCTGTTTCTGCACGGCGGGCGGCACATGCGTCGGCGTACTCAGGTCGTGAGGACAAGCGTACTCAGCCGCGACGTACGCTCGGGACGTGCGCACGGCTCCCGGCTGTACCGTCGCCGGCCTCACGCTGGCGCTGGTCGGGTGTGCGTCCGGCTCGGGCGCCCCGGATGAGCGCGGGGTGGACGAGCGCGGGGTGGACGACGGCGCGTCGTCCTCCGCGTCGGGGGATCCCCGGCCCACGGCTGAAGCGCCGGTGGTCGAGCCGCTGGCCTCGGACGGCAGACCACGACGGGCTCGGCTGTCGATCCCGGCGCTCGGGGTCGCGGACGTGCCGGTGGTCCCGTACGTCGGCCGGACCGACGACGGGACCGGCACCCGGATCCAGAACCGCGGGCCGGCCGCGAGCCCGCACGGACCTCGTGGCGGCACCGGCCCCGGCGGCATCGGCAACTACCAGGTCACCGGGCACCGGACGACCGGTGCGAAGCCGTTCGCGGAGCTGCCGCGGTTGCGGCGCGGCGACGTGGTGCGGGTCGAGGCCGGGGGAGTGCGCTACGTCTAC
>JBEVFC010000323.1:0-6931 GCA_040512455.1 Nocardioides sp.
CTCGCCGTCGACCGGTTCATCGAGGCCAACCTGCGCCTGGTGGTCTCCATCGCACGCAAGTACGGCCGCTCGCAGATGCAGATGATCGACCTGATACAGGATGGCAACACCGCCATGATACGTGCGTTCGAAAAGTTCGACTACACCAAGGCCTACAAGTTCCCGACCTACGCCACCTGGTGGGTCCGCCAGGCGATCACCCGCGGCATCGCGCAGCAGGCACGCGTCGTACGCCTCCCCGTGCACGTGGTGGAGGAGCTCAACCAGGTCGGCAGCGCGCGCCGTACGCTCGAGCGCCAGCTGGGTCGCGACCCCGACCCGGAGGAGATCGCCACCGAGCTCGACATGGACATCGAGCGGGTCATCGACCTGCTGCGGTGGGGCCGCGAGCACGTCAGCCTCGACTCCCCGGTGGACGAGGACGGCGACACCTCGCTGGGTGACCTGATGGCGCAGGAGACCACGCCGAGCCCGGATCTCGAGGTCCTCGACGTCGAGAGCCGCGACCGGCTCAACTCGCTGGTGGGGCTGCTCGACGACCGTGCCGCCGACATCATCCGGTCGCGCTACGGCCTGGTCGACGGGCGCCAGCACAAGCTCGCCGACATCGGCGCCAAGCACGGCATCTCCGCCGAGCGGGTCCGCCAGCTCGAGCGCGAGGCCATCCAGAAGCTCCGCAAGGCAGCCGACCCCGACCTGGCCGCCTAGACGGGGACCAGCTCCGCGACGACCTCCGCCACACGTTGGCGGAGGTCGTCGAGCGTTCCGGTGTTGTCGATCACGTGGGTGGCCGCGGCCAACCGCTGCTCGCGGGTCGCCTGGGCGGCCACCCGGCTCGCGGCCTCCTGGGGACTCATCCCCCGCAGCGTGGTCATCCGCTCGATCTGGAGCTCCGGCGGTACGTCGACCACGACGACCGCGTCGAACCGGCCGGGCTGTCCGGTCTCGACCAGCAGCGGGATGTCGTGCACGACGAGCGCGCCGGGCCCGGCCTCCTGCTCGAGCTCGCGACCGCGGGCCCGGACCCGCGGATGGATGATCGCCTCGAGGACACGCCGCTTCCCCTCGTCGGCGAACACGATCGCCCCCATGGCCGGCCGGTCCAGCGCGCCGTCCGGAGTGAGCAACGCGTCACCGAACGCAGCCACGATCTCCGCCAGTCCCTCGGTGCCCGGCGCCACCACCTCGCGGGCCAGCAGGTCGGCGTCGATGACCACCGCGCCGTGCTCGGCGAGCAGCGCTGACACGGTGCTCTTGCCGGAGGCGACTCCCCCGGTCAACCCGACGCGCATCAGGCCTCCTCGCCGAGCAGGGACAGGATCCGTTCCAGCTCGCGCCGGTCGTCCGGATCCAGGACCGCCAGGAACCGCTCGGTCTCCTGCTGCCGGGTGCGGTCGATGACCGCGCGGAGCCGCAGCCCGTCCTCGGTGGGCAGCACGCAGGTCGCGCGGCGGTCTGCCGGGTCGGCCCGCCGACTGACCAGACCCTGCTCCTCCAGGGCGTCGACCACCTCGGTCGCCGAGCGCGGTGCGATGTGCAGGTGCTCGGCGAGCACCGAGACCCGGGCGGACTGCTGGTCACACACGATCCGGAGGGCGCGGGACTGGGCGGGGGTGATCTCCCACTCGGCCAGGGCGGCACCGAAACGACGGCGCAGCGCCCGGGCGGTGGACATCAGCAGGTCGCCGGTGTTCGCGGTCATGCGCGGAGCCTACCCGATTGGACCTCTACCCTCATAGTGAGGTAACCTCTGCATATGAGTACCTGAGAACCGAGAAGAGGTGGTCACATGGATGACCTCACCAGCTCCCGCCGCGGCAGCCGCGGCCCCAGTCCCGAGTCGCGGCGTGCCGACCGGCGCCAGCTCGCCGACTCCCCCGTCTCCCTGCGCCGCATCGGCCGCCTGTTCGCGGCGTACCGCGCCCGGCTGTCCGTCGTCGTCGCCCTGATCGTGGTCAGCTCCGTCGTCGGCCTCGCCCAGCCCTTCCTCGTCCGCCACGTCATCGACGACGCGCTGCCCGCGCAGGACGTGCGCCTGCTCCTGCTCTGCGTCGGCGCGATGATCGCCGTCGCGGCGGCCACCGCCGCGATCGGCGTCCTGCAGACCTGGCTCTCCACCGCGGTGGGCCAGCAGGTCATGCACCGACTGCGCAGCGACCTGTTCGCCCACCTGCAGCGCCAGTCGATCGGCTTCTTCACCCGGACCCGCGGCGGCGAGGTGCAGTCGCGGCTGATCAACGACATCGGGGGCATGCAGTCGGTGGTGACCACCACCGCCACCTCGATCGCGGCCAACGTGACCGTCGTGCTGGGCACCGCCGTGGCGATGGCGGCGCTGAGCTGGCGGCTCGCCCTGCTCTCACTGGTGGTGCTGCCCCCGGCCGTGCTGCTCACCCGGCAGGTCGCTCGCATGCGGCACACGGTCACCGCCGAGCGCCAGCGGCGCCTCGCGGACCTCCACGTGCAGATCGAGGAGGGGCTGTCGATCAGCGGCGTGCTGCTCGGCAAGACCCTCGGCGCAGCCCCCGCCCTGAGCAGCCGGTTCGAGGACACCTCGGCCGACCTGGTCGGGCTGGAGATCCGGTCCCGCCTCGCGGGCCGCTGGCGGATGGCCACGATGAACGTGGTCTTCGCCGTCATCCCCGCCGCGATCTACCTGGTCGCCGGTCTGCCCGCGACCTCCGGCGGCATGACCATCGGCACCCTGGTCGCCTTCGTCGCCCTGCAGGGCACGCTGTTCCGCCCTCTGATGGGACTGCTCAACGTCGGCGTGGACGTGACCGCCTCCCTGGCCCTGTTCAGCCGGATCTTCGCCTACCTCGACCTGCCGGTCGAGATCGACGACCCCGCCGACCCGCGCTCGCTCGGGCCGGTGCGGGGTGACGTGCGGCTCGACGGCGTGTCCTTCGCGTACGACGACACCGGGGACGTTCTGCACGGCGTCGACCTGCACGTCCCCGCGGGCAGCTCGCTGGCCCTGGTCGGCGAGACCGGAAGCGGCAAGACCACGCTCGCGGCGCTGGTCGCGCGGCTGCACGACCCGACCAGCGGCCGGGTGCTGCTCGACGGCGTCGACCTGCGTGACCTCCGCCTGAGCGACCTGGCGGCGGCGGTCGGCGTGGTCACCCAGGACACCTATCTGCTGCACGCGACAATCCGTGAGAACCTGCGCCACGCCCGGCCCGACGCCACCGACGACGAGATCGAGGGCGCCTGCCGGACCGCGCGGATCCACGACCTGATCGCCTCCCTCCCCGACGGCTACGACACCGTCGTCGGCTCCCGTGGCCACCGGTTCTCCGGCGGCGAGCAGCAGCGGCTGGCCATCGCCCGCACGCTCCTGCGCGACGCCCGGGTGCTGGTTCTCGACGAGGCCACCAGCGCTCTCGACAACCGCACCGAGCGGGCCATCCAGGAGGCCATCGACGAGGCGAGCCGCGGGCGCACCACGATCACCATCGCCCATCGCCTCTCGACGGTGCGCGATGCCGACCAGATCGCCGTGCTCGACCACGGCCGGGTCGTGGAGGTGGGAACCCACGAGGAGCTGCTGCTCCGCGGACGTCGGTACGCCGCGCTGGTGCGTGGTGGGGCCCTCCCCGCAGCGGCCTGACGCTCGCGTCACCGCCCCCTCACTCACCGATCCCGCCGTGCCCCGGCCGCCCGAGCTCTACAGCGGGGACGAACGGGTGCCCGGTGCCGGGCCTCAGTTGCAGGTGCGCCCCTGGTACGTCGGGTTCCGCGCGTCGATGCGCTGACCCGTCTCCAGCACCTTGTTGCCGCTGCGGTTCCAGCGGTCCGTGGGAGCACCGCGCGGGAACCACACGCCGTACGAGCCCACGCAGCCGAACAGACGGCGGCTGAACACGTTGTCGGTGAAGTGGGTGTCCGTCACGCTGAAGCCGCCCTCTGGGTTGGCGGCGGACGGGTCGTAGTCCTGGGCGTAGATGGAGAAGCCACCACCGGCGATCAGGTTGCCGCGCACGACGAAGTCCCTGCTGCTGCGGTAGGCGTTCCAGATGGCGACCGCGGAGGTGCTCCAGTTGCCGTCGTCGGTGGTCATCTTGAACGTGTTGTGGGCGATCACCCCGTGCGACGAGCCCACGGTCTGGTACCCGTCGACGTGGCCGTTCGCAGTCCTGGTGGTGAAACCGTGCAGGTAGCTGTCCCGGAGTGTCACGTTGTCGCCGGTCGTCTTCGAGTAGGCCGTGTTGGCCCAGCTGAAGACGCCGTCGTCGACGCCGGAGCAGTCCAGCTTGGTGATGGTGGCACGTGTGCCGGCATGCCAGACGCAGGCGTGCACGCCCTTCATCCCGTCGGTGCGCACCCGGGTGAGCTTCGCGCTGGCACCGTTGTGGATCGTGATCACGCCGGTGCCGTTGGCGCTCTCCCCGGTCTTGCCGCTGGTGCACCTGACCCGGACGTCGCGGACCGTGACGTTGCGGGCCTCGATGCTCAGGCAGCCGAGGAAGTCGCGGCAGGCGACCACCGCGCCGTCACGGCGGATGCGGTGCACGGACCTCGCCACGGTTCCCCGGTCGACGAGCCGGCCGTTGGGGCACGCGGAGGACCGCGGACCCGTGTTCCCGGAGGCGGCCCAACCGCAGGTGCGCAGGTGGTTCCAGACGTAGTCGCCGTTGGAGGCACAGCGCGCCGGGACGCGGGCGGCTGGTTTGCTCACGGACGACGCCGTCGGCGCGTTCGCGGCCAGGTCGCTCGCGGCGGCGTCACCGCGTACGGCAGGAGACAGCACCGCGAGCGCGACCAGGAGGGCGAAGACCACGCGCTGTGCTCGGATGGCCGGGGAGGAATGGGGGATCATGCACGGTCCCTTCAACAGGCTCCGCGCCGGTCCCCCACGAGAATGGACCGTCCATTCACCGAGCACGCAACCCGCGGGAGTCTAGTTCAGGGTCGCGACGATTCCGCACCTAGTCGGACATTTCGTCCCCACGCCTCAGGCGGTGGCCGACGTGGCGTCGGTCGTGGAGAACGTGCGGCGGTACTGCTGCGGGCTGATCCCGCGGGCGCGGCTGAAGTGGTGTCGCAGGGTGGCGGGGTTGCCGAAGCCGACCTCGCCGGCGATCCAGTCGATCGAGTGGTCGGTGCTCTCGAGCAGCTCCTCGGCGGCCATGATCCGTTGGTGTGTCACCCACGAGTGCGGGGTGCTCCCGGTCTCGTCCCGGAACCGCCGGGCGAAGGTGCGGGTCGACATGTGCGCCCGCTTCGCCAGCTGCTCGATGCTCAGGTCGTCGGCGAGGTGCTCGAGGATCCAGGTGAGCAGCGGACCGAGGGTCTCGGCGGCGCAGTCGGTGACCGCCCGCTCGATGAACTGGGCCTGGCCGCCCTCCCGGTGGGCGGCGATCACCATGCGGCGCGCGGCCGCGGCGGCCACCTGGCTGCCGAACTGCTGGCGCATCACGTACAGGGCGGCGTCCAGGCCGGCCGCGGACCCGGCGCCGGTCACGATGGTGCCGTCCTGCACGTACAGGACGTCCCGGTCGACGACGACGGTCGGGTAGCGCGCGGCCAGCTCGTCGATGTAGCGCCAGTGGGTGGTTGCCCGCCGGCCGCCGAGAAGTCCGGACTCCGCCAGCGTGAACGCGGCGGTGCAGTGGGCGAAGACCAGGGCACCTCGGGCGTGGGCGGCGCGGACCGCCTCGACCACCGCCGGCGAGGGGTTGAGGTAGTCGCGCTTGGGACTGATGCAGACCAGGTCCGCGTCGGCGGCGGCGTCGAGGCCGTGCTCCACGTGCAGGTCGAAGCCGCTGGCGCCCGCGACCCGGCCCGGGACGGGGGTGGCGACGACGAAGTCGAAGACCGGGTTGTCGTCCTCGGGGTGGTGGGGCTCGGCCCACACCTCGCACATCGCGCCGAGCCCGAACGGCTCGGCTCCGTCCTCTACGAGTACCGCTACCTTGCGCATGAGACCAGCATCACCCGGTCCTGGCAGAAAATCAATGGCTGGCGTACTTCTGCCGGTGGTGGCGGCATCTTGATGCTGATAGGTTTAGAGCCATGATGTTCGCCTTCCTCCTCCTGCTCAGCAGCCTGTTCGTCGCCTTCCTGGCGGTCTTCATCGACAACGACGGCCACGGTCGCATGCCGGCATTCCGGCACCCGCCGCGCAGCCACGAGGCCGACGCGTTCGAGCCCCGCTCGCTCGTCTGAGCCCTCCCACCAGCATCCGTGTGATGCGTGGCACAAAATCGATGTAGATCGGCATAAGTGCCACTGGTGGCAGTTTCTCCATGAGCGGAGAATAACTGCCATGACCATCGCAACGATCCTCATCCTGGCCGGCATCGCCTTCGGGGCGTTGTTCGCACACTTCATCCGCAACGACGGGTACGGCGTTCGTGCATCGAACGGCGCCCCGCCCCGCAGCCACCCGGCTGACGTCTTCGAGTCCCACTCCTTCGTGTGACCCTCGCGTAGCTTCTCGTGTGACCTTCCGGCCCGGCCGGACGCCTCCTCCCGGGGTCCGGCCGGGCCGTTGACATGCCAGCCCCTGACCGTGTCGCGGGCTCCGGGCGCACCGACGGGACGTGGGCGGGCTGCCCCGGCCCGAAATGCCACCAGGGCGGCACGGCTTGCGCCGTACCGCCCTGGTGAGCGTTGCTGGTGAAACGCCGGGTCAGTTGCCCCCGCCGGTCAGCTTCTCGCGGAGCGCCTGCAGCGCCTCGTCGGAAGCCAGCGAGCCACCGGTGCTCTCCTCGGCCACGACGGTGTCGTCGCCGGCCTCGGTGGCGGTGCCACCGCTGGAGTACGAGGTCGCCTCGCCAGCCTCGGCCTCGGCAACCTTCGCCTCGGCCTGCTGCTTGACGTGCGCCTCCCAGCGAGCGTGCGCCTTGGCGTACTGCTCCTCCCAGACGGCGCGCTGGTCGTCGAAGCCCTCGAGCCACTCACCGGTCTCCGGGTCGAAGCCCTC
>JBEVFC010000199.1:0-17092 GCA_040512455.1 Nocardioides sp.
CGAGGGCGGCGGGGCCGTCCTCGGCCGGCACCCGCCGTCCCTGCGGGCCGAGCTCGGCCGCGGTGTCCCCCAGGGCCGCGACGGCGTCGGCGGAGATCCTCTCGTCGGAGCTGAACAGCACGATCGCCACCGAGGCGTCGTCGGTGGGCAGTTGGTCGCGCAGCTCGGTGGCCAGCGTGCTGTCCAGCCCGCGCGGCAGCGCGTCGGTGGGCGAGGCGTCGCGCTCGGCCTCGCCGAGCAGGCCGATCAGCGCGCCGGCGAACAGCAGCGGGATAAGGGCGACGAGCCAGGCCGTACGGCGGCCGGTCAGGACGCTGGTCATGTCAGACTCCGGAGGTAGCCTCGGCGGGAATGCTAAGAAACTTAGCAACTAATGAAGTGAGACAAAAAGTGGACCAGTCGCGGACGCCGTCGGAGGCGTCCCTCGCGCTGCGCGAGCTGATGGACGCCGGCACCCTGCTGCGCCACGTCGTCTCCCGCCGGGCCGGGCTCAGTGAGAGCGAGCTGACCGCCCTCGACCACCTGAGCAGGGACCCGCTCGGGCCCGCCGAGGTGGCCCGGCTGCTGGACGTCTCGACGGCCGCCTCCACCGGCATCGTGGACCGGCTCGTCGACCGCGGGCACGCCGAGCGGCGAGCGCATCCCGCGGACCGGCGCCGGGTCGAGGTGCACCTGACCGACTCCGGCCGGGCCGAGCTGGTCGAACAGCTGACCCCGATGTTCGTCGGGCTGGCCCGGCTCGACGCGTCGTTCTCCGCCGACGAGCTCGCGGTGGTCGAGCGCTACCTGCGCGGTGCGATCGCCGCCCTGGAGGCGGTCAGTCGTCCCCGGGACTGACCGGTCGTCCCTAGGATCTGCCCATGGCCGCGAACGAGACCCGCATGCTCCTGCTGGGAGCGGTCGCGCTGTTCGAGCCAGTCAACGGCTACCAGATCCGGCGCGAGCTGGTGTCCTGGCAGATCGACAGGTGGGCCCACGTGACCCCGGGCCGCTCTACCACGGCCTCGGCACCCTGACCGGTCAGGGACACCTGGTCCGGCACGACCTGCTCGACGGCACCCGTGACGTCGCGGTCTACGAGATCACGCCGGCCGGCCGGGCACTTCTGGACGAGCTGCTGGTCCGGAGGACGAAGGCTGGCAGATGAGTACAGACCGGGAGAAATATCGGTCGCTTCTCGGGCGGTGACCCGTCACGCTTTCGGCATGTCGACCGACCTTCCCCTCGCTGCGCACCTCGAGGGCCTGCGCACCGCGCTGGTCGCGTTCGTCCGGTACGCCGATCGCGCCGGGCTGCGCGCCGGCGTGCCGACCTGCCCCGACTGGACCGTCCGCAACCTGGTCGCCCACCAGGGGATGGTGCACCGCTGGGCCGCCGCGATCGTCCGCGGCGAGCGGCTCGACCCCGACGCCGCCGAGCGGGACGGCCAGGTCTCCCCGGACCCGGTCGAGTGGCTGCGCGACGGCGCCATCGAGCTGGCCCAGGCGCTGACGGATGCACCCGAGGACCTCAAGGTGCTGCGCTTCCTCAACGACCCACCCCCGGCCCGGCAGTTCTGGGCCCGCCGACAGTGCCACGAGACGACGATCCACGCGGTGGACGCGCTGTCGGCCGCGCTCGGGCGCTACCCGGTGGCGGCGGACACCTGGATCACCCGTGAGGTCGCGCTCGACGGGATCGACGAGCTGCTCACCGGGTTCGTCACCCGGTCGGTGTCCCGGCTGCGGACCGCCGAGCCCGTGACGATCGCCGTACGACCGGACGACGCGGAGCGCTCCTGGCTGGTGGCCGTCGGGCCCGAGCCCGCGGTCACCACCCGGCACGTGGGACCGGTGAGCGGGGACGTGCTCCTCGAGGGCTCGGCGGTGGCGCTCTACCTGACCCTGTGGAACCGGAGCGACGAGGTGGAGCCCGACCGCGGGCTCGACCTGTGGCGCAACGCCGCCCAGGTGCGCTGGGGCTGAGCCTCCCCCTTCCGACCGGCACCGGTGAGTCCGGGTCGGCGGGCCGGTCTTGACTGGCACACGCGGTGCATCGGCGGGGTGGGGCGGGCACATGGCGGCGGGGTGATCTGGGTACGAATCACCCGAGCAGCACATCGCCTCCGGGAGGACCACCATGTTTTCACGCAAGAGCAGTACGGAGCAGAGCTCCGCGGACCCCGTCGTACCCGACGGCACGGTCCGGCAGGACGGCCGCTACGACGGCGTACGCAACGACGGCACCACGGCGGGAACCGCGACCGGGGCCACCGGGGCACACGCGCGTCCGGTCGAGCCTGCCGCGGGGCACCGTGACGGCACCGTGGCGCCCGCGGGGGCGACCCGCACCGACCCGGACCTCGACGAGCGGACCACGTCCGAGCCGGTCCACGACGAGCGCACCACCACTGCTCCCGAGACCGCCCACGAGAAGTACGGCGGCGTGAACACCGGCGCCGCCTTCTTCGGCTGGCTGGTGGCGGTCGCGATCACGATCCTGCTCAGCGGCATCATCGGTGCGGTGGCCGCCGCGGTGAGCGACCAGGCGGACGTCACCCAGAACGACGCCGAACGGGCCGCGAACACCATCGGCCTGGTCGCCGCGATCGTGCTGGTCGCGGTGCTGGCGCTGGCCTACTACACCGGCGGCTACGTGGCCGGCCGGATGTCGCGCTTCGACGGTGCCCGCCAGGGCCTCGCCGTCTGGGTCATCGGCCTGATCGTCACGCTGGTCGCGGTGGCCGTGGGCTGGGTCTTCGGCGACCAGTACAACGTGCTGGACCGGGTCGACCTGCCCCGCATCCCGATCCCGACCGACCAGGTCAGCTCGGGAGGCATCATCACCGGCCTGGTCGTGGTCGTGGTGACCGCGCTGGCCGCGATGGCCGGCGGCACCGTGGGTCGTCGCTACCACGCCAAGGTCGATCGGCACCTCGCCGCCTGACTTTACAGACGGGCCCCTCTTGTCAATCGGCTTTACAAAACCTATGGTGATGTAAAGCCGAGGCAAGGAGGGTCCGCATGAGCGCCCATAGCACCGTCCCCGTAGGCTCCACCGAGGAGTGGCAGGACCGGAAGCGGTATCTCTGGCTGATCGGGCTCGTCGTGCCGTCGCTGGCGTTCGTCGCGATCGGCCTGCACGCACTGACCGGCTGGTCGGTCTGGTTCTGGGTCGGGCCGATCGTGATCCTCGCGGTCGTGCCCGCCATCGACCTGATGACCGGCCTGGACCGCTCCAACCCGCCCGACGACGTCATCGAGGCGCTCGAGAAGGACCGGTACTACCGGTGGATCACCTACCTGTTCCTGCCGATCCAGTACGCCGGCTTCGTGGCGGCGTTCTGGCTGATCGGCGCCGGCGACCTCACCTGGCTCCAGCAGCTCGGCCTGGCCACCTCGATCGGCGCCATCGGGGGGATCGGCATCAACACCGCCCACGAGCTCGGCCACAAGCGGGAGAGCCACGAGCGTTGGCTGTCCAAGGTCGCGCTGGCGCAGGTCTTCTACGGCCACTTCTACATCGAGCACAACCGCGGCCACCACGTCCGCGTGGCCACCCCGGAGGACCCGGCCAGCGCACGGGTGGGCGAGAACTTCTACCAGTTCTGGCCGCGCACGGTCCTCGGGTCGCTGCGGAGCGCCTGGCGGATCGAGAAGCGCCGGTACGCCCGGAAGCACCAGCACCCCTTCCGGATCGGCAACGACGTGCTGAACGCGTGGGCGATGTCGGCGGCGCTGTGGGCCGCGATGGTCGTTTGGCTGGGCGTCGGCATCCTGCCGTTCCTGCTCGTCCAGGCGGTCGTCGGCTTCTCCCTGCTCGAGGTCGTCAACTACATGGAGCACTACGGGATGCTCCGGCAGAAGGTGGGCGTCGGCGAGCGGCAGCGCTATGAGCGCGTCGACCCCTCGCACTCGTGGAACTCCAACAACGTCGCCACCAACGTGCTGCTCTACCACCTGCAGCGGCACAGCGACCACCACGCGAACCCCACCCGCCGTTACCAGGTGCTGCGGGACTTCGCGGAGTCCCCGGTCCTGCCGACCGGGTACGCAGGGATGATCGTGCTGGCGCTGCTGCCGCCGGTCTGGCGCCGGGTGATGGACAAGCGGGTGCTCGCCCACTTCGACGGGGACATGAGCCGCGCGAACCTCAGCCCCCGCAAGCGCGAGCGCATCCTCGCGACGTACGCCCCGGTGGTGGTCGGGGAGGTCGCCCCGGTGGTCGAGACGCTGGCTGGCGCTCGCTCCTCAACCAGCGAGGCGCCCGAGGTGCTCGCGTACCGCTGCCCGGGCTGCACGTACACCTACGACGTGGAGGCCGGCGACGAGCACGAGGGCTTCGCGGCCGGGACGGCGTGGCACGAGATCCCCGACGACTGGTTCTGCCCGGACTGCGGTGTCCGCGACAAGGTCGACTTCCTGCCGCTCACCGAGGCGAGGGCCTGACTGGGACGTGGTTCGTAGACTGGGCTCGTGCCCACGTCCCCGAGCGTCCACCTGGCGCCGCTGCGCGCCCGGATCGTCGAGGCCGCGGCGGCACTCACCACCGAGACCGGCTGGTCCGAGGTGACGATGGCCCGGCTCGCCGAGCGGGTCGGGGTCAGCCGGCAGACCGTCTACAACGAGATCGGCACCAAGCCCGCGCTCGCGGAGGCGATGATCCTCACCGAGCTGGACCGGTTCCTCTCGGTGGTGACCGAGGCCTTCGACGTCTACCCCGACGACATGCTCGGCGCGATCCGGACCGCGGTGCGCTCGGTGCTCGAGCTCGCCGAGGGCAACCCGCTGCTGCACGCCGTGGTCTCCGCGACGCACGGCGCCGACACCGAGCTGCTGCCGCTGCTGACCACCCACGCGCACTCGCTGCTGGGCGTCGCCAAGGCGGTCATCGGGGAGCGGTTGGCGCCGTACGACCTCGGCCTCGGCACGGCGCACCTCGACGCCGCCATCGACATGGTCGTCCGCGTGGTGCTCAGCCACGTGATGCAGCCCTCCGGAACGCCGGCCAGCACGGCCGACGACATCACCTGGGTCGCCGAGCGGGTGCTTCGAACCGAGTGAGCCACCGATGAGCGCCACCGTGACGTACGGCAGCCGCACCGGCCGTGCGGTGGTCCTGGCGGCGGTCCTCGGCTCGGGGATGACGTTCCTGGACGGCACCGTGGTGAACGTCGCGCTGCGCACCATCGGCGAGGACCTCGACGCCACCCTGGCCGAGCTCCAGTGGATCACCAACGGCTACCTGCTCTCGCTCTCCGCGCTGATCCTGCTCGGCGGCTCGCTGGGTGACCGGTTCGGCCGGCGCCGGGTCTTCGTCATCGGCACCGTGGTGTTCGCGACCGCGTCCGTGCTGTGCGGGCTCGCGCCCACGCCCCTGCTGCTGATCATCGCGAGGGTGGTCCAGGGCGTCGGCGCGGCGCTGCTGATGCCGGGCAGCCTGGCGATGATCCAGGGCGCCTTCGTGGTCGCGGACCGGGGCCGGGCGATCGGCGCCTGGTCCGGGCTGGCCGGCATCTCGGCGGCGATCGGGCCGTTCGTCGGCGGCTGGCTGATCGAGTACGCGTCCTGGCGCTGGATCTTCCTGATCAACGTGCCGCTGGCCGCGGTGACCGTCGTGGTCGCGCTGCGGAGCGTGCCGGAGACCTTCGACCCGGACGCCCCCACCCACTTCGACATCAGCGGCGCGGCCCTCGTCTCGCTTGCGCTCGGCGGGACGACGTACGCGCTCATCGAGTGGGGCTCGATCGCCGCGCTCGTCGCCGCCGTGCTGGCCGTTGCGGGTGCGATCGGCTTCCTCCTCGTCGAGAACCGCAGCAGCCACCCGATGCTGCCGCTCGGGCTGTTCCGCGACCGCACCTTCAGCGCCGCCAACGCGATGACGCTGGTGGTGTACGCCGCGCTCGGCGCCATCACCTTCTTCGTGGTGCTCCAGCTCCAGACGGTGGGCGGGTACGACGCGCTCGCGGCCGGTATCGCGATGCTGCCGGTCACCGTCTGCCTGCTGTTCCTGGCCTCCCGGTTCGGCGCGCTGGGCACCCGCATCGGACCCCGGATCCCGATGACGGTCGGCCCGGTGGTGATGGCCGTCGGCACCCTGATGCTGGTGCCCCTCGGCACGGATGTCCGGTACGTCGTCGACGTGTTGCCGGGACTGACCGTCTTCGGGCTCGGCCTGGCGGTGATGGTCGCGCCGCTCACCTCGACCGTGCTGGCCGCGGCGCCCGACGACCACGCCGGCATCGCCAGCGGGGTCAGCAACGCGGTGGCCCGGGCCGGCTCGCTGCTCGCCGTCGCGGCCCTGCCCACCGCGGTCGGCCTCACCGGCGAGGCGTACGCCGATCCCGTCGCCTTCGACGCCGGCTACCAGCGGGCGATGGTGGTCTGCGCGGTGCTGCTGGTCCTCGGCGCGGCGGTGTCGTGGCTGTTGATCCGCGACCCGCTGCGCGACGCCTGATGCGTCGCAAGACCCCGCACCTCGCCGCGCAAGAACTCACACCTCGGCGGGATGTCTACGATGAGGGCTCGGCTCGGGTGATCGGGAGGACCATGGGCACCGGCGCAGGACGGGGACGACGGCGCGAGACGCGGTCCCTGCGCGCCCTCGCGGTGGCGGGCACGTGCCTGGCGACGCTCGCGGCCTGTGCCGGCTCCGGTGCGGCGCCCGACGACGCCGCCGACGCGCAGGCCAGCGGCAGCCCCACCGCCGCCACGGACAGCTCCGCCACACCCGCGCCGAGCGACGACGTCCCGGTGGCCGACACCGAGCACGCCGTGGAGGCGCCGCCGAAGCTGACCGACTCGACGTTGCCCGCGGACATGCTGATCTACAGCCAGAAGGCGCTCTCCGACGAGGTGGTCGACCGGATCAAGGCGCTCGACGGGGTGGCCGCGGTCGAGCGGCTGGGGATGGGCACCGCGCTGGTCGAGAACCGCGCGATCACGGTCGCCTCGGTCGACCCCGCGACGTACCGCCGCTTCACCCTGGCCGCGGTCGCCCAGCAGCAGGACATCTGGGAGCGGGTAGCCGGCGGTGAGCTGGCCATCCCGACGAAGCTCGGCAAGAAGCTCGGCGACAAGAACGCCTTCATCAAGCTCGGCAACGACAAGGACGCGCCGCAGGTGCACATCGGCGCCTTCGCGCCCCAGGTGCCCGGCATCGACGCCGCGGTGAACGAGAAGTGGGGCGAGGAGCTCGAGGTCCCGCACGACAACGCCCTGATCATCTCGACGTTGAAGACCTCACCGCAGTCCGTCCGGCCCAAGGTCGCCCGGCTGCTCGACGACGACACCTCGATCCAGCTGCTCGACGCGGTGACCCGCTTCGGTCTCGACCCCGGTGCCCTGCAGACCGCGATCCCCACCGGCGGCTCGGTCGCCCAGGCGGTCGGCTCGTTCTCCTACCGGGTGCTCGGCGGCGGCCGGATCGCCCCCGACGGCGCGTGGGTGCGGGCCAACATCCGCACCGAGCAGGTGCCGATCCTCGGCAGTGTGACCTGCCACAAGGTGATGCTGCCGCAGCTGCGTGCCGCGCTCACCGAGGTGCAGAAGAACGGCCTCGCCGACAAGATCCACCCGGGGGAGTACGCCGGGTGCTACTACCCCCGGTTCATCGCCGGCTCGACCTCGCTGAGCAACCACTCCTTCGGCATCGCCCTGGACATGAACGTGCCCGGCAACCAGCGCGGCACCCTCGGCGAGATGGACCGCGGGGTGGTGGCGATCTTCAAGCGCTGGGGCTTCGGCTGGGGCGGCGACTGGAACTACACCGACCCCATGCACTTCGAGATGAACGCGCTGGTCAAGGCCGGCTGAGCGGCCTGCCGCGACCGGGGGTGGGCAGGCCGGGGACGGCAAGGCAGGATCGACGCCGTGACGTACTTGGTCAAGCCGCGCGACCTCGCGCCCGCCGTGCAGCAACCCGTCCCCCCCGACCCGAGCCTCCCGCGTGCCTGCGTCATCGGCGCCGGGTCGAGCGGGATCGCCGCCGCCAAGGCGCTCTACCTCGCCGGGGTGCCGTTCGACTGCTTCGAGAAGGGCAGCGTGCTCGGCGGCAACTGGGTCTACGAGAACCCCAACGGCCAGTCCGCCTGCTACGAGACGCTCGAGATCAACACCTCCTGCCCGCGGATGGCGTACTCCGACTTCCCGATGCCCGAGGACTTCCCGGACTACGCCGTGCACCACCAGGTCCGCGACTACTTCGAGGCCTACGTCGACCACTTCGGGTTCCGGCACACGATCACCTTCGACACCACGGTGGAGGAGGTGACCCGCAACGAAGCCGGCACCTGGCAGGTTCGGATCACGGGGCCGAACGCCGAGGAGACCCGGGAGTACGGCGCGGTGCTGGTCGCCAACGGTCACCACTGGGACGCGCGCTGGCCGGAGCCGGCGTACCCGGGTGACTTCGAGGGGGAGCAGATCCACGCCCACGACTACCGCTCGTCCGCGGAGCTGGCCGGCCGCGACGTGGTCGTCGTCGGCATGGGCAACTCGGCCCTGGACATCTCCGTCGAGGCCGCGAAGGTGGCGCGCAGCGCGACGATCTCGGTGCGCCGCGGCCAGTGGGTGCTCAAGAAGCACCTGCTCGGCCGGCCCTCCGACCAGGTCGCGCTGCCGGGCTGGATGCCCTGGTTCGTGACCCGGGCCCGGCTCGAGATCGGCGCGTTCCTGTCCGGCGACGTCTCCAAGCTGGGCCTGCCCAAGCCCGACCACCGGCCCGGGCAGTCCCACCCGGTGCAGTCGGTCCGGTTCGACGAGATGGTCAAGAAGGGGAAGATCACCCCCCGGCCCGGGATCGACCACCTGGAGGGGCGCTCGGTGGTCTTCACCGACGGCACCTCCGTGCCAGCCGACCTCATCGTGTGGGCCACCGGCTACCGGGTCACCTTCCCGTTCCTGGACCCGGCGCTGATCTCGGCGAAGGACAACGACCTCCCGCTGTGGAAGCGGATGGTGCACCCGGACCTGCCCGGGCTGTACTTCATCGGCCTGGTGCAGGCGGTGGGCGCGGTGATGCCGATCGCGGAGGCGCAGGGCGTCTGGGTCGCGCAGATGCTGACCGGGCAGTACGTCCCGCCGCCCGACCGCGAGATCCGGACCCGGATGCGCCGCGACCACGAGCGGAACAAGCGGCGCTTCTACGCCTCCGCCCGGCACACGATGGAGGTCGACTTCGACCACTTCCTGTGGGACCTCGACCGGGAGCGCAAGCGCGGCGCCCGGCGGGCCATGGAGCTCGCGGAGAAGACAGCATGAGCGGCGCGCTGGTCACCGGCGCCGGTCGCGGCCTCGGTCGGGAGATCGCCCTGCGGCTGGCCCGCCGCGGGTACGTCGTGCACGTCACCGACGTCGACGAGGTGCTGGCCGCGGAGGCGGCGCGCGAGATCGGCGACGAGACCGGGGCGGACGTCTTCGGCTCGGCGCTCGACGTCCGCGACGCCGACGCCTGCCGCAAGGCCGCGCTCCTGACCGCCGAGTGGGGCGAGGGCCTCGACGTCTGGGTCAACAACGCGGGTGTGCTGGTCACCGGCCCGGCCTGGGCGGCCACCGACGAGACCCGGCGGCTGATGTTCGAGGTCAACGCGCTGGGCACCATGCACGGCACCTTCGCCGCGCTGGAGCAGATGCGGCCCGTGGGCCGCGGGCACGTCGTCAACATCGCCTCGCTGGCCGGACTCGCGCCGGTGCCCGGCGAGGCGGTGTACGCCGCCTCCAAGCACGCGGTGATGGGGCTGAGCCTCTCGACGCTGGCCGACCTCCGGGTCGCCGGAGAGCGCCGCATCCACATCAGCTGTGTCTGCCCCGACGGCATGTGGACCCCGATGCTCTTCGACAAGCTCGACGACCCCGGCGCCGCGATGTCGTTCTCCGGGAAGCTGCTCCAGCCCGGCGAGGTCGCCGACCTGGTCGAGCGGGTGCTCGACAAGCCCCGACCGGTGGTGACCAGCCCGCGCTGGCGCGGCGCCCAGGCCCGGGCCTTCGACCTCACCCCCCGGCTGGCGATGCGCGCGTCGCCGCTGGTGGTCAGGATGGGCCGGCTCAAGCAGCGGTCGCTGCGCAGGCGGCTGGCCCGCACCGGCACGATGTATCGCAACAGCACCCCCACCGCGAAGGAGAACTGAGCGTGCGCGCAGCCCGAGTCACCCGCCTCGACGGGCCGACCGCGATCGAGGTCGTCGACGTACCCGAGCCGACTGCCGGCCCCGACGACGTCCTCATCGACGTGCACCGGGTCGGCATCTCCTTCCCCGACCTGCTGCTCAGCAAGGGCCAGTACCAGCTCAAGCCCGAGCTGCCGTTCACCCTCGGCGTCGACCTCGCCGGCACCGTCGTCGAGGACGCCCACGGCTTCACCGCCGGGCAGCGGGTGGCCGCCGTGCTCCCGTACGGCGCCGCCGCCGAGCGGGTCGCGGTGCCCGCGATCTTCACCTTCCCGCTGCCCGACGCCCTGTCGTACGACGAGGGGGCTGCGCTGCCGCTGAACTACCTGACCGCGCAGTTCGCGCTGGTCGAGCGCGGCGGTCTCCGGGCCGGCGAGACCGTGCTGGTCCACGGTGCGGCCGGCGGCGTTGGCACCGCCACCCTCCAGGTCGCCAAGGGCCTCGGCGCTCGCACCATCGCGGTGGTCTCCACCGAGGCCAAGGGCGACACCGCCCGGCAGGCCGGCGCCGACGAGGTGGTGCTGCTGGACGGGTTCCGGGACGCGGTCGCGGAGCTCACCGGCGGCCGCGGTGTCGACGTGGTGATGGACGTGGTCGGCGGCGACGTCTTCACCGACTCGCTGCGCTGCCTCGGCACCCAGGGCCGGCTGCTGGTGGTCGGCTTCGCCAGCGGCCAGGGCATCCCCGAGGTCAAGGTCAACCGGCTGCTGCTCAACAACATCGACGTCCGGGGCGTCGGCTGGGGGGCCTACGCGATGGTCCGCCCGACGTACATGGGCGAGCAGTGGCAGGCGCTCACCCCGCTGATGGAGGCCGGCGCCATTCACCCGCCGATCGGGGCGACGTACGCGCTGGACGAGATCGGGCAGGCCCTGGTCGACATGGAGGAGCGGCGCACGCTCGGCAAGTCGGTGCTGCGGGTGCGCTGAGCCACGGGCGCGGATGCGCGTCCGCCGCTCCGCGTGGTCGTACTCTGTGCGCATGCGGTTGTCTCGGGTGCTGGCGGCCGTCCTGTGCCTCGGGCTGCTGGCCCTGCTCCCCGGCTGCACGTCGGACGACGACGAGCCCGACCGGGGCACCGACTGGTCCCCGCGGCCGCAACGCGTCGGCGACCTGTCCGTGCTCGCCACGTCCGACGCCTCCGGCTATCGGCTGCACACCGCGTCCGGCGACAAGGGCTTCCTCCCCGGCGTGAACCTCGGCAGCACCACCCCGCTGCACCAGCCCGGCGAGATCGGCCACATCGGGGCCGCCCAGTACCGCACCTGGCTCGAGGGGATGGGCGACCTGGGGGTCCGGGTGGTCCGGATCTACACGCTGCCGCCGCCGGCCTTCTACGACGAGCTCGCGACGTACAACCTCGCCCACGCGGACCGTCCGATCTACCTGTTCCAGGGCATCTACCTGCCCAACGAGGAGTACATCGAGAAGGGCCGGACCCTCTACGACGAGGAGATCGACGGGTCGTTCGCCGAGGAGATCGAGGACATCTCCGACGCCGTCCACGGCGACCTCATCCGGAAGGCCTCGCCCGGTCGGGCCGGCGGCACCTACGGCACCGACGTGTCGTCCTGGCTGGCCGGCTGGATCATCGGGGTCGAGTGGGACCCGCAGGGCGTGACCCGGACCGACCGGCTGCGGGCCGACGCGCCGTACACGCCGGGACGGTTCTTCCGGGCCACCCCGGACGCCACGGCCACCGAGCGCTGGATCGCGACACACATGGACTCGCTGGCCCGGCACGAGGCGGCCCGCGGCGCCTCGACCCCCATCGCGATGGCCAACTGGCCCACCGGTGACCCGCTCGACCACCCCGAGGAGCCGCTGGCCTACGAGGACACCATCTCGGTCGACGCCAACCACGTCCTGCCGACGAAGAGCTGGCCGGGTGGCACCTTCGCCAGCTTCCACGCCTACCCGTACTACCCCGACTTCCAGCGCTACGAGCCCGGGATCCAGGACGAGGAGTGGAACGGCGAGAAGGACCCGTACGCCGGGTACGTCGTGTCGCTGCGGGACCACTACGCGCCGCACATGCCGCTGATGGTGACCGAGTTCGGGGTGCCCGCCTCTCTCGGGACCGCGCACTACGGCAACCTCGGCCGCGACCAGGGCGGGCACTCCGAGCAGGAGGCGATGGCCATGGACGCGGACATGATGCGGATGCTGCACGCCAAGGGCATCGCCGGCGCGTTCGTGTTCGTCTGGGAGGACGAGTGGTTCAAGCGGACCTGGAACACCACCGAGCACCAGGACCCCGAACGCCGTCAGCTGTGGCACGACCCGCTGACCAACGAGCAGTGGTTCGGGCTGGTCGCCACCGACCCCGACAAGGTGGCCGACGCCGCCGTGGAGGTGAACCCGCCCTCCGGTGCCCTCGAGTACCTCTACATCTGGGCGGACGCCTCCTGGGTCCACGTGGACGTGACCATGCGGGACGCGCTGCCCGAGCGGGTCCGGCTGGAGGCCGACGTGGTCCCCGGAAGGCACCGGGCGGACTACCGGGTGCTGGTGGACCGGGCCGCCGACAGCGCCCGGCTCGAGGTGCGCCGCGACCTCGACGTGATGCGGCTCGACACCTCCGAGGAGCCCTACCACCCGGAGGCGGCCGAGCCGTGGCACCTGTTCCGGCTGCTCACCAACCGCTCCTTCACCGTGAACGGGGTCGAGCACCCGGCGGAGTACCAGGACGTCGGCGACCTGCACCGCGGCACCTGGGACCCGGCCGACGACGACTACGACTCGACATCGACGTGGCGGGTCGACGAGGAGCACCGGACGGTGAGCCTGCGGATCCCGTGGTCGATGCTCGGCCTCGCCGACCCGTCGAGCCGCACCGCCCTCGGCGAGGGCAAGCCGGCGGAGATGGTGCAGATCGAGGGCATCGGCTTCGACCTGGACGTCGACGGCACCACCCAGCACGTCGACTTCCGGTGGCCGACGTGGAACTTCACCGGGTTCACCGCTCGCGAGAAGTCCGGCATCGGCGTGGTGGCCGAAGCACTGGGCGACCTCGCCCCCTGACCGCGGGGTTGCTAGTTTCGGGCGGGTGAGCATCCTCGATGACGCCCGCGAGGGCATGAACCCCGACATCCGCCCCCAGGACGACCTCTTCGGCCACGTCAACGGCCGCTGGATCGACACCGCCGAGATCCCCAGCGACCGGTCGAGCTGGGGGCCGTTCGTGGCCCTCGCCGACACCGCCGAGGCCCAGGTGCACGCGATCATCGAGGAGCTGGCCGAGAAGGCCCCGGCCCTCGACACCGACGCCGGCAAGATCGCCGCGCTCTACGCGTCGTTCATGGACACCGAGCGGATCGCGGCGGCCGGCATCCGCCCCATCCGTCCGGTGCTCGACGCGCTGGACGGGCTCCGCGACGTCCGCGACCTCGCGGCGTACCTCGGTGAGGTCGAACGGGTCGGCGGCTACGGGCTGTTCGGCTCCTACGTCAACACCGACGCCCGCAACTCCGACCGGTACCTCTTCCACCTCACCCAGGGCGGGCTCGGGCTGCCGGACGAGTCCTACTACCGCGAGGACCAGTTCGCCGAGATCCGCGCGAAGTACGTCGACTACCTCACCCGGCTGATCGAGCTGGCCGGCGGGCCGTACGCCGCGGGCGCCCGCGCCGCCGCCGAGAAGGTCCTCGAGATGGACACCCGGCTGGCCGCCGGCCACTGGGAGCGGACCGAGACCCGCGACGTCCAGAAGACCTACAACCTCCGGACCGCCGACGAGCTGCGCACCCTGGCCCCGTCGTTCGACTGGGACGCCTACACCCGCAACCTCGGTGGGTCCGAGCAGACCATCGCCGAGGTGGTCGTCGGGCAGCCGTCCTACTTCGAGCACCTGTCGACGGTGCTCGACGAGTTCGGCATCGACGACTGGAAGCAGTGGCTGCTCACGCGGATCCTGCGGTCGTCGGCGGCGTACCTGACCGACGACTTCGTCGAGACCAACTTCGACTTCTACGGCCGCACCCTCTCCGGCACCCCGGAGCTGCGGGCCCGCTGGAAGCGCGGCGTCGCGCTGGTCGAGGGCGTCATCGGCGAGGCGGTCGGCAAGGAGTACGTGGCCCGGCACTTCCCGCCGCGCTCGAAGCAGCAGATGGACGAGCTGGTCGGGAACCTGCTGGCGGCGTACCGCCACTCGATCACCCACCTCGACTGGATGACCGAGGAGACCAAGCAGAAGGCCTTCGACAAGCTGGACCGGTTCCGGCCCAAGATCGGCTACCCCGACACGTTCCGTGACTACACGACGCTGACGGTGAGCCCCGACGACCTGATCGGCAACGTGGCGGCCGGGTCGGCGTTCGAGACCGACCGGCAGCTGGCCAAGATCGGCGCGCCGGTCGACCGCGACGAGTGGTTCATGCTGCCGCAGACCGTGAACGCCTACTACAACCCCGGCACCAACGAGATCTGCTTCCCGGCCGGGATCCTGCAGAAGCCGTTCTTCAGCCCGGACGCGGACCCGGCCGAGAACTACGGCGGCATCGGCGCGGTGATCGGGCACGAGATCGGCCACGGCTTCGACGACCAGGGCGCGCAGTACGACGGCGAGGGCAACCTGCACGACTGGTGGACCCCGGACGACAAGGCCGCCTTCGAGGTCAAGTCGACCGCGCTGATCAAGCAGTACGACGGGTTCGAGCCGCGCGACCTGCCCGGCGAGCACGTCAACGGCGGGCTCACCGTCGGCGAGAACATCGGCGACCTCGGCGGCCTGACCATCGGCCACAAGGCGTACCTCATCTCGCTCGGCGAGGAGCCGGCGCCGACCGTCGAGGACGCCACCGGCTCGCAGCGGCTGTTCCTGAACTGGGCGCACTGCTGGCGGACCAAGCGCCGCCTCGAGCTCGCGCAGCAGTACCTCAAGATCGACCCGCACAGCCCGCCGGAGTTCCGGGCCAACATCGTCCGCAACCTCGACGAGTTCCACGAGGCGTTCGCCACGAGCGAGGGTGACGGGCTCTGGCTGGACCCGGGGGAGCGGGTGCGGATCTGGTGAGGGGTTGCTGCTGGTTTCACTAGGTACCTAGTGAAACCAGCGCTTACCACGCGAAGTATCACGAGGTAAGCGCAAGTTTCGCGTGGGAAGCAAGGGGCGATGGAGACGAACGACGCGCACCGGCAGTCGGCGTACCCGGTCCGGTTCGAGTGGGGGCCGACCGGTGCGGCGGCGACGGCGGGGGAGGCGGCGTACGCCGTGGTGGTCGACGTGCTGTCGTTCACCACCGCGGTGTGCGTGGCGGCCGAGCGCGGGATGGCCGTGCATCCCTTTGCCTGGAAGGACGAACGGGCCGGGGAGTACGCCGCCACGGTCGGCGCGACGCTGGCGATCGGGCGGCACGAGGCCCGGCGTCTCGGGGGCGGCCTCAGCCTGTCCCCGGCCAGCATCCTCGCGGCCGAGGGCCGCGAGCGGCTGGTGCTGCCCAGCCCCAACGGCTCCGCCATCGCCGCCGCCCTCTCCGATGGGGGCACCACGGTGGTCGCGGCCTGCCTGCGCAACCGCACCGCCGTCGCCCGCCACCTCTCCGCCGAGGTGTCACTTCTGGTGCGCCGAGGAGTGAGTTCTTGCGCGGTCACGGTGATCGCCGCCGGGGAGCGCTGGCCGGACGGGTCGTTGCGCCCCGCGGTGGAGGACCTCTGGGGCGCCGGGGCGGTGCTCGCCGCCCTGGTCGACCTCGGGGTCGAGGGGCTGAGCCCGGAGGCCCACGTCGCGGAGGCGGCTTACCGGGCGGTCGAGCACGACCTGGCGGCCGCGGTGACCGCCTGCGCCTCGGGGCGGGAGCTGGTCGACGGCGGGTTCGAGGACGACGTCGCGATCGCCCGGGAGCTCGACGTCGCGGACCGGGTGCCCGTGCTGGCCGACGGGGCGTTCACCCACCCGGCCTGAACAGCACGGTCGGGCAGGTGCGTCCCCCGCACACCTGCCCGACCGGTCGATCGAGGCGCTGACTCAGCTGAACCGCAGGAAGCTGACGGTGTAGTCGTCCACCCAGCCGTTGAGGCTGTGGGAGCCCGAGTTGTCGCGCAGGTTCGTGTACACCTGGAACTTGTGGACGCCGCGGCCGACCTTGACGCAGAACTGGCCGGAGTTGAGGTTCCAGCTCGGCTCGCCGGTGAAGGCAAGCACGTCGCCGACGGCGGTGTAGGGCTGGATGTTGACGCCGTTGTCCTTGACCTCGAGACCCATCCAGTCGTTGGCGTCGCCACCGGTGATCTGGGTCTCGCCCGACACGGTGATCAGGAAGGTGTCGGTGCCGTGCTTCGGGCCGACCACGGTCAGGGCACCGCCCGGCAGGGGACGGTCCTCGTCCGGGATCGCCGTCTCCGAGAAGGTGAACGGCTTGTTGCCGATCCGCGAGTGCATGGTGAGCTGGCGGCCGCCGTCACACTTGATGATGCCCGGTGTCGCGGTGCGGGCCGCCACGTCGCTGCGGTGGCCCTGTGCGTTCCTCTCCTCACCCGAGGCGGTCGCGCCGGCCGCCGCGTAGGCGATGCCGGACGTGGCGAGCACAAGTGCTCCGATGGCGATGAGCTTGGTCTTCATGGTGTTCCTCCCAGGTACGGGGCCGGGATCGACCCGTGTTGTGCGACGAGGAGAGGGCATCGACAACGCTGATACGCGCGGGTCCGCACATATGGACCTGGCGGTAACCTCGTGACACCACGCGACGCAGGATGACGCACGATGGGAAGAGCAACATGAGCGAGGTCATCACCACCCTGGAGCTCTCGGGCGGCATGCTCGTCGGTCACGACGGTTCGCCCGCCTCCGCGGAGGCGGTCCGCTGGGCCGCGAGGCTCGCCGAGCGGCTGGACTGCAAGCTCCACGTGATCCGCACCTGGTCGCTGTCGTCCGCGCCGCGGCCGGCCAGCGCGACCGGTGGCTACGTGCCGCCGATGGCCGACTTCGAGGCCGCGGTGGTCGACCGGCTG
>JBEVFC010000045.1:0-13854 GCA_040512455.1 Nocardioides sp.
GCTGGTGCTCGACGAGATCGCGACCGGCTTCGGACTCACCGGGGTGATGTTCGCCGCCGAGCACGCCGGGGTCGTCCCGGACGTGATGTGCGTGGGCAAGGCCCTCACCGGCGGCTACCTGAGCCTCTCCGCGGTGCTGACCACCGGCCGGATCGCCCGCGGCATCTCCGCCTCGGAGTCCGGCGTGCTCATGCACGGCCCGACGTACATGGGCAACCCGCTCGCCTGCGCCGTCGCGTCGGCGTCGCTGGACCTCCTCACCGGCTCCGACTGGCACGCCAACGTCGCCCGTCTCGAGGCCGGGCTGACCGCGGGGCTGGCGCCGTGCCGAACGCTCCCGGGCGTCCGTGACGTGCGCACCCTGGGCGCCGTCGGCGTGGTCGAGCTGACCCACCCGGTCGACGTCGTGAAGGCCACCGACGCCGCGCTGGAGCGGGGGGTCTGGGTCCGGCCGTTCCGCAACCTGGTCTACGCGATGCCGCCGTACGTCACCGACGACGACGACCTCGCCACCATCTGTACGGCGCTGCACGCGGCGGCGGTGGCCGGATGAGCGGCGGCTGGGACGACTGGTTCGCAGAGAGGGCGGCGGCCCGCGAGGCGGCGGGCCTGGTCCGGCGGCTGGTCCCGCTCGGCCCCGACGAGACGGTGCTCGACCTGGCCGGCAACGACTACCTCGGCCTGTCGCGACACCCGCAGGTCCGGGCCGCGGCGGCCGACGCCGCCACGCTCTGGGGCGCCGGCGCGGGCGCCTCCCGCCTCGTGACCGGAACCCTGTCGCTGCACCAGGACCTCGAACGCGAGCTGGCCGCCTTCCTGGGCTGGCCAGCCGCGCTGGTGACCTCGACCGGCTACCACGCCAACCTCGCGGTGGTCACCGCGCTCGTGGACCGGACCGCCCTGGTCATCTCGGACGCCCACATCCACGCCTCGCTCATCGACGCCGCCCGGCTCTCGCGGGCCGAGATCGTGGTGACCCCGCACCGTGACGTGGCCGCGGTCCGGGCCGCGCTCGCCGACGCCGGTGACCGCCGGGTGCTGGTGCTCGTTGAGTCGGTCTACTCCGTGCTCGGCGACGCGGCGCCGCTGACCGACCTCAGCGAGGCCTGCGCGGCCGCCGGTGCGCTGCTCGTGGTCGACGAGGCCCACGGCCTCGGGCTGCGTGGCGAGGTCGGCGACGGCCTGGTCGCCGAGGTCGGCCTCGCCGGCCATCCCTCCGTCATCGTGACCGCGACCCTCTCCAAGGCGCTCGGCGCCCAGGGCGGCGCGATCCTCGGCTCCCCCGTCCTCGTCGAGCACCTGGTGAACACGGCTCGGCCGTTCATCTTCGACACCGGCCTCGCGCCGTCCCCGGCGGCGGGCGCGCTGGCCGCGCTCCGGGTGCTGCGCGAGCAGCCGTGGCTGCCGTCCGTCGTGCATCGGCGGATCGCCGAGCTGGGCCGGGCGCTGGGCGTCGCCGAGCTGCCCGCCGGCGCGGTGCTGTCGGTCCCGATGCCCTCGCCCCAGGTGGCGCTGGCCGCCCAAGCCGCCTGCCTCGACGGCGGCCTCCGGGTCGGCTGCTTCCGGCCGCCCTCGGTCCCGGACGGCATCAGCCGGCTCCGGGTCACCGTCAACGCCGGAATCTCCGACACCGACTGGGCGCACGCGGTCGACGTCCTGACGCGGGTCGTCAAGGAATACGAATGATCACCCCACGAAACCCTCCGCCTCCCCCGCTGCGCTCCTCCGGTGAAGGCTTCCGCGGGGACCCCGGATGAGGGTCGTCGTGGTGACCGGCACCGACACCGGCGTCGGCAAGACCGTGGCCACCGCGGCCCTGGCCGTCCGGGCCCGCGAGCACGGCAGCGTCGTCGTGGTGAAGCCGGTGCAGACCGGGATCGGCGCGGGGTACGACGACCACGGCGACGTGGACGAGGTGCACCGGCTGACCGGGTGCGCGACCCAGGAGTTCACCGCGCTCGACGAGCCGCTCGCGCCCGACACCGCGGCCCGGCGGCAGGGTGTGCACCTCGCCACGGTCGCGGAGCACGCCGACCGGATCCGGGTGCTGACCGAGTTCCACGACACCGTCGTCGTCGAGGGAGCCGGCGGACTGCTCGTCCGGCTCGACGCCGACGGCGGCACGCTGCTCGACCTGGCGGTGGAGCTGGGCGCACAGGTCTCGGTCGAGGTGGTGGTGGTCTGCCGTGCCGGGCTCGGCACCCTCAACCACACCGAGCTGACCGTCGGCGCCATCCGCGCCCGGGGCCTCGAGCCGGCCGGACTCGTGGTCGGGTCCTGGCCCGCGGAGCCCGACCTGGCCGAGGCCTGCAACGCCGAGGACCTCCCCCGGGTCACCGGGCTGCCGGTGCTCGCCGTGCTGCCCGCCGGCGCCGGCGGCCTGGACCGTACGGCGTTCGAGGCGGGTGTCGGGGACTGGTTCGCCTGAGCGGGTCCCCGCAGGGTTGAGCCGCGCCGGTGCTGGGTAGACGGTGCCCGACCCGTTCCGGCCCGAGGAGTGTCATGTCGTACCCGCAGCAGCCGCCCAGCCCGTCGGCGTACCCCTCCGGTCCCGGGGACGCCCCGCGACGCAGCAGGACGGTGCTCGCGGTGGTGCTCGCCGTGGTGGCCGTCCTGGTGGTCGCTCTCGCGGGGGTCGCCATCGCGGCCGCCGGGGACGACGAGGGCGGGTCGTCCTCCGCCGTGGCCGGTGGCCCGGCCAGCTCGACCGTCGCGCCGACGCCCACGGAGGCCGAGTCGGTCACCCCCGAGCCGGCCCCGACCGAGACCGAGACGGAGGACCCGGCACCCGCTCCGACCGGTGGCAAGCTCAAGGCCGCGGAGTACACGAAGGACTGGGACTTCAAGCTCGGCGACGTGGCGCTCAAGGCCAAGCACAAGGCCGGCTGGGACTACGCGACGTGCGCGCCGGTGGCCAAGGGCGGCAAGCTCAAGGCGCTCGGCTGCAGGTACGCCGTCGAGGTCACCTACACCGCGCTGGGGGGCAAGCTGCAGTTCACGAACCTCTTCCTGACCCTGCCCAGCCCGGGCGCCGCCGCCAAGGCGGTGAGCAAGGACAAGATCAGCGACGCCGACTTCACCGTCCGCGACGAGAGCTTCGTCCCCGACTACAAGATCGGGAAGTACCGCGACAACGACGGGGGCACCTGGGTCGTGATCACGGTCGCCACCGCCCGGGCAGGCGTGAGCGAGAAGCAGCTCGAGAACTACCTCAAGTACGCCAACACCGACTTCAGCTCGGCGCTGCTGTTCCGCTTCTGACCCCAGTACCCCAGTACCGCGCCCCTTGCCGGATCCGTCTCTCGGTGCCAATGTGACGTAGATCACTCTCCCGGGAGGCGGACCCCCATGCGCAGGTCGTTCATCGCCGTACTCATCACCATCGTCGTTGCCGGCCTGTGGGCCGGACTGTCCTCGGCGTCGGGTTCCCCGGCGGCCCCCGAACGCAGAGATCCGCTGGACGTCTACACCGCCACGGTGGCACCCGCGGCGCTGGCCGACCTGGCCGCCCAGGGCTACGACGTCGGCGAGCAGCAGCGGGCGGCGGGCGGCAAGACGAAGGTGGACCTGGTCCTGGACAAGAAGCAGGCCTCGCGACTGGAGGCCTCCGGCGTGAAGCTGGACCTCACGCGCGTCAAGGGCGGCCAGACGCTGCGCCAGTTCGCGGCCGCCCAGGCGGCCGGCGGCTACACCGTGTGGCGCTCGTACGACGAGCCGGGCGGCATCCGCGACCAGATGTACGCGATCGCCCGGGCCAACCCGCAGATCGCCAAGCTGGTGAAGGTCGGCACCACCGTCCAGGGCCGCGAGATCCTGGCGATCAAGCTCACCCAGGGTGCGCGCGGCATCCGGGACGGCAAGCGGCCGGCGGTGCTCTACAGCGGCACCCAGCACGCCCGCGAGTGGATCGCCACCGAGGTGACCCGGCGACTGATGACCGACTACGTGGCCAAGTGGCGGGCCAACGACCGCAGCGTCCGCAAGCTCCTCACGACCAGCGAGCTGTGGTTCATGCCGGTGCTCAACCCCGACGGCTACCAGTACACCTTCGACACCGAGCGGCTCTGGCGGAAGAACCTGCGCGACAACAACGGCGACGGTCAGATCTCCGTCGGTGACGGCGTGGACCCGAACCGCAACTTCCCCTCGCACTGGGGCTACGACAACGAGGGCTCCTCACCGATCACGTCGAGCGAGACCTACCGCGGCCCGAGCGCTGCCTCCGAGCCGGAGACCAAGGCGATGGTCGGCCTGTTCGGACGCATCGGCTTCCACTACATGGTCAACTACCACTCCAACGGGCAGTGGCTGCTCTACAACGACGGCTGGCAGATCGGCACTCCGACCGCGGACGACCCGATCTACTACGCCCTGTCCGGCAACCTCGACAATCCGGCGATCAAGGACTTCCACCCCGGTCTGAGCTCAGACGTCCTCTACGTCACCAACGGCGAGATCGACGGCTACGCCCAGGAGGCCGACGGCACGCTGTCCTGGACGCCGGAGCTCTCCCCCGGCTGTGACGGCTGCGGGTTCGTCTTCCCCGACGACGAGGCGCTCGTGGAGGCGGAGTTCCAGCGGAACCTGCCGTTCGCCCGCTCGGTCGCCGACTCGGCGGTCACCCCGGACGACCCGAAGACCGTGACCGGCATCAAGACCAAGCCGTTCTACGTGAACAGCGAGGACGCCTACAAGAGCGGCATCCCGGGCGTCCAGCTCGGCTTCAGCAAGTCGTACGGCGACCCCCAGCCGGTCGCGGTGCTCGCCAAGCGCAGCCTCGGCAAGGTGACGGTGAAGTACCGCATCAACGGTGGCCGGGAGCGCTCGGCGACGACGCGGGAGTGGCGCGGCGGCTCGGCGTACGGCCAGACCTCGACGTACTACCACCAGATGCGCGGCGTGGTCCGGGGCACCAACCCGGGCGACAAGGTGCAGGTGTGGTTCGAGGCCGACGCCAAGCGCGGTGACCGGCACCGCGGCGGCCACGGCCACGGCCACGGCGTGGTGCGCGGCGGCGAGTTCACCTACGACGCGGTGAGCGAGAGCCGCAACAAGGTGCTGGTGGTGGCCGCGGAGGACTACACCGGCGCCTCGCCGACGCAGACACCCGGACCCCACTACGTCGACTACTACCTCGACGCGCTCGCCGCCAACGGTCAGAAGGCGGACGTCTACGACATCGACGCCGCCGGTCGGCTGGCGCCGGACGCGCTGGGCGTGCTCAGCCACTACGACGCAGTCATCTGGGAGACCGGTGACGACCTGGTGACCCGTACGGCGGGCCGTGCCGGAGGCAATGCCGACCGGCTGGCTCTCGACGAGATGCTGGAGTTCCGGGCCTACATGAACGAGGGCGGCAAGGTCCTGCTGACCGGTGACAATGCCGGAGAGCAGTACACGCCCAACGTCGGCGACCAGCTCTACGACCCGAAGGGCGAGATCGCCTGCCTCCCGCTCCCGGCGGGTGTCGACGCACGGCGCTGCCTGCTGCTGCGTGGTTCGGGCGACGGCACCAACGACGTGCTGCAGTACGTCCTGGGCGGCTACCTGGGCGTTCGCTTCGACGGCCTCGACGAGGAAGGGAACACCTTCGGCCTGCTCGGCATCGACGAGCCGCTCAGCGGGCTGTCGTGGTCCCTCAACGGTCCCGAGAGCGCGGACAACCAGGCCAACACCTCGTCGTTCATCGCGACCAGCGGACTGCTGCCGGCCGACGAGTTCCCGCAGTTCAGGAGCTGGCCGTCGGCGCGTTGGGACAAGCCGGGTGGGCCGTTCGACCCGCATGACGGCGACCAGTACGTCTACTCGCAGATCGCCGACGTCTCCTACAAGCGGCTGACCAAGGAGATCGCGGTACCCGCGACCGGCGCTGTCCCGTTCACGTTCTGGACGTCGGCCGACACCGAGGCGGACTGGGACTACATGTTCGTCGAGGCCCGCACCCCGGGTGGCGACGACTGGACGACGCTGCCTGACGCCAACGGTCACACGACCACGTCGACGGGCGACAGCTGTCCGGAGGGCTGGCGGGAGCTGCACCCACAGCTCGACCACTACCAGACGCTGACCGGGGACACCTGCACGGCGACCGGCACGACCGGTGTCTGGAACGCGGCGAGCGGCAGCTCGGGTGGTTGGCAGCAGTGGAGCGTCGACCTCTCGGCGTACGCCGGCGAGACCGTGGAGATCTCGATCGCTTACGCCAGCGACTGGGGCACCCAGGGCATCGGCGTGTTCGTCGACGACATGGTGCTGCCCGACGGGTCGACGGCGTCGTTCGAGACCGATCTCGACGGCTGGGCGATCACCGGTCCGCCGGCGGGCAGTGGCCCGAACGCGAACAACTTCATCCGCACCGACGCCTCCGGCTTCCCGGTCGGGGCGGCGATCACCACGCCGCGGTCGCTGCTGTTCGGCTTCGGGTTCGAGGGCATCTCCACCCCCGCCGAGCGGAACGAGGTCATGGGTCGGGCGCTCGGTCACCTGCTCGACTAGCCCCAAATCACGATAGTCCCAAACGCTTCTGCAGATTCTCCGGCGAGAATCCTGCGGAAACGTTTGGGACTATCCGGGCGTACGGGGTCAGGCGGCGGCGCGGGCGGGCTCGAAGTCGGCGAGCGCCTGGACGGCGGCGATCAGCCGGGCCACGGTCGCCGGGTCGGTCAGCACGTCGACCTCGAGGGCCGACTGCGACACGGTGACGTCCTCGACCACGATCGCACCGGCGATGCCTGCCGAGCGCGCGGTGTCGGCGTGCGCCCACTTGCCGCCGTACGGCGTGGGGGTGGCGCCGACGACGCCGAACGGCTTGCCCTTGATGGCGCCGACGCCGAACGGGCGCGACAGCCAGTCGATGGCGTTGTTCAGCACGGCGGGCATGGTGCCGTTGTACTCCGGGGTGACGGCCAGCACGCGGTCGGCGTTGGCGACCTTGTCGCGCAGCGCGGCGGCGACGGCGGGCACGTTCTCCCCGTCGAGGTCCTCGTTGTAGAACGGCAGCTCGGCCAGACCGTCGACGATCTCGAGGGTCACGCCGTCGGGCGCCTGCTCACGCAGGGTCTCGGCGATGCGGCGGTTCAGCGAGTCGGCGCGCAGGCTGCCGACCAGGACGATGACACGGGTGTCGGTCATGAGGGGGATGTCTCCTGGGAGTCGAAAGTTGTGCCGTACACCCACTCCAAACGGACCCTGGTCCGTTTTCATTCCCGCCGTTACCCTCCTCACATGACGGACCGGATGCTTCCGTTGCTCGGCGGCGCGGGACACGAGCGCAGCGACGCGGCCCGCAACCGCGAGCTGCTGCTGCAGGCGGCCCGCCGGCTGGTCGAGCGCTGCGGGGTCCGCGGCGTGACGATGGCGTCGGTCGCGACCGAGGCCGGAGTCGGCAAGGGCACGGTCTTCCGCCGCTTCGACAGCCGCGCCGGGCTGATGGCGGCGCTGCTCAACCACTTCGAGTCCGCCTGGCAGGCCGCCGTCATCTCCGGCCCGCCACCGCTCGGTCCCGGCGCCCCTCCGCTCGACCGGCTGCTGGCCTTCGGCCGGTCCCGGATCGCGCTCAACCTCCAGCACGCCGAGCTGATCGAGGCCGCGGCCACGTCGTTCGGCAGGCCGTACGCGGCGTACTCGTTCGCGGCGACGCACGTGCGCTACCTGCTCTCCCAGCTCGGTGTCGCCGGCGACCTTCCGGTGCTGGCCACCGCGCTGCTGGCGCCCCTGGAGGTGGTGATCCTCCAGCAGCAGGTGCACATCGAGGGCATGGAGGTGGCGCGGATCGAGTCCGGCTGGAGCGACCTCGTGCACCGGGTGGTGGGTCAGGTCGGCACGCCGAGCGTCGCCACGTAGGCGCCGAGCTCAGACCTGGTGGCGGCGCAGCCCGAAGGTCACGCCGTCCACGAGGGCGCCCCAGGACGCCTCGATGACGTTGTGCCCGACGCCCACGGTCACCCACGACGACCCACCGTCGCTGGTCTCGATGAGCACCCGCGTGATCGCGTCGGTGCCGTGCCCCTGGTCGAGGATCCGCACCTTGTAGTCGATCAGCTCGAACTTCGCGACCTCCGGGTAGGCCTGCCCGATCGCCTGCCGCAGCGCGTGGTCCAGGGCGTTGACCGGACCGTTGCCCTCGCCGGTGACCACGATCCGCGCACCGCCGGCGCGCAGCTTCACGGTCGCCTCGGAGGTGGCCTCGTCGCCCGCTCCGCCCTGTGGCGCGGTCTCGGTGATCACCCGCCACGACTCGATGTCGAAGTACGACGGCCGGGCGCCCTCGACCTCCTCGACCAGCAGCAGCTCGAAGGACGCGTCAGCGGCCTCGAACGTGTACCCGGTCGACTCCATCTTCTTGACCCGGTTGGTGATCCGGGTGATCGCGTCCTTGTCGTCGGACAGGTCGAAGCCCAGCTGCCGGCCCTTGAGCTCGATCGACGCGCGGCCGGCCATGTCGGAGACCAGCAGCCGCATGTCGTTGCCGACGGCCACCGGGTCGAGGTGCTGGTAGAGGTTCGGGTCGACCTTGATCGCCGAGGCGTGCAGCCCGGCCTTGTGCGCGAACGCCGAGGTGCCGACGTACGGCTGGCGGGACGCGGGCGGGAAGTTGGTCACCTCGGCGACCGCATGCGCGATGCGGGTGGCCTCGGAGAGCAGCCCGGGCGGCAGCACCCGCCGGTCCAGCTTGAGCTCGAGGTTGGCGACCACCGCGACGAGGTCCGCGTTGCCGGTCCGCTCGCCGTACCCGTTGATCGTGCCCTGCACGTGGGAGGCGCCGGCGGCGACCGCGGCCAGGGTGTTGGCCACGGCACAGCCGGTGTCGTTGTGGCAGTGGATGCCGACCCGCACGCCGGTGGTGTCGATGACGTCGTGCACCACGTCGGAGACCCAGGTCGGCAGCATCCCGCCGTTGGTGTCGCAGAGCGCGACCACCTCGGCGCCGGCCTCGGCCGCGGTCCGCAGCACCTCGAGGGCGTAGTCACGGTTGGCCCGGTAGCCGTCGAAGAAGTGCTCGGCGTCGAGGAACACCTGCTGCCCCTCGGCCCGCAGGTGGGTCACCGTGTCGCGGACCATCGCGAGGTTCTCCTCGAGCGTGGTCCGCAACGCGAGCTCGACGTGGCGGTCGTGCGACTTCGCGACCAGCGTCACCACCGAGGCGCCGCTGTCGCGCAGCGCGGCGATCAGCGGGTCGTCGGCGGCCGGTACGCCGGCCCGGCGGGTGGCACCGAAGGCGGCCAGCTTCGCGTGCCGCAGGTCGAGGTCCTCGGCGGCACGGCGGAAGAACTCGGTGTCGCGGGGGTTCGCCCCTGGCCAGCCGCCCTCGATGTAGCCGACCCCGAGCTCGTCGAGCTGCCGGGCGATGGCGAGCTTGTCGGCGACGGAGAGGTTCAGCCCCTCCTGCTGCGCGCCGTCGCGCAGGGTGGTGTCGTAGACGTGGAAGGAACCCTGGAGATCCATGGCTGACTCGCTTCGGGACTCGTGGAACGGTTGAGGCAACAAAAAAACCTCCCGTGGGGACGAGAGGTTGCGCGCCGGGACGGGTGTCCTGGCGCGCTACGGAATGATGGTGCTGGGGTGACGCATGACACGAGTGTGCCATGGCGCGGTGACCCGGACGGGCCCGATCTCAGAAACCGGCCATCGGGGTTGCCCATTCGGGTGACGGATCGGGTGCATGGCGATCTATGCTTGCCAGAACACGGGGGATGTACAGCAGTCAGGGGAATGCCGCCATGCGGATCAGCAAGTTGAGCGAACTCGCCGGACTTCCGGTGGGGACCGTCAAGTTCTATCTCCGGACCGGGCTCCTACACCCCGGTCGGGCCACCAGCGCCACGCAGGCGCAGTACAACGACACGCACGTCGACCGGCTCCGGCTGATCCGTGCGCTTCTCGAGGTCGGACACCTGCCTCTCGCGGACATCCAGCGTGTGGTCGACGCGATCGACCTGCCCACCCAGGACCCGGCCACCAATGTGAGCCTCGTGCAACGGGCGGTCAGCCCGCAGCTGGAGGACGACGCTGAGGTCGACCTGACCCGGGCTCGTGAGCTGGTGGATGAGCTGGGCTGGAGCATCGCGCCCGACTCACCGCACCTCCCCCACCTCGCGCGCGCGCTGGCGGCACTCGACAGTGTCGACCAGCCGGCCGGTCGCGACAGACTGCGGGTGTACGCCGAGTCGGCCTCGCACGCGGCGCGCAACGACGTCGACCTGATCACCGACACCCCGGACGCGGACAAGCCCGTCGTGGCCGCGGTGTCGAGCACGGTCTACGAGACGGTCTTCGTCGCCCTGCACCGGCTCGCGGTCGAGAACCAGACCGTGCGTCGCAAGAGCCCGATCCCCGGGCCGCGGGTCTCCATCCCGAACGCCTGAGGCCTCAGGTCAGAGGAGCGGGGCGAACCGGCTTCCGGCGACCTCCGGCGCGCCCTGGTACGGCGACCAGTCAGTCCCGCGGTCGTCGAGCAGGAACGCGCCCCCGGCGAGCAGGGCCACGAGGCAGGCGGTCGTGACCGCCCAGCTGCGCGCGGACCGGGCCAGTGGGTGGCCGAGCCGACGCACCGGCGACCGCAGCCGTGACGCGCCGGGACCGGTCCACAGCACCAGCGCGGTGAGCGCCCCGAGCGCGAAGAGTCCCCAGCCGAGCCCGATCCCGAGGGCGACGAGCACCAGCGCCCCGGAGCCCGCGAGCGCGACCGCCCAGACCAGCAGCAGCAACGTCCCGGGCAACGACGCCAGCAGGAACCAGGGCGCGGTCAGCGGCGTCAGCACCACGTCGTACCACCTGGTGCCGCGGAGGCCGCGGCGGTCGGAGGCCCGCGCGCCGGTCAGCGACATCCCGCGCAGCAGCACCACCAGGACGGCAAGCGTGATGGCGGTCAGGTAGGGCGCGACCACCGTGGCCAGGCCGACGCCGGCGATCGTGGTGAGGCCCAGCAACGAGCGGCGGAACCGCTCGGCGGCGGGCGCGCGCTGGGGCTGGTCCTCCCAGGCGGCGGGGATCCAGTCAGCGTCGTACGGGTCCGCGTGTGGGTCGGCCGGCCCGGCCGTGTCGTCGGGCGACCAGTTCGCCGGCGGCGGGGTCTGGTACGGCTGCCGGTTCGGGGCCGCGTCGTACGTCGTGGGGTCCTCGTCGTAGCCGCGGGTCGGGGGTTCCTCGAAGGCGCGGGTCGCGGGCTCGGCATCGTTGCGCTGGGTGGCCCACATCAGCGACTCGAGATCGTGCGGCTGGGTGGGGGGTACGTCGTCGATCGGAGCCCGGGGCGTGGTCGGTACGGCGCCGAGGGCGTGCAGCACCTCGGCCATCCGCGGCCGACGGTTCGGGTCCGGGTCGAGGCCGCGAGAGACCAGAGGGAGCAACCGCGGGTCGAGGCCACCGAGGTCGTGCTGGCCGCGGCGCACCCGGTCCAGGATCGCCATCGACGGCCCACGCCCGAACGGCGGGCGGCCGGTGCCGGCGAACGCCACGGTGGCCGCCCAGCCGTGCACGTCGGCGGCGGTGGTCGGGTCCTCGCCGTGCAGCGTCTCCGGGGCGATGTAGCCGGGGGTGCCGAGCAGCCAGCCGGTGCGGGTCAGCCGGACGTCGTCGGCGACCTTGGCCAGGCCGAAGTCGATGAGGATCGGGGTGCGGCCCTCCATGAGCACGTTGGAGGGCTTGATGTCGCGGTGCAGCACGCCGGCCGCGTGTACGGCGTCCAGCGCCTCGGCGAGCGCGCGGGCGAACCAGCTCAGGTCGGCGCCGGTGATCGCGCCCTCCTGCTTGACGTGGTCGTGGAGGGCCAGGCCGGGCACGTAGCGGGTGGCGACGTACGGGATCGGGCCGTAGGGGTCCGCGTCGATGATCTCCGCGACCCGGGGGCTCTTCACGCGGCTCAGCGAGTTGACCTCGCGAGCCAGCCGGTCGCGGGCCTCGTCGTCCCCGACCACGTGCGGGCGCAGCACCTTGACCGCCAGGCGACGCCCGTCCGCGGCCTGGCCGAGGTGGACCACCCCCATGCCGCCCTCGCCCAGCCGGGTCAGCATCCGGTAGGGCCCGACCATGATCGGACCGGGAGGCGAGCCCGGCGCCTGAGGGGAAGACGTCACCCTGCGAGGCTACCTGTGGGGTTGACGTCCGGGGTCAGGGACGCTCCGGCATTGCCGTTTGGTCCCCAACGGCAACAAAATCGGGCGAACACCTGCAGTTCGTGACCAATAGGCGACCTCGCGGACCGCTCAGACGACCCGGTGCATCCAGCCGAACGTGTCGTCGGCGCGACCGTACTGGATGTCGACCAGCGACTGCCGGATCCGCATCGTCAGGTCGGTCGACGCCGGGGCGGGCACCTCGCCGCCGTCCCACATGAGGCTGCCGACCGGGGTGACCACCGCGGCGGTGCCGCAGGCGAAGACCTCGGTGATGGCGCCGCTGGTCACGCCGTCACGCCACTCGTCGATGGAGAACTTCCGCTCCTCGACCTGGTGGCCGAGCTTGCCGGCGATGTCGATGACCGAGGACCGGGTGATGCCCTCGAGGATGGTGCCGGTCTCGGGGGTGACGATGTGCCCGTCCTCGAACACGAAGTACATGTTCATCCCGCCGAGCTCCTCGACGTACTTCCCCTCCTGGGCGTCGAGGAACACGACCTGGTCACAGCCGTGCTGGGTGGCCTCCTGCTGCGCGACGAGCGAGCTGGCGTAGTTGCCGCCGGTCTTGGCCGCGCCCATGCCCCCGCGGCCGGCGCGGGTGTACTCCTCGGTGAGCCACAGCGTCACCGGCTTCACGCCGCCCTTGAAGTAGGCCCCGGCCGGCGAGGCGATGACCATGAACGTCACGTGCTGCGCGGGGCGCACGCCCAGGAAGACCTCGGAGGCGATCATGAACGGGCGGATGTAGAGGCTCTTCTCCCCCGCCGCGTCCGGCACCCAGCGCTGGTCGGTGCGGACCAGCGCGTCGACGGCCTCGACGAAGTCGCCGGGCTCGAGCACCGGGAACGCCAGCCGGTGGCTGGAACGCACCATCCGCTCGGCGTTCTTCTCCGGGCGGAACGTCCAGACCGACCCGTCCTCGTGCCGGTAGGCCTTCATGCCCTCGAACGTCTCCTGCGCGTAGTGCAGGACGGCGCTGGCGGGGTCCATGGTGAGCGGGCCGTACGGCGTCACGCGGGCGTCGTACCACCCCTTCTCCGGGGTCCACTCGACCGTGAACATGTGGTCGGTGAAGTGCTGCCCGAACCCGGGGTTCGCGAGGATCTCGGCGAGCCGCGCGTCGTCGACCGGTGCGGTGTTGGCGGTGGTGCTGATCTCCATGGGGCTCACGCTAGCGGACCTTTCCTCGCTGCGGGTTTCCCCGGTCGGCCGGGGAAACCTGTGGTTGATGGGCACTGCAACCCCTGACAACCACCGGTTTCCCCGGTCAGCCGGGGAAACCAGCAGGCACCGGCCGCAGAAACCAGCAGGCCCCAGAGGACCCGCGGAGGCTACCCGGCTACCCGGGCGGCGATCGCGTCGCCGACCTCGGAGGTACGGCGGGTGGTGCCGGGGGTGCGGTCGGCGAGGTCCGCGATCGCGGCGGTCTCGACGGCCGCGGCGGCGTCGGCGTACCCGAGGTGGTCGAGCAGCAGGCTCGCGGACAGGATCGCCGCGGTGGGGTCGGCCTTCTGCTGGCCGGCGATGTCGGGCGCGGAGCCGTGCACGGGCTCGAACATGGAGGGCGCGGTCCGGTCGGGGTTGATGTTCCCGGACGCGGCCAGCCCGATGCCGCCGGTGATCGCGGCGGCGAGGTCGGTGATGATGTCGCCGAAGAGGTTGTCGGTGACGATCACGTCGAAGCGGGACGGGTCGGTGGTCATGAAGATCGTGGCCGCGTCGATGTGGAGGTAGTCCA
>JBEVFC010000048.1:0-20173 GCA_040512455.1 Nocardioides sp.
TGCCGATCCCGTAGACGTCGGAGCGCAGCACCAGCAGGTCGTCCGTGGTCTTCACCGGGACGAACCGGTCCCGCCCGACTGCGATGGTCCGGGCGTCCTCGAAGATCTCGATGGCGGCGCCCATGGCGGTCTCGATCTGGATCACCTTCGGGGTGGAGGAGTCGCCCGGGTCGAGGTTCTTGGTGTTCTTGATCAACGGCAGCCCGAGGACGCCCTGACGTGCCTTGAGGGTGTCGCGCATCGCGCGCAGGTCGAACCAGAGGTTGTTGGTGCTGGTGTAGCGGTGCCGCTCGAGGTCCCCGAGGGCGTCGAGGTCCTCGGGCAGCGTCTGCGCGGTCTCGCGCAGGACGATGCGGCCGTCGCTCCTGCGGCGGGCGAAGTGGCCGCCCTTGCGGTCGTTGTGGGTACGGCGGGTGGCCTCGATCGCGAACGGCGCACCGGAGGCGGCGAACCAGCCGGCGACCCGCGGGTCCGGGACCGCGCCGAGGTTGTCGGAGTTGGACACGAACGCCTGGGTGAAGCCGGCGTCGACGAGCTGGTCGAGCAGGCCGGTGCCGAGCAGCGCGGTGTAGATGTCACCGTGGCCCGGCGGACACCACTCGAGGTCGGGGCTCTTGGGGTACGTCGCCGGCGCGAGGTCCTTGACCATCAGCTTGGGCTCCTTGTTCTGCAGGAACTCCAGCGGCAGCCCGTCGACGGCCAGCTTCTCGTAACGCGCCAGCGCGGCCATCGTGTCGGCCGAGGTGCGGAAGCTGTTCATGAAGATCAGCGGCAGCCGCACGCCGTGCTTCTCGCGGAGGAACAGCACCTGCCGGGCGATGATGTCTAGGAACGACAGGCCGCGGCGCACGCAGAGCAGCGACTTGGCGCGGTCCATGCCCATCGACGTGCCGAGGCCGCCGTTGAGCTTGATCACCGCGGTGGTCCCGATGGCATCGATGGCGACGTCGTCGGGGACGTGGACATCCGCCAGCGACTCCATCTCGAGCGGGTCGATCGCGGACTCGGGGATCATCCCGGTCTCGCCGTGCTCGAGGAGCCGGAAGTAGTGGGCGAAGACATCGATGGCGACGGGATCGACCCCCGCTTCGGTCATCTTGTCACGAGCCCGGTTCAACGCATTGCTACCCATGCTCCGATCGTAGGCCGCGAGGTGTACCTGAGCCGAACGGGCCTCACCCGGCCTTCTACGCTGGCCCCATGTCCCCGTCGGGTTCGCAGGCCAAGTCAGCCCTCCGCGACCAGCTGGTCACCGCCCGCGCCCGGCGGTCGCTGCTCGAGGTCGGTGAGGCCGCGCGCTCGATCGCGGCCCACCTGCTCGCGCACCCGGAGGTACGCCGGGCGGCCACGGTGGCGGCGTACGTCTCGATCGGCACGGAGCCCGGCACCGGCGCCCTCCTCGACGCGCTGGCCGCGGCCGGCAAGCGGGTGATCCTGCCGGTGCTGCTCCCCGACAACGACCTGGACTGGGCGCTCTACCAGGGTTCGGCGCTGCTGGTGCCGGCCGGCCGCGGGCTGCTGGAGCCCGGCGGTCGGCGGCTGGGCGTCGAGGCGGTGGCAGGCGCGGACGTGGTGCTGGTGCCCGGCCTCGCGGTGGCGGTCGACGGCACTCGGATGGGTCGCGGCGGCGGGTCCTACGACCGCGCGCTCGCCCGCGTCCCGCTCGGCACCTTCACCTGCGTGCTGCTCTACGACGACGAGCGCCTCGCCGGCGTTCCCCACGAGCCGCACGACCTCGCCGTACGTGCCGCGGCCACGCCGTCCGGCATCACCCTCTTCCCGCGCACCCCGGGATAAGGGGTCAGTCGGGGGCGGGGACGAGGGTGAGGGTGTCCTCGGCGGCGGCCTCGACCTTGCCGTCGCTCCAGGCCCACGGGAGGGTGCGGCCGTCGACGTACAGGTCCGTCTGGTCGGTGAAGTGCGGGTGGAAGGCATGGCCCGAGGCGCCGGTGAGGTTGATCCAGCGGGAGTCGTCGAAGTCGGCGAGCGAGACCACCATCCGCATCGAGGGCGCCGAGGTGACCTCGTAGCCCTGCCCGGCGTCCCAGCCGGTGGCGTTGACGATCGAGCCGCCGCCGCCGATCTTCCAGCCGTCGCGGTTGAACAGCCACTCCACCGGACCGATCCCGGACTCGCCGAGCGTCTGGCTGTGCAGGTCCAGCCGGTGCATCCGGCCCCACTCCCAGCTGTCCGGACGACGGGCCTGGAGCCGGGTCATCTCGTCGCGCGCGTCGGTCAGCGCCTGGGTGAGGATGTCGTCACGCGTCTCGACCACGAGGGTGCGGCGATCGTCCCAGAAGCCGTTCGCGGGCTGGCGCAGCAGCCGGGCCACCACGGCGAACCAGCGGCTGTCGCCGCTGGGCCACTGCGACTCGCGCATCTCGTCGTGGAAGGTCAGCCGGAGCAGGTTGCTCCACACCGCGTTGTAGTACGCCGCCGCGGAGGACCTCGCGCCCTGGTGGAAGTCCCACTTCCGCAGCAGGTGCTGGCCGCCGCGGAAGTACCCGCGCGGCAGCCGTACGTCGAGCAGGTACGGCACCAGCACCGGCGCCATCGCGCTGTAGTCGTCGAGCTGGAGGGCGGTCATCTCGTCGATCGACAGGTCACCTTCGGCCTGGAGCCGGGCGCGGATCCGCTGCGAGCGGAAGCCGTAGTCCCAGTCGTCGGTGAGGAAGTACGGGTACGACGGGTCGGTCACCGCCTGGTTCGCGGTGACCACGAACCCGTCGTCGGGATCCAGCACCGACGGCAACGCGTCGAACGGCACCTGCGTGCCGCTCCAGTCGTTCTCCGGCAGCCAGCCCGCCGCCGGCAGCCGGCCGTCGTTGCCGGACTTGCGGATCGGGACCTGCCCCGGTGCCTGGTAGCCGATGTGCCCCTCGGTGTCGGCGTAGACGAGGTTCTGCGCCGGCACCGCGAAGTCCGACGCGGCGGCCCGGAACTCGTCCCAGTTGGAGGCCCGGTTCAGCTGCAGGATCGCGTCCGCCGTCGTGGACGGCTGGAGCGCGGTCCACTGCAGGGCCACGGAGAAGCCGTTCCCCGGGTCGGGACCCGCGGGGGCCTCCGCGTTCGCGCCGACCGTGCTCAGCTCGCGGGACACGTCGGAGAGCAGCGGGCCGTGCCGGGTCGACCGGATGGTCAGGGCGAAGTCGTCGCCGCCGCGGACCTTGATGGTCTCGGTCCGGATGTCCAGCCGGCGCAGCTTCCCGCCGTACAGCCAGCGCTTGCCCTCCACCTTCTCCAGGTAGAGGTCGGTGACGTCCGGGCCGAGGTTGGTGAATCCCCAGGCGATGTCCTGGTTGTGGCCGATCACCACGCCCGGCACCCCGGAGAAGCTGAACCCCGCGACGTCGTACGGGCAGGCGGCGGAGATCTCGGTGCAGTGGAGGCCGACCTGGTACCAGATGCCCGGCAGGCTGGTGCCGAGGTGCGGGTCGTTGGCCAGCAGCGGACGGCCGGTCGCGGAGTGCTCGCCGTCGACAACCCAGCTGTTGCTGCCCAGCCCGGAGCCGCGGCCGAACAGGGCCGGCATCGCGTCGAGGCCGTCCTGGAGGTCGGCGAGGGCCGCCACCTGGCCCGCGGTGTACGGCGGTCGCGCGGGGTTGCGCGTGCCGGGACCGGTCGCCTGCGACTCGTAGCGCCCGTCGACAACCGCGCCCTGCGAGACGATCGGGTCGTGCTCGGCGTAGGGGTAGTCGGGGTAGAGCTCGGCGACCTGCTCGGGGGTGTGGTTGACCCCGGCCAGCACCCGGCCGATCTCGTCGTCCATGTTGCCGCGCAGGTCCCACGCCATCGCCTTGAGCCAGGCCAGCGAGTCGACCGGGCCCCACTCCTCGGGCGTGTAGTCGAGCCCGCCGAGCGAGAGCACGGAGTACTCCAGGGAGATCTCCGAGAGCGACCGGTCCTTCAGGTAGGCGTTGACGCCCTGGCTGTAGGCCTCGAGAGCCGCCCGGGTGTCCGCGTCGAGCAGCGGCAGCTCCTGCTCGGCGACCCGGCGCCAGCCGAGGGTGCGGACGAACTTGTCGGTCTCCAGGCCGTCCTCGCCGAACAGCTCGGCGGTGCGGCCGGCCGTCACGTGGCGACGTACGTCCATCTCGAAGAAGCGGTCCTGGGCGGTGACGAAGCCCTGGGCCCGCATCAGGTCGGCCGTGGTGTCCGCGTAGATCTGCGGGATGCCGTGGCCGTCGCGGACCACGCGCACGTCGGCGTCGAGCCCGGCGAGCTCGATCTCGCCATCGGTCTGCGGCCAGGACTGGCGGACCACGACGACGCCGGCGACCAGGCCGGCGACCAGCACCAGGACCACGCCGGCCGCCGTGTACGACGCCCAGCGCGCCGGTCGCGGCCAGGCTCGGAAGACTCTCCAGCTGCGCATCAGGTCCGGCACGCGGGCCATTGTGCCCGTCGGCCCGCGCCCGTCCGTGAGGAGGGCGTCAGTCGGTGCGTCGTCAGGAGGTGCCGGAGCCGGAGCTGCCGGAACCGGACGAGGACGAGCCGGACGTGGAGGAACCAGAGGCGGCCGAGCCGGCGGACGAGGACGAGGAGGAGTCCTTGCTCGGCGCCTTGGTCCTGCTCGAGTCGCCCGAGGACGACGAGTCCCCGGAGGACTTCTCGGACGAGCTGGACGCGATCGCGGCGCTGGCGCCGGCGCGGGAGTCGGTGCGGTAGAACCCGGACCCCTTGAAGACGACCCCGACGGCGTTGAAGACCTTGCGCAGGCGGCCCGAGCAGACCGGGCAGACGGTGAGCGCGTCGTCGCTGAAGCTCTGCACCTGCTCGAAGGCGTGCCCGCACTCGGTGCAGGCGTACTGGTAGGTCGGCACGACTCAGGAAACCTCCGGGAGAAGCTGGTTCGTTCGCGGCTGGCACTCACACCAGCCGACTGCCAAGGATACGGCACCTGTGGAGAACGCCGCGGCGCGGCCGCGGATCGACCTAGCCTCGAGCGCATGCCCCGGACCCCAGCACCCGACCGATCGGCCCGCCAGCGCCTGGCCGACCTGCGCCGGGTCGTACGTCGGACGGTGCTGCGCCGTCGGCGGCTGCTCAGTGCGCTGTGCGCCGGCGGGGCGGTGCTGCTGAGCCTGCAGGCGGTCGCGCCGGCGCCCCCGGCGACGGTCATGGTGCTGACCGCGGCCCGGGACCTGCCCGCCGGCACCGTGCTGGAGGGGGCGGACCTGGTGCCGGTGGCGTTCCGGCCCGACTCGGTGCCGGACGGGCGACCGGCCCGCACGGCCGCGGTGGGGCGCACACTGGCGGCTCCACTGCGCCGCGGGGAGCCGGTCACCGACGTGCGCCTGGTCGGACCGTCGCTGCTGCGCGGCTATCCGGGGCTGGTCGCGGTGCCGGTGCGGATCCCGGATCCCGGCACGGTGGCGCTGCTGCGGGTGGGTGACCGGGTGGACCTGATGGTGACCGAGACGGACGGCTCGGCGGCCCGGCTGCTGGCCGGCGGGGTGCCGGTGCTGGCACTGCCGGCCGACCCCGAGGACCTCACCGCGCCCACGGTGGCAGGCGGCCGGCTGGTGGTCGTCGGCACCTCCCCCGCCCTGGCCGGACCGGTGTCCGCCGCGGCCGTGCGCGGGTGTCTGGGCGTGATCATCTCCCGCTAGCGTGAGAAGCACCGACCTACGGGAAGCCCGGGACGGAAGCCGGGCGAGAGGAGCAACTCATGGTGCAGGGCTTCAAGGAATTCATTCTCAAGGGCAATCTCGTCGAGCTCGCGGTGGCCTTCATCATGGGCCTCGCTTTCGCCGCGGTCGTCACCCAGTTCACCAACGTGCTGATGGGCTTCATCGGCAAGGTCGGCGGCAATCCCGACTTCTCCACGGTCGAGCTGGCCGGGGTCAACGTCGGCCTCTTCATCAACGCGGTGATCTCGTTCCTGATCGTCGCGGCAGTCCTCTACTTCCTCGTGGTCACGCCGTACAACAAGGCGCTGTCGCACTTCCAGAAGGAAGAGCCGCCGGCCGCGACGCCCGACGACGTGCTGCTGCTGCAGGAGATCCGCGACCTGCTCGCCAACCGCCCGCAGGTCTGACGGCGGGGTCAGCCGTGGTGCGGCGGCACCTGCCGTCGCAGCCACTCCTCGCTGCGCTGCTTCTCGCCGGCGGGCTCGGAGCCCGGCTCCGCCTGGTCGTCGCGGGTCGCCTCGGGGAGCACGTCCCCGAAGACCGCGGCGAGCCGGCGTCGGCGTACCCAGTCCGGCTCGGGCGCCGCCGTCTCACCGGACTCCTCGTCCGGGGATTCGGGGCGCTGCTCGTCGGTCACGGGAACCTCAGGCACACAGGCCGTTGGCCGCGGCCTTCTCGGCGTCGACCTCGGTGGGCGTGCCGGTCGACGGGTCGGCGCTCGGCGACGAGGGGTCGCTGGGCGAGCCCTTCGATCCCGGCTTCTCCGCCGCGGTGATCACGTCGGAGCTGAGGCGCTTGGAGAGCGGCTCGTCGAAGCGGATCTTCTTCCAGAGGAGCTTGGCGTCCTCGGTCCACACGAGTCGGTTCGGGTCGGGCTCGTAGGAGGCGAACGGCACGGTGATGAACTTGACCTTGCTCAGCCCGATGTCCTGGAACTGGCCGGCAAGGTCCGCGATCCTCTTCACCGAGCTCAGGCCCGGGTCGAGGGTCAGTGACTTGGTCGCGGCGTTCGCGAAGCCGAAGGCGCGGTCGGGCCGCGCCAGGGTGCCGGCCGACTTCACCTTGTTGGCCATCGCGGCGATGAACGCCTGCTGGCGCTTCATCCGGCCGATGTCGCCGTTGTTGGAGATCGCGTGCCGCACGCGCACGTAGTTGAGCGCCTCCTGGCCGCGGACCTCGCGGGTGCCGGCCTTGAGGTGGATGTTGCCGATCGAGTCGTCGACATCCTCGGGGATGCACACCTTCACTCCGTCGATGGCGTCGACCATGTCCTTGAAGCCGTTGAAGTCGAGAACCACGAAGTGGTCGATCTTCACCTTGGTGAGCTGCTCGAACTGGCGGATCGTGCAGGCCGGACCGCCGACGGAGAACGCGGCGTTCCACATGTCGAAGCCGCCGGCGATCTCCTTCTTGTCCTTCGTGTAGCAGGTCGGCCGCTCGACCATGGCGTCCCGCGGAAGGCTCACGCCGTACGCGTTCTGGCGGTCGGCGGAGAGGTGGAAGAGCAGGGTCGTGTCGGAGCGCTGGCCGCCGCCCCGGAGCCCGTCGATGTTGTTGCCCTCGCCGTCTCGGCTGTCCGAGCCCATGACCAGGACGTTGATCGGCTCGCGCGGCCCCTGGACCTCTTCCTTCGCGGGACGGTCCGCGCCCAGCTGGGCGGTGACGTCGAGGATGGTGAGGTTCTCGTTGAAGTGCCGGTAGGAGTACACGGCGAAGAGACCCACGACGACCGACAGGGTCAGCACGAGGTACCCGAAGACCTGGAGCACCCGGTGTCGCGCCTCGGCGTCGCCCCGGTGGCGGGCCGCGGCGTCGCCCCGTCGGCGGGCCTCGGCGTCGCCCCGGTGGCGGGCGATGGATTCGTCACTCACGCAGACAGCTCATTCGGGGTGGCGGGCAGGTCATGGACACCCCCGCACAGGGGGTGCCGGAGGAAGGCTACGCGATTACACCCAAGAGGCGTGATTCGTCGGGCACTATGGGGTACACGGCATCGCCATCCTCCGTGGGAGGCGCGCCGGACAGAAGATTCCACAAATCGGTAACAAAACGCACCACGGATCCAATTGGGAACCTACACTTCCCAATATGTTCGCAGCCCTGCACCGGCCGCTCCGCGGCACCGCGCTCCTGCTGGTGCTGGCTGCGCTGCTGATCCCCTCGATGACCCCCGCCCAGAGCGCCCCGACGGGCACCACCGCCTCCTGGCCGACCTCCACCATGGCCCGCGGCTCGGAGCACTACGTGACCGGCACCGTCCTGAACACGGGCACGGTCGCGCTGCAGCAGAAGGTGCTCGGGGGCTGGCGCACGGTGGCCAGCACCTCGTCGACGCCGACCGGCAACTTCTCCATCAAGCTGCCGACCTGGTGGCTGGGCGCGCGGACCTACCGGATCCGCAGCGCGGTGGCGGCGACACCCGACTGGCAGGCCCGGGTGACCCCGCGCTACACGCCCCGCGGCAAGGACTCCCAGTTCCACTACAGCTTCGAGGGGATGACCCGCTGGAACCCCTGCGCGACGATCGGCTACCGGGTCAACGCCCGGCAGGCGACCCGCGGCGCGATCAAGGACACCAAGCGCGCGTTCCGCCGGATGTCGCAGGCGACCGGCTTCACGTTCTCCTACCGGGGCACCACCCGCGGCGTCCCGAAGTCCGGCACCAATGACTGGTACCCCCAGGACACCCAGGTCGTGGTGGCCTGGGCCAGGCCCTCGCAGTCCTCGCTGCTGAGCAGCTACCCCAAGGCCGCCGGCGTCGGCGCCGCGATGGCACGCACCGGGTACTTCAACGGCGACGGCAGCGCGACCAACATGATCAGCCGCGGCATGGTCGTCATCAACTCCACGATGAAGCAGAAGCCCGGCTTCGGCAACGGCCTCACCCGCGGCGACACCCTGCTGCACGAGATCGGCCACGCGATGGGCCTCTCCCACGCGGGCGCCGACGAGCAGATGATGTACGCCTACCTGACCCGCACGGCTGCCCGGTTCGGCCGCGGCGACCTGCACGCCCTCGAGGCGCGCGGCAGCAAGCTCGGCTGCGTCGACACCAGTTCTCCCCGGGCGTCTGCCCGCACGGTCACTCCCGGGGTCGCGGCAATCCGCGTGTCCCCCTGACCCGGCGACGTCTCCCGGGTACGCCGCAGGCAGGGGGCACGCGCGTCACCGACCTCCGGACCCATGGCGCCGCTCGCCCGTGGCGTCGCCGAGGTTGAGGCGTGCGGCCTTCCTCCGACATGCGGGCACGACACCCGGCGCCTACCGGCGACGCCACGCCCAGTGAGGCGCGAGCTTCTCCCGAGGGACGTTCTCCGAGTCGCTCCGACTACTATTCCGATCCATCGCCCCAGTAGCTCAGCGGATAGAGCAGCCGCCTCCTAAGCGAAAGGTCGCAGGTTCGACTCCTGCCTGGGGCACGCCGTGGAAATCGCGGGCGAGCGTCGCCGGGGACCGCCGACGCGTCAGGACGCCCGACGCACGATGGCGGCCACGGCAGCCTGACCGCGCGACTCGGCGTGCTCGAGGACGGTCACCCCGTCCGTGTCGGCGACCGACGGGTCGGCGCCCGCCTCCAGCAGGGCGCGCACGATCTTCCGGTACGGCGGCGACCCGTCGCCGAGGATGACGGCCTCGAGCAGTGCGGTCCAGCCCAGATCGTTGACGTGGTTCACGTCGATCCCGGTGCGCACCACCCGGCGCACGTAGGCGACGTGGCCGCGCTCGCTGGCCGGGATCACCGAGACGCCGCCGTACCGGTTGCGGATGGTCAGGTCGGGGTGCGCCGGGAGCAGCACCTCGAGCATCGCGCGACGTGAGGACCGCGCGGCGCCCGTGCCGCGCCCACCTGGCGGCCAGTCGCGCCGCCGTACGTGCCGCAGCGGGCGGCTGACGGGTCGGTTCGAGCCGGGTCGGCTCTCTCGTCGACGCCCGACGGGGCCGACGGCACCCGTCAGGGGGTGGCCGGCTCGGGGCTCTTCGAGGGCTCCGTTGCCGGCGGCGACGGGTCCGTGGGTGCCTTGGCCGGCGGATCGCTCGCGTCGTCGTCCTCCGTCGGGCACTCGTCGCCCGGCTCGGCGTCGTCTGAGGGGGTGCCGTCCGGGTCGGTGGGCTCCGTCGACGGCTCGGTCGAAGGCTCCGTCGACGGCTCGGTCGACGGCTCGGTCGAAGGCTCCGTCGACGGCTCGGTGGTGGGCTCCTCCGTCGGCTCCGTCGTCGGCTCCGCCGGCTCGCAGGTCGGCTCCTCCGTGGGCTCCTCGGTCGGGTCCTCGCCCGGCTCGTCGTTCCACCCCGGCGTCGGGTGCTGCGGGTCCGGCCCGTCGGACGGCACGACCACCGGATCGTGCCCGATCGCCGGGGACCTGCCCGGCTTGGCGCCCCGGCCGCCGGAGCTCTCACCCCGGGCCGGCCGCGCCGCCGCCCCGCTCGCGAGGGCCGGGATCCGGACCGAGAAGGGCACGTAGCGAGCCTGCAACGCCGCCAGAGTGCCCCCGGAGTCCAGTCCGGACCGGTCGTACGCCGCCTTCCAGGCCAGGACGACGCGGAGGTACTCGTGGGAGTGGTTGTAGGACAGGATCGCGTCCCGCAGGTCGGCGGGCACCGCGAGGTCGCGGTTCGCCGCGCAGAGGTGCAGGGCGGCCGCCCCGGCGGCGTCCTCCACGTCCTGGGGGTCCCGCACGCCGTCGCCGTCGAGGTCCATGGAGAACAGGACCCACGTGCTGGGGATGAACTGCATCGGTCCGACCGCGCGGTCCCAGCGCTTGTTCCCGTCCAGCACCCCGCCGTCGGTGTCGCGGATCGAGGCGAACCCACGGCCGTCGAGGACCGGGCCGAACACCAGGGGCCGGACCCGGTGGCCGGCGTCGAGGCGGCGCCCACGCAGGTTGCCGGACTCCACCTGCCCGATCGCGGCGAGCAGGGTGACCGGCAGGTGACAGTCGGAGGGAGCCACCAGGGCGGCAAGTCGGTAGGCGTCGAGGAGGATGGCGGGCACGTCGGGTGCGCTCGAGTGCCCGGCTTCTGCGGCAGCGTCCACGCGTGTCGTCGAGGCCCCGGCCCGGGCCAGGGCGGTGACCGGGGGCCGCACCTCGGGGTCGGTCACCGAGGCAGGTGGCTCCGTTCTGGGGCCGGGTCCGTCCACCAACAGACCCGTCGCCACGCGGTCGGTGCCGGCGGTAGAGAGCAGGACGAAGGCGCACAGCACGGAAGCCAGGCACCCAGAAAGCCGTCTCACGTGTTCTAGCCTGCCCCGAGATGGCGCGGAATGCACCCCCCAGACGTGACTGTCATCGCATGGTCACCGTGGGTCGCCCCGGAAAACTGGGGTCGGTCTCGGTACGTGAGAACCAGTGCCGAGCCTCCTTGCAGCGGTCTCACAGCGGTGTGATCCGCCGTCGGTCCTCCCAGATCCGGCAGCCGACCATCACCGCGCCCGCCAGCAGAGCGCCGACGACCGCATCGATGACGTAGTGCTCCCCGGAGTACACGAGGACCAGCGTCATGGTCAGCGGGTAGAGCAGCACCAGCCATCGCCACGAGCTGCGCACCTGCGCGATCACGAAGAAGGCCAGCAGGAACGTCAGCCCGGCATGCAGGGACGGCATGGCGGCCGACTTGTTGGCCATGCCGAAGAGCACCATCGTCTGGCGGTGCAGGTCGAGCTCGGACCAGCCCCGGCTGCTCACCCGGCTGACCGCCCCCAGGTAGCCGTCCCGGGAGGCCATCCAGGGCGGTGCCATCGGGTACGTCCAGAACAGGACGAGCGCGACCACGTGCAGCGCGACGAACCTGCGCATCCACAGCACCCACACCGCCCGGTTGCGCACCCACAGCACCCCGGCGACGGTCAGGCCGACCAGGAAGTGGGAGGCGTAGACCGTGGTGAAGACCGTGTCGTACCAGCGTGGCGGGGTCGACTTGAGACAGGGATCGCCGCACCAGGCCTCCTGCAGACGCTCGGTCGGAGTCACCCCGCCGCCGAGCCAGTCGTCGAACCGGATCGGCATCGAGTAGTGAATCGGGGTCCCGATCTCGTCGGCAAGGCCCCGCAGCAGCCAGTAGACGACGAGCACGAGCAGCGGTCGCCACCAGTCGCGCCAGAAGGCGAGGTGCTCCTCCCGGGGGGCCTGGATGTTCCACGCGATGGTGCCGAACCACACCCACAGGACCACCCCGCCGGTGTCGTTGGGAATGCCGATCAGCACGCTCCACAGCACCAGCAGTGCGCCGAACCCGAGCATCGCGCCGATCCGCGCCGCGGGCCTGGTGGGAGACGGGGCCGTCCCCACCCGCAGGTCCGCGGTCACCGGCGGTCCTTCCTGACGAAGATCCGGAAGTTGCCGGCGGTGACGGCCGGTTCGTAGCGGGAGCGGACCACCCGGTTCGCGGCCCCTCCGTCGATCCCCCACGTGGTGACCGACCGACCCGAGACCACCAGCCAGGTCGGCGCCTCGGGCCCGGCCAGCACCGCGGTCAGCTTCCGGGCCTCCGGGTCACGCACCCGTGCGGGCAGGCTCCAGAGCTGCGGGTACGGGCTCTGCAGACCCGCGCCCTGGAGGATGTTCGGGGCGCCGAACGCGACGACGGCGCTGTCGCCCGGCCGGGCATGCGCGGTGAGGTACGCGATCGCCGGCTCCTCAGGGCGCTCGATCGGGTGCACGAAGACCCAGCACAGGACGGCCACGGTGGAGCAGGCGGTGTAGGCGTACGCCGAGACGAGCCACCGGGCCCGCGAGGGTCGCGTCGGCGCGGAGACGGCGGCCAGCACGACCAGCCCGGGGACCAGCCCCATCAGGTAGTGCAACCAGTAGCCACCGCCGACCAGCACCACGAGCATCTCCCAGGTCAGCATCGCCCAGGCGGCGGACCGCAGGCCCGTACGGCGAGCGCGCGCCCCACGTCTCCGTGCCGACGTCCAGGCCAGGGCGGCCGCCAGCACCGGCGCCCCGCTGAACACGAGGGCCACCAGCACCCCGCCCAACCTCTTGCCCATCGCGGGGTTGTCGGACTGGGCGATGATGCCGGCTGCCTGCGCACGGAAGACGACGACGGCGTCCCAGACACCGCTCACGCTGGTGCCTCTGGCCGCCGCCACGCCCAGCACCAGGGCGACCACGGCCACCGCACCGCAGGCCGCGCCCCCGACGAGCCGGAGGCGCGCCGTCACCCCGAAGCCGGCACCCCGGCCACCTCTGAGGACGGCCACCACCAGCACGAACAGGAAGACGTCCACGATGTTCTGCTTGACCAGGAACGCCGCGGCGCCCGCGGCACCCGCGCCGGCCGCCCACGCTGCCGCCGAGGGGCGGCCGGGGCGGTCGAGCGAGACCAGGGCCGACGCGATCCCGGCCAGCACGAACGGCAGCCCCAGCAGCTCCGCACTGACCACGGTGCCCCCGAAGAGCGGGGTTGCCACGAACAGCGCGGCCGTCGCCGCGGGCAGCACCACGCGGCGGGTGGTGGCCCGTGGCCCCGCGACCAGGCGGCCGATGGCACCCGCCAGGACGACCGTGGCGACCACCGCGAGCACGCCCATCGCACGCAGCGCCGGGGCGCCACCCATGCCGTCGGCCACCGCGAACAGGCCGATCAGGACCGGCGGCCGGTCCACCCAGTAGTCGCCGTACAGGGACGTGCCGGGTGCCCACTGACCGGCAACGGTCAGCAGGCCCCCCTCGTCGGGACTGAGCGTGCGCCCCAGGAAGGGCAGCCAGCACAGGCCGGCCGCAGCCGCGAGGGCGGCGACCCACAGCCAGGGGCCACGGGCACGGGAGTCCTCGTCGGGGGCAACCCGCGACGGGGAGGGCGACACCAGGGGCACCGAGGACCGCACGCCCGCCATGATTCCAGCGGATCCCACCCGACGCAGGCCATTTATGGGCCATATAGGCCAACCCAGTCGGGTGGCTCGGCCCGAGGGTCGGTCACGGTCGCCGCGCGGCCACCTTCCGGACCAGCAGCACGAAGACGGCGCCGACCAGCGCCCCGAGGGTGTTGGCGACGACGTCGTCGAAGCGCGCGGACCGGCTCGGCAGCAGCAATCCCTGGGTGAGCTCGACGCTCGCCGAGAACAGGAAGCCGTAGGCCGTCCAGTCCCGCCAGGTCGTCCGGGGCCACACCACCGACCCCAGCGCGGCGGCCGGGGCGATCACCGCCACGTTGACGATGAACTCCACCCGGCTGGGGACCAGCAGCCGCGCCGGCGCCCCGAGCCGCGCCGCGACCTCACCGATCCACCCGACCCCCTCACTGGGGACCGAGGCCGGCCCGAGCAGGACCACGAGGAGCAGGGCGCAGTACCCGGCCATGAGGAGGGCTGCTGTCCGTCGACTGCTCGGCTCCCCCACCGTCCCAGCCTGTCAGACCGGGCCACGCCCGGGACCTCCGGCTAGGGAAGCAGCCCGTCACGCAGCGCGGCAGCGAGGGTCGGCGTCAGGGGCAGTCGCGGGATCAGGACCGCCTGGAAGGCGTGGTAGGTGTCGGGATTGCCGTTCCAGACCACGCCGCTCGGCCTGTTCTGCGGGTCGAGCTCGTGGCGCCACGACCCCAGCTCGCGATCGAGGAACACGTCGGCGATGTGGTCCCACCAGGTGGCGTACCACGCGTCGTACGACGGGTCGCCGGTCGCCGCGTGCAGCGCGGCGGCGGTGGCCGTGGCTTCCGCCGCGACCCAGTGCATCCGCTCCCGCACCACGGGACGCCCCTCCCAGTCCACGGTGTAGACGAACCCGTCCGCAGCGTCGACCGCCCACCCCTCACGGACCGAGGCGTCGAAGAGCGACACGGCGTCGTCGAGGAGCCAATCCGGAGCCGACGGGCCGATCGCCGCCCGCAGGTGCAGCGCCAGCCGGGCCCACTCCAGCCAGTGACCGATCGTCGCGCCGTACGGGCGGAACGGGTGCGCCGGCGTGTCGTGGTTGTAGTCCAGCAGCGGGGTCCACTGCTCGTCGAGGTGCTCCGGCAGCCGCCAGTCGTGGCTGCGGCCGAGGTCGTGGACCACCCGGGTGACGATCCGCAGCGCCTTGTCCAGCAGGCTCCGGTCCCCGGTGGCGTCCGCCGCGGCGAGCAGCGCCTCCACCGTGTGCATGTTGGCGTTCACGCCGCGATAGCTGTCCAGCGTCGTGAACGTCTCGTCCCACTCCTCCACGACCATGCCGTGCTCCTCGTCCCAGAACCGGGTGAGCAGCACGTCGAGGGCCTCGTCCAGCAGCGCGGCCGCGCCGGGGCGACCGGCGCAGGTGGCACTCGCGGCCGCGAGCACGACGAAGGCATGCGGGTAGGCGCTCTTCTCGCGACCGGTCGGACCGTCCGCGTCGGCGGCGGCGTACCAGCCGCCGTTGACGTGGTCCCGGAAGCGTCCCGTCAGGGCCTCGACCCCGTGGTCCGCCAGCGGCCCGCATCCGGGCCGTCCGATGAGGTGTCCGAGTGAGAAGACGTGCGTCATCCGGCAGGTGATCCACAGCTCCACCGGCCGGTCGAGCGCGGGTCGCCCGGACACGTCGAGCCAGGCGAACCCCCCGGCCGGGTGGCGGGAGGCCCGGCTGAAGTCGAGCAGCCGGTCCCCCTCCGCCTCCAGCCAGCCGGTGTGGCTCGTCGTTCCGAGCCAGGCCGCCTGCCGGGACGTCATGAGCCGAGCGAGGAGTAGCGGTCCCCGACCTGGTACGTCGCGACCCCCAGCGTCGAGTCGCTCTGCCCGTAGGAGGCGAACCAGGTGCCCTCGAAGAACACCAGGCCCTCCACGAAGGTCACGTTCGACACCAGACCATGGGTGTCCTCGTAGGTGGACGGCTCGAGCCAGGGCCGGTTCATCTGGGCCAGGATCGTGCCCGGTTTAGTTGGCGTGTGTCAAGGGTCACAGTCCCGGCGAGGCACTCCCGGACCGCGGGAGAGCCCCCGTCAGGCGACGATCTCGAAGTCGATGCCGGCCTTCTGGAGGCGCACCAGCAGGTTGTCGCCCATCGCGGTGGCGGTGGTCACCTGGCCCGCCGTCGGCGGGTTGGTGTCGAAAGCAAGGCAGAGCGCGGACTCGCCGAGCATCTTCGCCGTCTCGGTGTAGCCGGGGTCGCCCCCGGAGACCCGGGTGTGCACCTGCTGGCCGCCGGCCTCGCCGACGAAGTCGACGGTGAACCAGGCCTTCCGGCGCCGCAGCTCGCTCGGGCCCTGCCCCTGCGGCAGCCGGCCCTTGAGGAAGGCGCGCACCGGCGGGACCTGGGCGGCCAGCCCGAGGCCGGCGGCACCGGCCATCCCGCCCACTGCGTAGCGCAGCGTCTTCGTCCCGGCGTAGTGCGAGTAGCGGAACTTCGGCCCGTACGAGGCCAGGGCCGCGCCGCTGCGCGCCACCACCGCCGGGTCGACGGTCGGCAGGGGCACCAGCCAGTAACCGAGCTGGGAGTCCCGGTGCGGCCTGCCGGCCACCGCGCGCGACGACCGCCCCTCCGGACGCGCCTCTGCCTTGCGCCGCTCGGCATGGGCCGACCGCATCTGCTTCAGGTGGGACATCGCGCCCAGCGCGGAGTGGAACGTGCCGCCGGAGATCGTCGCGTTGCTGCGCACCACGCCGCGCACCGTGACCGGGCCGTCGGTGGGCAGCTGCTGGACGGTGTAGTAGACGCCGAGGTCGTGCGGGATCGAGTCGAAGCCGCAGGCGTGCACGATCCGCGCCCCGGAGGCGACCGCGGTCGCGTGGTGCGCGAGCCACATCGTGTCGATGAACTCGGACTCCCCGGTCAGGTCGACGTAGTCGGTGCCGGCGGCAGCGCACGCGGCGACCAGCGGCCCGCCGTGCTCGACGTACGGGCCGATCGTGGTCGCGACCACCTTCGTGCGCGGCGCGATCCCGGCCAGCGCGTCGGCGTCGGCCGAGTCGACGACCAGCAGGTCCATCACCTCGAGGCGTGGGTCGATGCCGGCCAGCCGGTCGCGCACCGCCTCGAGCTTCTTCCGATTGCGTCCGGCCAGCGCCCAGCGCAGCCGGGCCGGCGCGTGCCGGGCGAGATAGGCAGCGGTCAGCCCCCCGGTGAAACCGGTCGCCCCGAACAGCACGATGTCGTAGTCACGTTCAGCCATGGGGGCCACTCTGCCCCACGTCGATCGGAGACGGGAACCGATCCTCCCGGCGGGCCGTCCCAGACCCATGACCCGCGCACCGTCCCTCCCCCCTGCCTACCGCGCCTCCCTGCGCCGCGCCGGCCTCGGCGTGGTCGCCCTGACCGCCCTGGCCGGCTCCTTCGCCGCCGGCTCCGCGTGGCACGACGAGCCGCAGCGCTCGGGGCGCCTGGTCGCCGCACCGAACACTCCCGGTCACCAGCGGCCCGGCCTGGTCCGCGCCGGCTCCTGCGACCAGCTGCTCGACTGGTACGTCGACAACTCCGTCGACCGGGTGACCGCGTGGGGCTGGGACGACGTCCGGGTCTACGCGATGGAGGACTCGGCGACGGCGAGGGGCGACGCCCAGGCTCCGTCCACCTCCGAGGTCACCTCGAGCACGACCGGCACCAACGTCCAGGAGGCCGGCGTCGACGAGCCCGACGTGGTCAAGACCGACGGCTCGCTGCTGGTCCGGGTCGACGGCGGCACCCTCACGACGTACGACGTCACCGGACCGACGCCGCGGCGGCTCGGCAGCCTCACCCTGCCGGGGATCCACCGCGACAACGGCGACGGCGTCGCCGAGCTGCTGCTCGTCGGTGACCGGGCCGTGGTGCTGAACACCGACCGGCAGTACTTCGACTCCGACGACGTCCGGACCATCGTCCGCACCGTCGACCTGACGGACCCCGACGCCCCCGCGGTGGTCGCGGAGCAGAGCTACGACGCGGAGCTCCTCTCGGCGCGGCAGTACGGCGACACCGTGCGGCTGGTGGTCGGCTCCGGGCTGCCGGACCTCGACTTCGTGCAGCCCACCGACGACCGGAGCGAGCACGAGGCCCGCGCCGAGAACCGCGCGATCGTGCGCGCCAGCACCATCGACGACTGGCTGCCCACCGTCCGCGACGGTGACGACGACGCCGAGCAGCTGGCCGACTGCGACGCGATGCGGCTGCCGGCCACCTTCTCCGGCGCCGGCAGTGTCGTCGTGGTCGGCTTCGACGCCGCCGACCCGGCCACGCGGAGCGTCACCGGTGTGGCCACCGCCTCGCAGACCGTCTACTCCTCCACCGACCGGCTCTACCTCGCCACCAGCACCGTCTGGGGGCCGGCCTGCTGCGTGATGGTCGACGGACCGGGGCGCTTCGCCGACACCGGCACCACCGACCTGCACGCGTTCTCGCTCAGCGACGACGACGCGACGTACCTCGGCTCCGGCGAGGTGGAGGGCTCGGTCGCCGACCGGTGGGCGATGGACTCCGCCGACGGGGTGCTGCGGGTCGCGGTGGGGGCCACCGGCGACACCGGCAACTTCAACTCCGTGGTGACCTTCGCCGAGCGCGACGGAGCCCTGGTCGAGCTCGGGCGGGTGGACCGGATCGGCGTCGACGAGCAGATCAAGGCGGTCCGCTGGTTCGACGACCTGGCGTTCGTGGTGACCTTCCGGCAGACCGACCCGCTCTACGCCGTCGACCTGTCGGACCCCGCGGCACCCCGGGTGCGCGGCGAGCTCAAGATCCCGGGCTTCAGCGAGTACCTCCACCCGATCGGCGACGACCTGCTGCTCGGCATGGGCACCGCCGCCGACCTGGACGGGACGACCCGCGGCGGCCAGGCCGCGGTCTTCGACGTCTCCGACCTCAGCAGCCCGGAGCGGGTCGCGACCCACGGCTACGGCACGAAGCGGCAGACCCGCGCCGGGATGGACCCGCGCCAGTTCACCTGGCTGGCCGACCGCCGTACCGCCCTCACGGTGGTCGAGCAGTGGGGCGCCAGCGGCGGCAGCAGCGCCATCGTCTCGATCCTGCGGGTCGGCAAGGGCGGCGCGCTGACCGCGGAGCGGGTGCACGGCGCCTACGGCTACGAGGACGTGGCGACGCTGCGCACCGTGCCGCTGCCGGACGGCCGGGTGGTGCTCTCCAGCGCCGAGCGGACCGAGTTCCTGGACGTCTGAGGCACTGGGGCGGGCGGGTCCCGCGGCGTACCCTCGTCGCATGTGCCGCAACATCCGCCAGCTCCACAACTTCGAGCCCCCCGCAACGCGTGACGAGGTCGCCGCGGCCGCGCTGCAGTACGTCCGCAAGGTGAGCGGCGCGACCCGGCCCTCGCAGGCCAACCAGGCCGCCTTCGACGAGGCGGTCCGCGAGGTCGCGCACATCACCCAGCACCTCCTCGACGCCCTGGTCACCAACGCTCCGCCCAAGGACCGCGCGGTCGAGGCCGAGAAGGCCCGGGCCCGCGCCCAGCTGCGGTACGCCACGTGAGCCTCGCCGCCTCCCCCGTCATCGAGGAGGTGTGCGCGTTCCTGCGCGACCGGCGCCTGGTGGTGCTCACCGGAGCCGGGCTGTCCACGGACTCCGGGATCCCCGACTACCGAGGCCCGAACTCCCCGAACCGGCTGCCGATGACCTACGGCGAGTTCGTGTCCGGGCCGGAGGCGCAGCGCCGCTACTGGGCCCGCAGCCACGTCGGCTGGTCGCGCATGGGGGACGCCTCCCCCAACGCCGGGCACCGCGCCCTGGCCGCCCTCGAGGCGCGCGGCGTCGTCGACCTGCTGATCACCCAGAACGTCGACGGCCTGCACGAGACGGCCGGCTCCCGGGCGCTGGCCCTGCACGGGCGCATCTCCGACGTGGTCTGCCTCGGCTGCCGGACCGTGTCGTCGCGGCGTGCGCTGCAGTCCCGGATGGCGGCGCTCAACCCCGGGTACGCCGCCCGGCACGCCGACGCGCACGCCCGACCCGACGGGGACGTCGAGCTCGACGACACCGGGTCCTTCCGGGTGCCGCCGTGCGAGGCGTGCGGGGGTCCGCTCAAGCCGGACGTGGTGTTCTTCGGCGAGAACGTCCCCGCGGCGCGGGTGCAGCGCAGCTACGACGCGGTGGAGGCCCTGTCCCGGAGCGACGGGGCACTGCTGGTCGTCGGCTCGTCCCTGACCGTCATGTCGGGGCTGCGGTTCGTGAAGCGGGCCGCAAAGCTCGGGGTCCCGGTGGTGATCGTCAACCGCGGGGCGACCCGCGGCGACGACCACGCGACGTACACCCTCCACGCGGGGTGCAGCGAGTTCCTGACGGAGCTGTCCGGCTCCTAGAGGCGCTTGACGAAGATGTGCTCGGCGGCCTCGAGCACGATCTCGGCGGTCTCGCCGCCGGAGCCGAGCAGCACGCCCTCACCGGTGGCCACCACGGTCAGGGTCTTGCCCGGCACCGCGCCGACCCGGCGCAGCGCGCCCATCAGCACCTCGTCCTTCTGCATCTCCTCGGAGATCCGGCGGACGTGGACCCGGCCCTCGTCGCCCGACGCGGCCTTCGACAGCGGCTCTACGTCGGCCATGAACTCCTCGCCCAGCTCGGACTCGCCGAGCTCGTCGAGGCCCGGGATCGGGTTGCCGTACGGCGACTCCGTGGGGTGGTCGAGCAGCTCGACGAGGCGGCGCTCGACGGTCTCCGACATCA
>JBEVFC010000058.1:0-12026 GCA_040512455.1 Nocardioides sp.
GACCCGGCGACCGCTGGCATCGAGAACGCCGCGTTCGTCGCGGCCCGGACGCCGCTCAGCCCCGGCTACACGCCGACCCTGGTGATCAGCGGGGACGAGCGGTTCGACGACGCCTCGCTGCGGGACATCGCCGCGGAGGCCGTGGCGCTGCTCGCGCGGGAGACCCCGCACCTCAAGCTGCTGCACCGCGAGGAGGTCGGCTCCGAGAAGGCGCCGGCGATCACCCAGCTCATCGGCGCCGGCATCGAGGTCGACGGAGAGCGCCTCGACCTCGTGCAGCTCCAGGTGCTCACCGCGATCCTCGACGTGGACGACCCCCGCAAGCGCGTGGTGCTGATCTACAAGGTCACCTGCCTCGCGCCGGACTGGCCGCGGGTCGGGCGCGAGTTCCAGGACTTCATGCGGACCGTGCGGCCCGCCCCGGACCAGCCCGCGGACGGTGCCTAGAACTTCCCGAGCAGGAACGCGATCGGGAAGCCGATCGCCATCACCACGAGCACCGCGATCGCGAACCAGAGCGCACCCTTGGCCGAGGCCGGCAGGTGCTCACGCAGGCCGAGCTCCTTGCCGGCCTTCTTGATCAGCTTGCGCCCCTCCTCGGAGGAGAACGTGTAGTCCACGACGGTGTCGAGCCGGGCCTCCTCGGTGATCGCGATCGTCTTCTGGAAGCTGAACTCGTACTTCCGGCCGACGAAGCGCTCGAGGCGGGCGCCCAGGTGCGGGTGACCGGCCTGCCAGGACATCTCGAACGAGTCGTCGGTGATCGTGAAGTCCTTCGGCCCGGTCATCGCCACGTGGTGGACGAAGGTCTTCCTCAGCCCGGCCTTCGCGTAGAGCTGGTACCACTGCGCGTCGGCGATGCCGATGCCGACGTCGAAGCCTCGCTCCGTCGGCGTCACGACGTACGGCGTGCCCTCGGCGTTGCGGCCGACCTGGTCCCGGAACCTGTCCGTCGTCTCGCTCATGGGCACGATCCTGTCACTGCTGAAGCGCCGACTCGTGAAGCACCGCACGGTTGGGGCACAAACAAGATGGTTCTCGTCGGTGGGGGTGTCTAGGGTCAGGACCGTGACCGACTCCATGATCCACGCGAGTGGGCTGCGCAAGTCCTTCGGAGCGTTCGAGGCCGTGCGCGGCATCGACGTCGACGTACGCCGCGGCGAGGCGTTCGGGTTCCTCGGGCCCAACGGGGCCGGCAAGTCCTCGACGATGCGGATGATCGCGGCGGTGAGCCCGGTCAGCGGGGGAGACCTGCGCATCCTGGGGATGGACCCGGCGACCGACGGGCCGGCGATCCGGGCCCGGATCGGGGTGTGCCCGCAGGAGGACACCCTCGACACCGAGCTGACCGTGCGGGACAACCTCTACGTCTACGGCCGCTACTTCGGGATCCCGCGCGGCGAGGTCAACACCCGGACCGACGAGCTGCTCGAGTTCGTGCAGCTGACCGAGAAGGCGAAGTCGAAGGTCGAGAACCTCTCCGGCGGCATGAAGCGGCGGCTGACCATCGCCCGCTCGTTGATCAACCGGCCGGACATGCTGCTGCTCGACGAGCCGACCACGGGCCTCGACCCCCAGGCCCGACACGTCCTGTGGGACCGGCTGTTCCGGCTCAAGCGGCAGGGCGTGACGCTGGTCCTCACCACGCACTACATGGACGAGGCCGAGCAGCTCTGCGACCGCCTGGTGGTCATGGACAAGGGGGAGATCGCGGCGGAGGGGTCGCCTCTCGAGCTGATCCGTCAGCACTCCACCCGCGAGGTCGCCGAGCTCCGGTTCGGCGTGGGGGAGCACGACGCGCTCGCCACCAAGATCGCCGACCTCGGCGAGCGGGTCGAGGTGCTGCCCGACCGGCTGCTCGTCTACACCGAGGACGGCGAGGAGGTCATCGCCAAGGTGCACGAGCGGGGCCTCGAGCCGGTGGCGGTGCTGGTGCGTCGCTCCACGCTCGAGGACGTCTTCCTTCGCCTCACCGGCCGGACGCTGGTCGACTGATGGCCACCGTCGCCGCCACGGCCCGTCGCCCCAGCCGGTGGGAGCTTCTCACCCGCCAGAGCGACTACTGGCTGACCGTCTACCGCCGCACCTGGCGCGGCAGCGTGATCACCTCCTTCGTGACGCCGCTCCTCTACGTGCTGGCGATGGGCGTGCTGCTCGGCGGGTTCATCGAGGCCGACCCGGCCACGCTCGACGGCGCCACGACGTACCTCGCCTTCGTCGCGCCGGGTCTGGTCGCGTCCCACACCATGCAGCTCGTGGTCGGTGAGATGACGTATCCCGTGATGGGCATGGTGAAGTGGCAGCGGATCGCGTTCGGGATGACCGCGACGCCGCTGTCCCCGCGCGACGTGGTCAACGCCCACCTCGGCTTCGTGGTGGGTCGGGTGATGCTGGTCGATGCCGTGTTCCTCGCCGTACTGGCGCCGTTCGGGGTGTTCGCCTCGGTCCCGGGGGCGGTGGGTGCCTTCGTGGTGCAGATCCTGATCGGCCTGGCCTTCGCCGCCCCGGTCTACGGGCTGAGCGCGGGGCTCAAGGACGAGTCGGCGTTCGCGCTGGTCTTCCGGCTCGGCGTCATCCCGTTGTTCCTGTTCTCCGGGGCGTTCTTCCCGATCGGCAACCTGGCGCCGTCGCTGGAGTGGCTGGCCCGGCTCACTCCGTTGTGGCACGGCGTGGACCTGACCCGGATGCTGATGCTCGGCACCCTCGACGTGCCGCTGGCGCTGGTCCACGTGGCCTACCTGACGGTGATGGCGGCGGTCGGCTACTGGTGGGCCGGGCGCCGGCTCGAGCGGAGGCTGACCTCGTGACCGACCTCCACCACCGCGACCCGCGGGCGGAGCCGCTGGCCCCGCTCGGTGCGACCCGGATCCTGCTCTACCGCAACTACCTGAGCTACCGCTCGGCGTGGTGGATCTTCCTGTCCGGCTTCCTCGAGCCGGTCTTCTACCTCTTCTCGATCGGTGTCGGGGTCGGCAAGCTGATCGAGTCGTTCGAGTTCAACGGCGAGACCATCGGGTACGCCGCGTTCGTGGCGCCGGCGATGCTGGCCACCTCGGCGATGAACGGCGCGGTGCTGGACAGCACCTTCAACTTCTTCTTCAAGCTCAAGTTCACCAAGCTGTTCGACCAGATCCTGGCGACGCCGATGTCGACCCGCGACGTGGCCACCGGCGAGCTGACCTGGTGCCTGCTCCGCGGCGGCATCTACTCGTTCGGGTTCCTGGGCGTGATGGCCGGGATGGGGCTGATCGAGTCGTGGTGGGCGGTGCTGGCACTGCCGGCGACGTTGCTGATCGGCTTCGCGTTCGCGGGCGCCTGCCTCGCGCTCACGACGTACATGCGGAGCTGGCAGGACTTCGAGTACGTCACCCTCGCCACCATGCCGATGTTCCTGTTCTCGGCGACGTTCTTCCCGGTCACCGCCTTCCCCGGCGTGCTGCGCTGGGTGGTGGAGCTGACCCCGCTCTACCGCGGCGTGGTGCTGTGCCGGGAGCTGACCACCGGCGTGCTGTCGTGGGGGTCGGCGGTCTCGGTCGTCTACCTGCTGGTGATGGGCACCCTCGGGGTGCTGATGGCCCGGCGGAGGCTCGACGCGCTGCTGCTCACCTGAGTCGGCCGGTCCGGGTTCAGTCGGGGGCGAACACCGCCGTGTAGGCCTCGTCCAAGGCTGGAGCGTCCAGGGCGGTCACGACCCGCACCGTGCCGTCACCGGTGCGGTGCAGTCGGCCTCGGTCGTTGCGTACGTCCGCCCGCCAGGCTCCGTAGACCGCGGTGGTGCCCGCGGTGGGCAGCGTGAAGAGCCCGGCCGTGGCCAGGTCCCAGTACGCCGGCGACTCGATCGTGGTGCCCACGCCCAGGGCGCCGACGACCGGGGCGTCCATGCCGGCCGGAACACCGTCCGGCACCGGGTCGTCGGGGACGACCGTGACCGGTACCGACCCGGCGAGGACCGCGTCGAACGCGACGGGGTCGGCGGCAGCGTTCCACTCGCCCACTCCCTGGCCGGCGTCATGGCTCTCGGCGTCGACGATGCCCGCCATCGTGGTGATGCCGGCGATCCGGCGGTACGCCGCCGGGTGGTCGCGCCGGACCGTGGCGAGCTCGGTCAGCGGCGCGAGGGCGACCACCTGCAGGTCGTCCGTGCTCATCGCCTCGCGGGCGATGAGGTCGGCGGCACTCTCCCGCGACGGGGTGTACGGCATCAGCCCGAGGTGGGGGAGGCCGCTGTCGGAGGCGACCCCGGCCCCCCAGTCCCGCGGGAACGCGACGGCGCCGTCCGAGCGCGGCGTCACCCCGCACGCCACGGGAACGGATCGCGCCTCGATGGTGGCGAAGAGGTCCGCCAGCAGCTGCAGCCCGCCGTTCGTGCAGGTGACCATCCCGGTGGTCGGCACCGTGATGCCGAGGACCCGGACGCGTGGGTGCCGGACCAGGTAGGTGATCGCCGCCAGGTCGTCGGGGGCGAGGTCGGAGTCGACGACGACCGGGACCGCGTCCGCGGCCTTCGCCGGGGCCGGCGTCATCCGCCCGGTGCCGCGGGCCTCGCCGTCGTCGTCGTACGCCGCGGTGCAGCCGGTCGCCAGCAGGGCGACGAGCAGGGCTGGGACGAGCGCGCGGTTCACGGGATCACCGCGTACTGCAGGGCCAGGCCTCCGGCCGCGAGCAACGTGCCGAGACCGAGCAGCACGGGCCGGCGGTGGCGGGGGAGGGCGACCGCCAGGAAGAGGCAGGTCAGCCCGAGCAGCCAGACGTCGTGGCCGGCGGCCAGCAGCCCGGAGACGAACTGCCGTGCCCAGTGGTCCTGGTACTCCCCGGGCTGTGTGAGCAGCCACGACGCGGGGAAGTCGAGTGGGTTCGCGCTGATCGGGCCGACCGGCAGAGACACCGGTTGGGTCTGGACGATGGAGAGGGGGATGACCTGTCGGCTCTGGAAGCCCCAGTACACCAGGACCACCGGGAACCAGCCGACGAAGAGCAGCAGCGTCGAGGTGGCCCGGTGCCGCAGCCGGCGGCCCGCGGCCGCGCCGACGGCGACCGCCAACAGCGCCAGCACCACGGGCTGGAGCAGCTCGGGCAGGGTGAACTGGGCGTGCAGGGTGCGACCGGGCTCCTCGCCGATGTCGAGGCCGCCCTGTTGGCGCACCCAGATCGCACCCGCCGCGGTCAGCACCGCGACCACGGCGACCGGGGCGAGGGCGCCGACCAGGCGACCCGTGGAGCGCAGGGCCTCGCCGACAGGTGCCTCCTCCGAGACTCCGAGCCGCTCGCGGTGGAAGCTGCCGGCGACCGCGATGGAGATGACCAGCAGCAGCGGACCCACCAGGATCGGCGCCGCCTGGTAGCGGGCACCGGCCCAGTCGTCGGGCTGGTCCATCGTCACCCAGGCGAAGGCCCCGGACAGGGCGACGCCGACCCACAGCAGGGGGCTGCGCAGGTGCCGCCGGGACTCGGCGGTCGCGAGGGCAGCGACCACGGCGCGCGGGGAGGCGGGGCGGGTCCGGGCCGGCGTGCGCTCCCCGATCATCGTGGCGCTCATCGGTGCCTCCCGAGCGCCACCAGCAGTCCCGCCACGGCGACGACCCACCACGGGTCGGTGGCCCACCGCGCGAGCGCGTCACCGGCCACGCCGCCGACGCCCCCGAGCAGCTCCGTGGCGCTCGCCCAGAACAGGGGCACCGCCGCCGCCACGGAGACGTCCCGGTCGATCGGCAGCCAGGTCGCCACCGCGACCCCGGTGGCGGTCAGTGCCAGCCCGGGGGCGAGCGCGAGGCCGTCACCGGGGAGCATCGTGGCGACCAGCCCCCACAACGGCAGCGCCACCGCGCCGACCAGGGCCAGGCGCAGGACGCGGCGCACGATCAGGGGCGTGGGCACGGCGGCCAGCAGCGGGGCGGCCGGGTCGCGCAGCGAGAACACGAGGGCGGCGGCCATTGCGGCCGCGCCGAGCACGAGCACCGGTCCGGGTGGGCCGTCCAGCAGCCGCAGGACCGTGCCGAGCGCCAGCAGCAGCCCGCCCACGGCGACCAGCGGAGCCCAGGTGATGGCCCGGGTGGTCGGGTACGCCGCCTGGCGCAGCGTGGTGGCGTTCACCGCGGACCCCCGTCGGTCGCGGCCAGCAGGAGGTAGCCGTCGTCGATCGTCGGTGCGGCGACGGTGGCCCCCGCCGGCGGGTCGCCGAGGTGACGCCAGGTGCCTTCGGCGGTCATCCAGCTGCGCCGGGCGCCCGCGTCCTGCTCCGTCTCCTCCCACACGCGGCCCGCGGCGACGTCGCGCAGCTCGGCCGGGGTGCCGTGGAAGAGCACGCGGCCGGTCCGCATCACGATCACGCGCTGGCACAGGGCCGCCACCTCGGTCGTGTTGTGCGTGGACAGCAGCACCGTGCCGCGCCGGGCGCTGGCGGACAGCAGCGCCCGCAGCTCGAGTCGCTGCTCGGGATCCAGTCCGGTGGCGGGCTCGTCGAGGACCAGCAGCTCCGGGTCGCCCAGCAGCGCCGCGGCCAGCGCGACGCGCTGCCGCATCCCGCCCGAGAGCGTCTTGATCTTCTGGTGCATCCGGTCGGCCAGCCCCACCGCCTCGAGCACCCGGGCGGCCTCGCGGCGCCGCCAGTCGCGGTCGGTGTGCTCCTTGAGGACGGCGACGTAGTCGACCAGCTCCATCGGCGTGAACGACGGGTAGAGGCTGGGCGACTGGGGCAGGTAGCCGAGGCGTCGGCGGATCTCGAGCCGCTGGGACGGCACGGCCGGGTCGCCGCCCAGCAGCGAGAGGGTGCCGGTGTCCGGCGCCAGCACGGTGGCCAGCATCCGCAGCAGCGTCGTCTTGCCCGCACCGTTGGGGCCGAGCAGCCCGACGACCCCGGGTCCCACGGCGAGATCGAGGGCGTCGACGGCCCGGCGAGCGCCGTACGACTTGGTGAGGCCGGTGACCTCGACGGTCCGGGCGAGGCCGGTGCTGGCGGTGACGGTGCTCATGTGTGGCTCCGGTAGGCGATCTGCTCGCGGCGCGAGACGGTGAGGGCGATGGCGGAGACCGCGATCGCCAGGGCGAGGAGCTGGACCGGGGCGCCGGCCACCGTGTCGACGACGGCGTCGACCGAGGCGCGGCGGCTGGCGGCGGGCGTGCCCACGGCCAGCGCCCAGAGGATGCCGAGACCTCCGGCCACGACGGCCGGGTCGAGCCGGGTGGTGCCGGCCAGCAGCACCAGCGAGGACAGGGCCAGACCCGGGAGCAGCCAGCCCAGCGCGACCGCCAGCGGCAGCTGCAGCGCGAGCGCGGCGGCGACCCCGAGCGGTGCGGCGGCCAGCGCGACCAGCAGGGCGCGCGCGGACACGATCCGCAGGCCGGCGACCGGGACCGCGAGCGCCATCTCGCCGGCGGGGTCGGCGCTGGTCCGGTAGGCCACGACCACGGCCAGGCTGGGCGCGATCGGCGCGAGCGCGAGCAGCACCGTGGGCAGACCCGGGCGGCCGGTGGCGAACGCGAGGACCACCGGCACCAGCAGGACGAGGAACGCGGCGAGCAGCCAGGCCGCGCGCAGCGGCCGGGTGGAGACTCCCAGGCGGGCGAGGGGCGCCGAGCGCGGGGTGTCGACGACGGCGGCCAGGCTGTCCCAGCGGCGCTCGGTGTCGGAGCGCTCGGGGCCGCCCTGGGCGGTGCTCGCGGTGCCCGCGGCGCTGGCGAGCGCCGTACGACAGTCCGCGCAGCGGAGCAGGTGCGTCTCGACCGAGGCGGCCAGCACCGGGTCGTCGGCACCGGCGACGTAGGCGGCCAGGTCGTTCGGGTGTGCGTGCCAGGTGGTCACAGCAGTGCCTCCCTCAGCTCGGTGCGGGCCCGGCTCATCCGGCTCTTCACGGTGCCGCTCGGGATGCCGAGCAGCGCGGACGCCTCACGGGTGGTGAGGCCGTCGATGACGGTGGCCTGGACGACGGCGCGCAGCTCCGGCGACAGCCGGCGCAACGCTGCACCGACGTCGCTGTGCTCGACCCGGGCCAGCACCTGCTCCTCCGAGGAGGCCGCATCGGACTGCCGCAGGCGTGCGAGCCGCTCGATGACGTTCGCCCGCGGCCGGAGGTGGTGCAGGAGCGAGCGGATCGCGATGCCCCACAGCCAGGCGGCCACCTCGCCCTCGCCCCGCCAGCTCGGCTTGCGCCAGACGGCCACGAAGGTGTCCTGGATCGCCTCGTCGACGAGCGAGGTGTCGGCGCAGCGTCGGGACAGGCGGGCGGCCAGCCACGGCTCGTGCCGGACGAACAGCTCCCGCAGGGCGCCGCGATCGGACGCGCGCAGCGCAGCGACCAGCTCTGCGTCCGTTGCCGACGCGAGCCGCGCGTCCTCGCCGTGCATCTCCATCACAACCCCTGTGGCACCCAGTGGGCCGAACGGTTCACATCATCGTCTGGTCCGGACCGGCGCGAGGGGCTTCAGCCCAACATCTTCTGGAACCACAGCACGTCGATCCAGCGGCCGAACTTCTGCCCGACCTCCCGGAACGTGCCGACCACCTCGTACCCGCAGGCGGTGTGCAGGGCGACGCTCGCGTCGTTGGGCAGCGCCACCCCGGCGACCGCGGTGTGCATGCCCGCGGCGGTCAGCCGGCCGAGCAGCTCGTCGTACAGCGCCCGGCCGAGGCCGCGGCCGGCCGTGCCGTCGGCCAGGTAGACGGAGGTCTCGCGGGTGGCCGCGTAGCCACGCTTGCCGCGGTACTCCGTCGACCAGGCGGCGCCGAGCACACGCGCGTCCTCGACGGCGACCAGCACGTGGTCGCCGGGGTGCTCGGAGGCCAGCCGGCCGTCCCACACCTCCGGCGGCACCGGCTCGGTGTGGAACGTCGAGTGGCTGCCGACGGCGTGCGGGTCGTAGATCGCCTGCAGGCCGGGGATGTCGTCGGCGACGGCGGTACGGATCTCCATGGGTTCCATTCTCCCCGGCTGCACTCCGTGGTGGTTGCTGGTTCAATTGCCCGCGTGCCGATCGAACCCGACACCAAGGACTGGACCTGGGTGCTCCGTGAGCCCTGCCCCGACTGCGGCTTCGACGCTGCCGGGGTCGACGTGGCAGACCTGCCCGCGCTCATCCGGGACACCGTGCCCGGCTTCCTCGCCGCCCTGGCCGACGAGGACGCGCGGGTCCGGCCAGCCGACAACGTGTGGTCGCCGCTGGAGTACGCCTGCCACGTCCGGGACGCCCACGTTCTCTTCGACCTGCGGGTGCGCCAGCTGCTCAACGACGAGGACCCGCTGTTCGCCAACTGGGACCAGGACGCGACCGCGGTCGCCGACGACTACGCCGGCCAGGATCCCGCCGCCGTGGGGCCGGCCCTGGCCGCGGCCGCCGAGCTCGTGGCGGCGACGTACGACGAGATCAGCGGCGACCAGTGGCAGCGGCCGGGACGGCGCAGCGACGGCGCGGTGTTCACCGCGGACACCCTGGGGCGCTACCACCTGCACGACGTGGTCCACCACCTCGACGACATCGGGTACGACCCGCGGTCGATGACGGTCGCGGCGTACTCCGGCAGCGCCGAGGCGTACGCCGCCGGCACCATCGCGATGCCGGACTCCGCGGTGCGCCTCCTCGACCGGTTCGCCGCGACCCTCGGCGCCGGTGCCCGGGTGCTCGAGATCGGGACCGGACCGGGCCGCGACGCACTGGCTCTCGAGAAGGCCGGGCTGGTGGTCCGCCGCACCGACGTCACGCCGGGCTTCGTCGAGCTGCTGCACGCCCAGGGGCATGCGGCCGACCTGCTCGACCCGCTCACCGACGACCTGCTCGACCCGGCCGACCCGCGGCAGTACGACGCGGTGTGGGCCAGCGCCTGCCTGCTGCACGTCGCGCGTCCCGACCTCCCGGTGGTGCTGTCCCGGCTGGCCGAGGCGACCCGGGAGGGCGGGCTGTTCCAGCTGTCGCTCAAGGAGGGCGACGGGGCTCGCTGGTCGACGCACGGCAACGTCGACGGCCCGCGGTACTTCACCTACTGGCGCGAGGAGCCGCTGCGCGCCGCCATCGACGCGGCCGGCTGGTCCGTCGTGACCCTCGAGCGCGAGGACGGGCAGCGCGGCGAGACCTGGTTCGAGGTCCTCGCGGAGCGCCGGGCATGAGGCACACCGAGTTCTGGGCCCGGCTCGACGCCGCGCTCGGCCCGGCGTACTCCCGCTCGTGGGCGGGGACGTTCGTGATCACCGAACTCGGCCGCACCGCCGACGAGGCGCTCGCCGCGGGCATCCCGCCCAAGGAGGTCTGGGCGGCCGTCTGGCGTGCTCTTGAACTCCCACCCTCCGCCCGCTGACCCCGCCCCGCCGAAGTAGCAGTTCTTGCGTGCCGAAGTGCGTGAAATTGCGCGCCGAGGTGTGACCTCGGAGCTGCCACCTCGGCGCGCAAGAACTCACACTTCGGCGGACAAGAACACGCACTTCGTCGGGCTGGGAGAGTGTCGGTGTGAGCAGTGCAGACGTGGGCGTGATCGGCGGGAGCGGCTTCTACGCGTTCATCGAGGACCCGGAGGAGCTGGCGGTCAGCACGCCGTACGGCGACCCGTCCGCACCGCTGGCACTGGGCTCGGTGGCGGGGCGCCGGGTGGCGTTCCTGCCGCGGCACGGCGCCGGGCACGCGTACCCGCCGCACCGGATCAACTACCGCGCCAACCTCTGGGCGCTGCGCAGCGTGGGCGTCCGGCAGGTGCTGGCGCCGTGCGCGGTCGGCGGGCTGCTGCCGAGCGTCGCGCCGGGCGAGCTGGTGGTCCCGGACCAGCTGGTCGACCGCACCTGGGGCCGCGCGGGCAGCTACGTCGAGACCGGCGCGGTGCACCTGCCCTTCGCCGACCCGTACTGCGGCCGGCTGCGCGGGCGCCTCGGCGCCGAGGACGGCGTGACGACCGGAGGAACCATGGTCGTCGTCGAGGGCCCGCGGTTCTCCACACGCGCCGAGTCGCAGCACTTTGCCGCGCACGGCTGGTCGCTGGTCAACATGACCGGCGCCCCCGAGGCGCAGCTGGCTCGCGAGATGCGGCTCTGCTACGCCGCCCTGGCGCTGGTCACCGACATGGACGCCGGGGTCGAGGAGGGCGGGGGAGTCGGCCAGGCCGAGGTCTTCGCGACGTTCGAGCGCAACATCGAGCGGGTGAAGACGCTGCTGCACGGCATCATCGGCGACCTGCCGGACCCCGCCGGCTGCTCGTGCTCGGCCTGGGCCGACGGCCTCGAGCTCACCTACGAGCTGCCGTAGCAACGTCGCTTTCCGACGGGGCGTGTCGCTGCCGGATCGAACACCTGTTCGTACTAGTCTGGGGCGCACAAGGTGATGCGCTGGTCGACGTTATCCCCAGGTGATCCGGCACCGGATCGAACTTGTCGGTGATCCCGTCTAGCGTCCACGCCACACAGACGTGCACGACCACGAACACGAACCCAAGGACGGGACACCATGGCCGGAGACCGCGAGAAGTCGCTCGACGCAGCGCTCGCCAACATCGAGAAGCAGTTCGGCAAGGGCTCGGTGATGCGCCTCGGCGACGACACCCGGGCACCCCTGGAAGTCATCCCCACCGGCGCGATCTCGCTGGACGTCGCGCTCGGCCTCGGCGGCCTGCCGCGCGGCCGCGTGGTGGAGATCTACGGGCCGGAGTCCTCCGGCAAGACGACCGTCGCCCTGCACGCGGTGGCCAACGCCCAGCGCGCCGGCGGCATCGTGGCGTTCATCGACGCCGAGCACGCGCTCGACCCCGACTACGCCAAGGCGCTGGGCGTCGACACCGACGCGCTGCTGGTCAGCCAGCCGGACTCCGGTGAGCAGGCCCTCGAGATCGCCGACATGCTGGTGCGCTCCGGCGCCTTGGACCTGATCGTCATCGACTCCGTCGCCGCCCTGGTGCCGCGCGCGGAGATCGAGGGCGAGATGGGCGACAGCCACGTCGGCCTGCAGGCCCGGCTGATGAGCCAGGCGCTGCGCAAGATGACCGGCGCGCTCAACAACTCCAACACCACGATGATCTTCATCAACCAGCTGCGCGAGAAGATCGGCGTGATGTTCGGCTC
>JBEVFC010000063.1:0-10291 GCA_040512455.1 Nocardioides sp.
CTGGTCGTCGGCGCCGTCCTGGCTCTGGTTGCCCTCGGGGCTGGACTGTCCGGAGCAGCGCTCGCCGCCGCCGAGCTCGGCAGCCGAGACGACGACGGATTCCTGATGAGCCCGTCCCAGTCGTTGACCACATCGACGTACGCCATCGCGTCAAGCCGGCTGCACCTCGATGTCGACACGGCTGGCCCGGTCGTGCCCGAGAGCCTGCTCGGGGACGCGAAGCTCACCGCTACCCCTCGGAACGGGAAAGCCGTGTTCCTCGGGATCGCCCCCACCTCCCGGGCACGCGCCTATCTCGCGGGAGTCGAACACGCGGCCCTGGTCGACCTAGCGGACTCCGACCCCGTGTACCGCACCACCGGAGGATCCGCTCCGGCGGCCGCCCCCGCGCAGATGGACTTCTGGGCCGCGCAGAGCTCCGGTCCCGGACCACAACAGATGACCTGGCCCGTCGAGGACGGCGACTGGACGGTGGTCGTGATGAACGCCGACGCCAGTCCTGACATCGCGGTCGAGGCCGCGGCCGGGGCCGAGGTGCCGGCGCTGTCCTGGCTGATCGGCATCCTGCTCACGGTCGCCGGCGGCGCGCTGGTGCTGGCGGTCATCCTCATCGCGGTGCCTCTCCACGCAGCCGGCCGCGGCGCCCAGCCGTCATGATCACGACCTTGCTGGTCGCGTTCCTGGTCGCGCACGGCCTGGTCCACCTCGCCGTCTGGTTGCCGCATCCCGACCCCGCCAAGCCTGCGCCGTTCGCGCCCGACCACTCCGCGGTCCTGACCCGGACCGCCGTGCCTGAAAGCACCGCGCGGCAGGTGGCGGTGGCGCTGGCCGCTGCCGCCGGACTCGCGTTCACCCTGACCGCCGTCGCCGTCGCCGTCGACACCGGCTGGGCCGTCCCCATGGCCATGGCAGCCAGCCTGCTGGGACTGTGCCTCAAGGTCTTGTACTTCAACCCCTGGCTTCTCCTGGGCCTCCTGCTCGACGCCGCGGTCCTCGTCGGCGCCGCCACCTGGCCCTGGCAGTGACCACGGCGAGACGTGCCCGGGCTGCGCTTCCGACGTTGGAGCCCGTGCAGCCCGGCAGCCGCCGCCTCCCGGCAACCGAGAGTCCCCGACGCCGAGGTCGTGCCGTGGACGAGGGACGTTTCGACCAGAGCGGCCGGGACGAAGGACCCTGCCGGCCGAACCTTGCCATTGCGAGGCTGAGAGCAAGTGAACGAACAGAGGAGGGACAGGGTCATGACCCTGACAGCTGCCGTGGGCGACCGCCTGGTGGTGCGTAGCCAGCATCTCGACGGGCCGGTGAGGGATGGGGAGATCCTCGACGTCAGGCACGCCGACGGGTCACCGCCGTACGTCGTGCGATGGTCCGACAACGGCCGCGAGACGCTCTTCTTCCCAGGACCCGAGGCCTACGTCCAACACCTTCACGCCCGGCCGCATCAGGACCATGCCGACAGGTGAAGACGCGTCAGCTCATGCGAGGAGAACTCGGCGCCGGCGGCCACCACGGCAGCGGAGGGCCAGCCGTGGTCGCTAGCCCCGCTGGGGACGCGCCGGTGCCACGATCAGCACCGGACAGGTCGACTCTCGAAGGACCGTGTGCACCACCGGACCCAGGTGTGAGCCAACGGGTACCAACGTGTCGTGTCTTCCCAGAACGACGAGATCGGACTTGGCCGACGCTTCCACAAGCAGCGCCCCGGCCCGGGATTGCCTCACGTCGATCTCGACGTCCACGCCGTCCACCTGCAGCCTTTCCAGTGCGGCCTGCAGATCCTTCCTGGCTCTCGCGGTCCTCGCCTCCAGGATGGCTGACTCCAGAGCGAAGTCGTCGTACCCCCCGGACCACAGAGCGTGCAGCACCCGAAGGGTTGCCCCGCGCGTGCGGGCCTCCTCGATCGCCGTGTTCAGTGTGGTGTCGCTGCGGTCGATCGAATCGATACCGACCGCGACCACCTGGTGGGAGCTCCCCGGCCAGCCGGCTGGCACGACGGCCACCGGTACATGCGCTCTTGCTGCCACGCCGCTGGAGATCGACCTGGTGAGAACCCGATTGAGAGGGCTCAGGCTCCGCCGCTGGAGCACGACGAGCCGGGCTTCGAGGCTGGCTGTCACGAGCTCCGGCACCACAGCTCCGCGAAGGAGCCGGGTGGTCACCTTGATCCGGTCGTCGACCAGTCGTTCTGCCTGCTCGTGGGCGCGTCGAAGGACCTCGGTCGCCATGTTCTCGGCGTGCCGAAGGTCGAGCGTCGTCTCATCCATGTCCGGGGCGTTGGGCAGGAACTGGAAGACATGCACCAGCAGCAGCTCGGCCTGCCTGCGAACCGCCTCAGCGGCCGCGAAGTCGATGGCAGCCGTCACCTGGGCGTCCTTGGGTACCGCAACCATGACCTGCGACGGGTGAGTCATGCTTCCTCCAGGTGACTGGCTTTTCTCCACGGTGTCACCGAGTGCCCCCTCACGTTAGGGACCAAAGTCACGGCTTGAGGCGGTCGCGCATCAGCTCCGCCATTCCCCGGCAGGCGATGGCCGAAGTCCCCCACCGGCAGGGGCGTCGGACCCTGTCCGAGACCAGGCCCCGCGCGCATCGTGGGAACAGGGAACCACCGAGGAGAAACCATGTCTGACCACCGGAAGATTGAGAAGAACAGCACAGAGCGCGAGGCGCTGGATGCCGTCGCTGCCCGGCCACCGGGATCCGGTGGGGCCGTGCGCGCCGCGCTGCAGCGGTACCTGGCGACGGAGCGGTACCGCGAGAAGCCGGACAACGAGAAGTCACCCAAGCCCCGCTAACGGCCGTCGGGACTTGGACCCACCGACCACGGACCCAAGCGGGACAGAGCACAGCGACCCTGATCGACCGGCGGAGCGCGACCGGTCTACGCGAGCCACGGCCCCGTCCGTACATCCGGGTCACTGCCGCATCCCGATCCCCCGTCGGACTCGGTCAGTCCGGCCGAGGTCCGGCGCCGGTCGAGCGCGTGTAGCGGCGCGACCACCAATGCGGCCCATCCCCGGGCAGCCGAGACCAGCCGGCGCTCGCAAGCTGCCGCTCCAACTCCTCCAGCCGCTCCTCGGCGATCTCCAGCCACGCGTTCGGCTCGGTGCGATTGCCGGGGTCCTGCATCCTCATGATCGGAAACGTCGCGCCGAGCACATGGTCGCCCTCACCGCGATCGGGTCCCGCGGGTCGAGCGACGAACCTGAACTGCGCGCTGCCGCTGCTGCCGCCAATCACGTTCAAGACGCTCTTCACCCACGAGTGCTGCCCGAATTCCTCCAGGTGGACTTCCAGGACTGGCCCGGTCGGGGTCATGCGCACGACACCCCCGACTCGAGCATGGCCCCTCCGACCCATCAAGGCCAAGGACGAGGTTCCACCGCCGCAGTCCCCGGCCCTGCCCACCGCCATGCCAGCGGCCGCGATCCGGGACGAAAGTCCCGGCCGACAGAGCCACACTCCTCTCGGCCTGCCCCCGGTCCTGCAACCACATTGAAGACGACGAAGGGAGCCACACCATGTGAACTGCCAGGGCCACCCGACCAGGCGCGGGCGGCCGGATCGCCGAGCTCACGTCCTACGAATGCTGGGGCCTTCTTGACTCCGAGGAAGTCGCCTCCCCGACTCCGGATACGACGACGCTCCATCCGGACAGCGTGGCGGCTTCGATGTGGTCGATCTCGATGGCGAGCCGTTGACCGGCGCACTCAAACCAACGCCTTCGAGGCGACTGCACTCTCCCTCCAGTCATCCAGGGCCTGGCGAGTCCTCCCCCATTCTGGTGTCTCCCGGTCCCGGGACCTCTGGCCGTCTTCTGCTCCACGATCACGGAGAACCCGGAACACGAGACGCGACTTCAACCGCGACAGAGGAGTAACAATGAAGGTCACCGATGCGATCGCCACTGCCAGAGACGCCATCACGGTCAAGCGTGTGTACGCAGACCCCTACGAAAAGAACGGCCTCACCGTCATCCCGGCCGCCATTGTCGGCGGTGGCGCCGGTGGCGGTGCCGGCCGCGACGACAAGGGCCAGGAGGGGGAAGGCAGCGGTTTCGGCGTGACCGGTCGCCCGGCTGGTGCCTTCATCATCGAGGGCAACCAAGTGACCTGGCGGCCGGCCGTGGACCCCAACCGGATCATCGTGACGATCGCCCTCGTCGTGATGGTCTACCTGCTGACCCGGCCCCGCGTCGCGCGCGCCCACGCAGACGGATCCTCGCTACGCACCTGACCACCCGAGCACGTCGGCCAAGGCCTGGCTGGCTGGCTGGTCGAGCCAGACCGGCCACCCAGCCGCAGGAAACGCCCATGTCCGGATGGACCCGGACACACACAGATCGAGGAGATCAGGATGATGTTCACCCCAACCCCCACGACGAACACCTGGTGGGTCGAAGTCTTTCTCGGCGAGATCAACGGTGTGGCGACCGCGAACGCAAGACTCCACACGAACGACGCCACGAACCTGGCCGCGACAGGCAAGGCGAGGCTCAGCCCCCACGACCAGGACATCCCGGAAATCGGCTATGAGCTCGCGACCGCCCGGGCGCTGTCACAGCTGGCGCACCAGCTGCTGGAGAGCGCTGCGGACGACATCAGCGGCGTCACCCATGAACCCGTCTCCGCAGCCACGCTGGAAAGGGATCCTGGCACCGGATCCGCATGACCGGTGCCCGCCAAGCAGCTCTCGCCACGGGGAGCGACGCGGCGATGCTGATCGCGCTCACCGTCGCCGTGCGTCTGGGAGCTCGCGCGCGCCAGAAAGATCCGGCCTACGACCCCGCCACGTCCGACCCGGAGGCTGGATCCCAGACCTTCGGTCCCTGAGGCGACGACCAAGGTCCCTGTGCGTGACGCTGCCTTCCCGCCCACGCTGGTTCCATGAGGTCTTCGCCCGCCTACGAGCGCCCGGACGTGACGGCCTACCGCCTCTTGTGGCGAGCAGCAGTTGCCACGACGGTGCTGCTGACCGGCATCGTCACGCTTCTGACGCTCGGCGTCGTCCGCTCCGCGGTGGCCGTGACTCTCATGATGGGGATGGGCGCCCTGTACGGCTTCCTCCTTGGCCCCTCCCTCCCCCAGGCACGGCATCCCGTGCTGACCGGCGCCGCGATATCGGGCGGCGCAACCCTCGTAGTCGTGGGTGCCCCCGGAGCGACTCACGGCATGGGGCTGGTGCTCCTGGCGGCCCTCGTCGGGACCTCACCCACGCTCGTCGGACGCCTCACCGCCCGCTTGAGCGCCCGGGTCTCGGCGCCGGTGTCCGCCCCGGTGGGCCTGGATGGCTTCGACGTCCTGGTCCGGGCATGGGACGACGACGAGCTGACGATGGCCTGGTACCAGTCCGAGGCCGCTCTGCACGAAGCCGCGACGGTCGAGGAGCTGGCTCGGCTCGCCGTCGTGCGTCAGCTCTACCTCGACGAGCTCGAGCGCCGCTCACCGGAGAGCTTCCCTCGCTGGCTGGCGGCGCAGTCCCTCGACCACTAGCTGTGATGTCCCAGCACGCGCGTGCGATCGCTTTCGGCGAGCCGTGTCGACCGTGCACGTCGTGCTGGCTGGTACCAGCTGAACCGGCTCGCCGACGTTGACCGGGTGACTGGCGAGCAGCCGTTACGCCCGCGGCCCCACGAGCCAATCCTCGTCGCGAACCGTGCCGATCGGCGCAGCAGCTGGGTCGAAGCGCCGGCGGGTGTCGGATGTGACCGTGGATAGCGCGTCCCCGGACCCGGTCGTACCACCACCGGCCGATCAAAGGTGGGATGACAAGCCCCCACCGCGGCCCGGCGCTACCGGTCAGTGGGGACTGGGTCGGCCAGCAGGACTGGGCAGGCGGCCTCACGCAGGACGCCCCGAGCGACGGGCCCCAGGTGCGAGCCGATCGGGATCGCAGGATCATGGCGCCCGATCACCAGCAAGTCAGATGTGCGGCTGGATTCGATCAGGGCGTCGGCCGGGTAGGCGTGTCGCGCGTCAATCTCGACAGGCACCTGGGACGTCTCCGCCCCCAACGTGTCGAACACGCTCTGGATCTCGGCGGCCGCCCTCTTGGCCCAGTCCTCGTCCTCGTCGCGGCTCATCGCGAGGTCCTCGTATGGGCTCGGGAAGGTCCAGGTGTGCAACACGTGGAGTGTGGCTCCTCGAGCGCCGGCCTCGGCCGCAGCCGTCCGCAGGACGTGCTCGCACCGGTCGGGCACGTCGACTCCGACCGTGACGGTCCGGGGAGCCTCGGGGGGCGCAGGCGGCGACCAGCCCGAGGGAACGGCGACGACCGGAACACGGGCGTGCGCCGCCAGCCCGCTGGTGACCGATCGCGTGACCAGCCGCTTCATGCGTGAGAGATCGCGGTGCTCGATGACGACCATCCTCGCGTCTGCTGCCGCGTCGACCAGGGTCGGGACCACCGCGCCGATGAGCAGCTCACTGGTCACCGGAACCCCGGCCGGGGCGAGGTCGCGGACCTGTTCCACGGCAGCGTTCAGCGCGAGCCGTCCCGCTCGTTCGGGGTCGGTCTCGGCCGTCAGTCCCGTTTCCGGGCCCTGGGTGAGCAGATGCACGACGTGGACCAGGTGCACGCCGGAGCCGACTCGAACGGCCTCGTCCGCCGCGAACGTCAGCGCCGCCCCGATGGGTCGTGGCCGACGCCAACGACAATCGGTGCGGGATTCAACTCGGTCATCACTGCCTCCGCGAATCGATGGGCGATCCCACCGTCCTCTCTCTCGCTGACGAACCCTAGGGACTAAAGACCCTTGGCGGCCCGGCCGGTCGACCCTGATGGCTCACCCGCGCGGCGAAGCAAGGTGATGGTGACGAGCGAACCCTGACGCAGAGGAGACGACGATGAAGGCCCTACGACTGAAGGCCTGGAAGAGCGATCCCGTGCTCGACGATGTCGCCATCCCAGAGCCGGGTGCCGGGGAGGTCGTCGTGCAGGTCGGCGCCGCCGGCGCCTGCCACTCCGACCTGCACCTGATGCACGACTTCGAGGCCGGAGCACTTCCCTGGAGCCCCCCGTTCACTCTGGGTCACGAGAACGCCGGCTGGGTCCACGCCGTAGGCGCCGGGGTTCGGGGTCTCGAACCGGGCGTCCCGGTGGCCGTCGTGGGCGCGTGGGGGTGCGGCTCCTGCCAGCGCTGCCTGGACGGCCTCGAGACCTACTGCGAACGCCCCGACCTCGCACCCGTTCCCGGCGGGGGTGGCGGGCTGGGCATGGACGGCGGCATGGCCGAGTACCTCCTCGTCCCCGCCGCTCGACACGTGATTCCGCTCCCGGATGGACTCGACCCCGTCGCGGCGGCGCCGTTGACCGACGCCGCGCTCACGCCGTACCACGCCGTGCGGCGGTCCGAGGCCAAGCTGGGGCCGACGGCGACCGCGGTGGTCATCGGTGTCGGGGGCTTGGGCCACATGGCCGTCCAGATCCTTCGTGCCACCTCGGGCGCCCGTGTCGTCGCCGTCGATCCACGAGACGCCGCGCGCGACCTGGCGATGCAGTGTGGGGCGGACCTCGCACTGCCGCCCGGCCCGGACCTGGTTGCGGAGATTCGCGAGTTCACTCACGGCGCAGGGGCCGATGTGGTGGTCGACTGCGTGGGTTCCGACGAGACGCTCGCGTCGGCGGCTGCGAGCGTCCGTGCGCTCGGCGACATCACCCTCGTCGGTATCGCCGGCGGCACGCTTCCGGTGTCGTTCTTCGGCGTCCCCTACGAGGCATCGATCCAGACGACGTACTGGGGCAACCGGCGTGAGCTCCTCGAAGTGCTCGAGCTGGCCGCCCGGGGACTGCTGAGGGCGGAGACCACGATCTACACGATCGACGACGCCGCTCAGGCCTATCAGGACCTCGCGCACGGCACGCTCACCGGACGCGCCGTAGTCGTGCCCACCGACACCTACCGGGCCTAGTTGGTGACGACCGTGAAGAGCCTGGTGGTCTACCAGTCCACGTTCGGCAACACCGAACACCTCGCCCAGAAGATCGCGGAGGGCATCTCCCAAGCGGGCGGCGGCGCCGCCGTCGTCGAGGTGCGTCGGATCCGGCCGGAGGACCTGAGCGGCTGCGACCGCTGGTTCTCGGCGCACCCACTCACGCCTTCGCCGGGAGTCGACAGACCATGCGCGACGACGCCCTCCGACGAGGGGCAGAACAAGCTGCAGGGCTACTCGGCGTACGGGAGTGGCTCGCCACCCTGGACGACGCATTCCCGGCGGCCGAGGACCGTCCTGTCGTTGCGGTCTTCGACACCCGGGTCGAGATCGCCCGCCGACATCCGGGTTCGGCTGCGAAGCGCGCCGCCCGCGTCCTGCGCGCCCAGGGCTTCAACCTCGTCGCTCCACCGACCAGCTTCTTCGTCGCGGACCTCAGAGGCCGCCCGACATTCGGGGAGCTCGACCGTGCCCGTTCGTGGGCCAGCCGCCTGCCCAGTCTGGTCAAACGCCGGTCCCGCCATGGCGTCTACTGAGGGGTGCTCGGGCCAGTGTCGGCGAGTGGCCGTGGTCCCGGAGAGCACGGGACCCAGTGATCCACGCAGGAACATGATCGGGAGCCATCCTGGTCACGAGGAAAGGCAGTGTTTCACGTGAGCAACAACACCACCGGCGCGACGGCGAGTGGCGGCGCGCTCTACGGACTGGGAATCTTCGGTGCCTGGGTGTACTTCTGGCAGCAAGCGGACACCTTCGGGGAGCACGTGCTGGCGATCGGCCAAGGCATCGTCTGGCCGGCACTCATGGTCTACCAGACCTTTTCCGCACTCCAATAAGAAGACCGCAGACGTCGACGCGAGTCCGGCCCGGCACGTTCCGTGTCCCCAGGAGAGCGGGTGCACGGACAGCCCGCCCGACGCGTGCGCCTACCCCTTGTCGACTGTCGGACGTGTCACCCCATCGAGTCCCTCAGCCGCAGCTCATCACCCCCGTACACAGGACCATCAGCACCGCGGAACGGGATGTTCGACCCATACGGCGGCCTCCGCAGACCGTGACGATGCAAGTGAAGCCATCCGGGGTGGTGAAGACCCGCGCCGGTTCTTCCGGTTTCCGTTCGGCGCACGAAATCCGCACACCATCTCACTTCTCAACCAGCTGTGCTACGTCCCGTTCAGATGGACGGTCGACACCCTGGGCTGGCAGGGAACCTCGTCAGGGGCATCGGTCGACTTCGTGACCAGCCGAGTCACGCAGGCGGCACGGCCGGGCGCCATCGTCCTCATGCACGTCGGCGCGCATCCCAGGGACCACAGCACGCTCGACGCCGACGCGTTGCCGAGGGTGATCCGGCGGCTGCGGCGAGCCGGGTACGCCCTTGTCCCGCTCACGCGCGTCCTCGGCGCGGCGCCGTGAGGCGCACGTCGGAAGGGCGGATGACACTGGAAACCCTTGCCGGAGCCGCCACTGTCCACCGGACGGATCCGCCGATGGAGTGACCAGGACGAAGGGGACGACGGTTCTCCCGACGCAGAACTGGCTGTCGCCTGATCTTCCTCGACCATCCGCCGCAACCGTCCCGAGACAGATGGACCGACAATTTGTGACCTTCGGCCCGCGCGAGGCGCCCTACACCGACCGAGACTGGAGCTGTCGGCGAGGAGGCGCCATGTCCAACCTGATCCAACCGGGGACCGCAGGCTCCCCCCATCCGGAGCGGCAGTCACTCGTGCCGCTCGCGCAGGCACCGCTGTCCACCTTGATCGACAAGTGGGTCGCCCACGGCATCATCACAGCGGATCAGGCCGCTCGGATGCGGGAGAGCGAGGGCGATGAAACGTGGACCGCCGGTCCGAAGGTCCACCTCTCCCGAGTTTCCCTCGCGGTCGAGGTGCTCGGCTATCTCGGCGGCGTCATCGTCCTGGTGTCGACGATGCTGATAGCCGCCCAGTACTGGGACGACATCAGGACCGGCTGGCGGCTGCTCACCGTCTCCGTCGCCGCCGCTTCCCTGCTGGCAGGTGGCTTCGCCGTACCCGAACGACTTGGCGATGTCGGTGCTCGGCTGCGCGCGGTGCTGTGGCTCGCCTCCACCGCGGCGGTCGCCGGGCTCCTCACCTTGTTCGGCACCGAGATCCTCACGTCCTGGCCCGCTGAGGACGTCGTGTTGCTCATCTCGGCCGGTACCACCGCCTTCGCCGCGCTGCTGTGGCACCTCCACCGGGGAATCGCCCAGCAGATCGCCATGATGATCGGAGCCATGACGGTTGCGGCCAGCGCGATCGCCGACTTCGTGACGAGCGACGCACTCCCCGGGGTCGGTGTCTGGGGCGTTGGCGTGATCTGGCTCCTGCTCGGGT
>JBEVFC010000071.1:0-10905 GCA_040512455.1 Nocardioides sp.
CCGGCGCCGAAGACGACCCAGCAACGCGGGGGCGCCGGAGCGGCCCTCAGTGTCAGGGCCGCCGGCACCAGCACCAGCCACGGCACGACGAGGTCCACCCAGTCCGCCCACCGCGTGCCTTCCGGGCCCTCCCCGAGTCCCGACGGAAGGAGGCCCAGGTGGTGGAGGACCACGTAGGCCAGCGCCGTCGAGGCGAGCCAGCGTGAGTACATGCCGGCCAGCATGCCCGGTGCGGAGGCTCATTCGGTGTCGATCTCGGGTAGTTCGGGTCGGCTGTGATAGTCGCTGGCCTGGCTGATCCACCACGCCTGAGTCGTCCTCAACCCCGTCGGTGTGTTCAGGGTGCCCGCGCAGATGGACAGCCGCGTGGGGTCAGCCGCGGACTGCCAGAACAGCGATGACCCGCAGCGCGAACAGAAGGCGTAGCCCGCCTCGGGAACGGGGAAGAACCAACGGAGCAGTGCGTCGGCATCCTCGATGCTGACGTCGTCGAGTCGTGCCGAGGTCGCCGCCATGTGGTGCCCCGTGAACTGGCGGCACCGCTCGCAGTGGCAGTTGATCACATCGCGCAGCTCGCCGCGGACGGCGTACCGGATCCCGCCGCACAGGCACCGGCCGCGGGCGTCGGACGCTACTGACATGAGCGGACCACTTCTCGAGACCTGATGAGCGCCAACCCGATGTAGACGAGCCCATGCTGCCATGGGTCCCGCTCAGCGGCCCGAGCCGCTCGCCCCGGTCCCAGCCCACCCGGCGCCCTCCTCGGCGCGCTCGCCCGGCAGGCGTGGCGGCACGCATGCGCAGGTGCGCAAGGCGACGCTCTTGTGGTGACCGAGGACCCAGATCACCAGGGCACGGTCCCCTGCGCATCGACGAAGGACCCGGATCAGGTACCGGCGACGTGCCACGGGTCGGTGCACCCGCAGACCGGGCGGAGCTGCTCGGAGGCAACCACGCGGACCGGGCAGTACGGCCTCAGCCCCCAGAGCCGGTCGACCCACGTCAGATGAGGGACCTTGGCGGAGTGACGGCAGACAGGACACACGTCCATGTGATCAGCCTATCTTCGAGGCGGAACCCCTAGTCGGACGACTCCACAGCCCAGAGCGCGGCGCCGACGATGCCCGCGCGGTTCTCCAGCTTGGCCGGAACGATCTCGGTCGTGATGTCGACGAGGTGCAGGAACTCGGCGGCATTCTTGCTGACCCCGCCCCCGACGACGATCAGGTCCGGCGACAACAGGTTCTCGACGGTCCGGAAGTAGACCGTGAGCCGCTTGGCCCACTGGGCGTACGAGAGGTCCTCCCTCTCCCTGGCCGAGTTGGCGGCGCGTCGCTCGGCGTTGTGACCGTCGATCTCGAGGTGGCCGAGCTCGGAGTTCGGCACCAGGACGCCGTCGTACACGAGCGCCGACCCGATCCCGGTGCCGAGGGTGGCGACCACCACCAGGCCGCGGCGGCCCCTCGCCGCGCCGTACCGCACCTCGGCCAGGCCAGCCGCGTCCGCGTCGTTGACGACGTGCACGTCGCGGCCCGTGGCCGTGGTGATGAGGGCGTCGCAGTCGGTGCCGATCCAGGCGCGGTCGATGTTGGCGGCCGAGCTGACCACACCGTGCCGGACGATGCCCGGGACCGTGACCCCGACCGAACCCGTGGAGTGGGGGAAGCGGCCCAGGAGCTCGACGATGACGTCGGCCACCGCGTCGGGCGTCGACGGCTGCGGCGTCTTGATCTTGACGCGGTCGGCCGCGAAGTCACCGGCCTCCAGGTCGACCGGTGCGCCCTTGATCCCGGAGCCGCCGAAGTCGATGCCGAAAGGAAGTGCGTCCATGCCGCTGATCTCCTCACGTGTGGCCACGGTGGCAGTCTCCCCCGCTGACGCCCTCGCCGCGAACCGTCCGCGGCGAGCGAACGTACGCTCGGGTCGTCGGCGCCCCGTGATGTTCAGATATGTTGAATTCATGACGACCGCCGAACCCGCCGCGGAGCACCGGCAGGCCTTGGGCCGGACACTACGTGAGCTGCGGTCGTCGCGCGGGCTGACCCTGCGCGACCTCGCCGCCCTGCTGGAGGTCAGCCCGGCGACGCTGAGCGCCATCGAGACCGGCAAGACCGGTATCTCCAGCGAGCGGATCGCCCGGCTCGCCGAGGCCCTGGACGTGCCCGTGCAGCGGGTCTTCGCCACCTCGGACCGCGTCGACGAGGCAGTCGAGCGACCGCCTCGCTCGTCGGTCCTGGCCGCCGACCTCGGCGACAAGCCGACCGGGGAGGGCGACTGGCGCAGCTTCCCGCCGCTCCGGCTGGACCCGGCGCTCGACGGCGCCCTCTCGTCGTTCGTGGAGTTCGGCTACCACGGCGCATCGATGCGGACCATCGCCGAGCGTGCCCACCTCTCGGTGCCGGGGCTCTACCACTACTACGCGAGCAAGCAGGAGATGCTCGTCGCGCTGCTCGACCTGACGATGGAGGACCTGCGGGTCCGGACCCGGGCGGCCCGCGACGAGGGCGGCAATGCCGTCGAGCGGTTCGCGCTCATCGTCGAGTGCCTCGCGCTCTACCACACGCACCGGCGCGAGCTGGCGTTCGTCGGGGCGAGCGAGATGCGTAGCCTCGAGCGCGGCTCCCGCGACCGGGTGGCCGCCGTACGTCGTGAGGAGCAGCGGGTGGTCGACAGCGAGGTGGAGGCCGCGGTGGCCGCCGGCGACTTCCGCACCCCCCAACCGCACGAGGCGGCTCGCGCGGTGGTCACCATGTGCACGGCCCTGGCCCAGTGGTTCCGCGACACCGGTCCGGCCAGTTCCGAGCAGGTCGCGGCGCAGTACGTCGACTTCGCGCTGGACCTGGTGCAGTGCACGGCAGCGCGTCCCCGCCGGCACGTGGAGAACGTCGCCTACGTCAGGTCGCGCAGCGCGTCGTCCAACGACGAATAGGGCGACACGGTCTTCTCCCAGCCGGTCAGCTTGAGCAGCCGGCGCACCCGTCCGTTCTCCTCGCAGACAATCCGGCGCACCCCGTTCGTGGGGTCCGGCGCGCGGCCCACGATGAGACGCAGGCCGCCGCAGTCGACGAAGGTGATCCCTCGCAGGTCCAACACGATGCGATGTCCTGCCTGCACGAGCAGCTGGCGCAGCAACGGGACGCCCTGGATGTCGAGCTCCCCGCTGATCGTGATGACCGACCAGCCGTCACGGTCGCGCAACCTGATCTCGAGGGCCTGCGGTTCCGGCCGGTCCGCGAGCGCCGTGGATCGGGTACCACCTGGAACGGATCCTTGGGAAGGCACCGGGCTCTCCTCGCTGGTGGCATACGCGTCGGCGGAATTGCGCCGCGAACGGGCGGGGGCCGGGCCTACCGTCAGTCTGCACCCGGCGCGCAGATGCTGTCCATGGTCACTCCGAGCCCCCACGACCGGCCGGTCGGCGCAGCGTCAGTCACCGGACGGCACGATCGCCGAGATGACCGTCCCGTCGCCGCGAACCGTGCCGATCGGGCTCCGCGGCTCCCCCGGCAGGCGAGGTCCGTGGTTCGCCAGCGGCACCACGACCTCGGGGCCGGGAGACACCGTGACCGGCTCGCCGCAGACGGTGAGGTGGACCGGAGTCGTACCCTCCTCGATCATCAGGCTGACCTGCTCCCGGGTGACGGTGACCAGCATCCGGCTGCCGTGCAGGGTCAGTCTGAAGGCCAGGCATTCCCACCGGTCGGGCAGGCGCGGGTCGATGTTCCAGCGTCCGGCGCCGTGGTCCCGGAAGCCGCCGAAGCCGGCGGCGAGGGCGTTCCAGACACCACCGGTCGAGGCCACGTGCACGCCGTCGGCGGTGTTGCCGTGGCGGTCGGCCAGGTCGACGAAGAGCGCGGCCAGGAAGTAGCGCAGCGCCAGGTCGTGGTACCCCACCTCGGAGGCGATGATCGACTGCACGACCGCCGAGAGCGTGGAGTCACCGGTGGTGATCGGGTCGTAGTAGTCGAAGTTGGCGCGCTTCTCCCCCAGCGTGAAGTCCTCACCCTGGAGGAACAGCGCCAGCACCACGTCCGCCTGCTTGATCACCTGGAACCGGTAGATCACCAGCGGGTGGTAGTGCAGCAGCAGTGGCCGCTTGGTCATCGGGGTGTTGGCGAGGTCCCACATCTCGCGCTCGAGGAAGTGGGCGTCCTGAGGATGCACGCCGAGGTGCTCGTCGTACGGGATGTTCATGCCCTTGGCGCAGCGCAGCCACTCGACCGGTTCGCTCTCGTCGAGCCGGACCCGCCGGACCATCGCGGTGTACGCCGCGGGGTCGGACTCCTTGAGCGCGGACACGGCCTCGGCCGCCCGTCGCAGGTTGAAGCGCGCGAGAACGTTCGTGTACAGGTTGTCGTCCACCACGGTCGTGTACTCGTCGGGGCCGGTGACGGCGTGGATGTGGAACGTCCCGCCGCCCTCCTCCTTGCGCCAGAATCCGAGGTCCGCCCAGAGACGCGCGGTCTCGACGAAGATGTCGATCGCCTCGCGGCTGAGGAAGTCCTCGTCGCCGGTCGCCCCGACGTACTGGCTCAGGGCGTAGGCCACGTCGGCGTCGATGTGGTACTGCGCGGTGCCGGCCGCGTAGTACGCCGACGCCTCCTCGCCGTTGATCGTGCGCCACGGGAACAGGGCGCCGCGCTGGGCGAGGTCCCGGGCCCGGCGACGGGCCGAGTCGAGCAGCGACAGCCGGAACCGGAGCGCGTTCCGGGCGGCCGACGGGCTGGTGTAGGTCAGGAACGGGAGGACGTAGATCTCGGTGTCCCAGAAGTAGTGGCCGCCGTACCCGGAGCCGCTGACGCCCTTGGCCGGGATGCCGGCCCCGTCGGCGCGGGCGGCGGCCTGGATGACGGCGTAGAGGTTCCAGCGGACCGCCTGTTGGATCTCCGGCTGTCCGCCGACCTCGACGTCGCACCGGCGCCAGTGGTCGGCCAACCAGGACCGCTGGTCCTCGTACTGCTGCGCCACGCCCTCCTCGAGGACCCGGGCCAGGGTGCGCTCGCACCGGTCGAGAAGCTCGGTCGGGGGCACCACGCGCGCCGTGTGGTAGGCCACGGTCTTGGTGAGCCGGATCGGCTTCCCCGGCTGCGCCTGGATGCGGTACATCGCCTTCACCATGTCGTCGCCGCTGTGCATGGTCCGCCGGTAGGCGTTCTCCGTCTGGAGGTGGTGGTCGGCCGCCACCGCGATCGTCATGCCGCTCTCGCGACACCGGTAGCCCAGCGACAGCCGTCCGCTCTCGGGATCGGCCTCGTCGAAGACCGGGACCAGCACCCGGCGGCTGAAGCGCTCCGCCTTGCGGGGGTCCATGCCCTCCTCGATGAGGGTGGTGAGCACCTCGTGCCCGTTGTCGCCGTCCTGACGGTTCAGCAGCTGGGAGGAGATCGCCACCGGCGCGGCCTCGTCCAGCAGGGTGACCTCGAACGTCATCACCGCGAGGTGACGCTGGGTGAACGAGACCATCCGGGTGCTGACCACCTGCACCCGCTTGCCGCTCGGGGTGCGCCAGATGATCTCGCGGGTGAGCACGCCGGAGCGGAAGTCGAGCTCGCGGCGGTAGTCGAGCAGGTCCGCGGTCGAGATCTCGAGCGGCTCGTCGTCGACGTACAGCCGGATGATCTTGGCGTCCGGGACGTTCACGATGGTCTGGCCGACCTTGGCGAACCCGAACGCCTCCTCGGCGTGCTGGATCGGCCAGGTCTCGTGGAACCCGTTGATGTAGGTGCCGTTGCTGTACCAGTCGCGGCTCTCCTCGTAGTTGCCGCGCAGCCCGAGGTAGCCGTTGCCGACGGTGAAGAGCGACTCCGTGGTGCCCAGGTCTCCGCTCTCGAAGCGGGTCTCGACAAGCCGCCACTCGTCCACCGGGAAGCGGGTCCGGTCCATCGGGTCGGCGACGGGCGGAGCCTCGTGGGACGGGCCGGTCGTGGTCGTCTCGCTCACAGCAGCTCCCCCAGGTCGGACACCACCAGGTCGGCACCGGCGGCGGTGAGCGCGTCGACACCGGTGCCGCGGTCGACACCGATCACCAGCGCGAAGCCCCCGGCCGCGCCGGCGGCGACGCCGCTGATGGCGTCCTCGACGACGACGGCCCGGTCGTGATTGACCCCGAGGTCGTCGGCGGCCGCCCAGTAGGTGTCCGGCGCCGGCTTGCCGGGCAGGCCGCGCTCCGCCGCCACCCGGCCGTCGATGACCACCGGGAAGTAGTCGGCGATCCCGGCCGCGGCGAGCACGTCGGGCGCGTTGCGCGAGGACGACACGATCGCCATCGGCATCCGCCGCTCGGCGAGCTCCCGGACGAGGGCCAGCGAGCCGGGGTACGGCGTGACGCCCTCGGAGCGCAGCACCTCGCCGACCGCCTCGTTCTTGCGGTTGCCGAGACCGCAGACGGTCTCCAGCTCGGGACCGTCCTCCGGGGTGCCGTCGGGGAGCTCGATGCCGCGCGAGGCCAGGAACGAGCGGACCCCGTCGTACCGGGGCTTGCCGTCGACGTAGTCGAAGTAGTCGCGGTCGGAGTACGCCGGCGTGTGGCCGTGCGCGTCGAGGAAGCCGTTGAACATCGCGGACCAGGCGCTCATGTGGACCTCGGCGGTGGGCGTGATCACACCGTCGAGGTCGAAGAGCACGGCGCCGTAGTCAGCCCAGTCGATCGTCATGAGAAAACCCTAGGGGCAGTTGCGAGCGCACGCGTCATCCCGGCGTGAAGGTGCTCAGCTCCTCGTGGGCACCCTGAACGACGAGACAGGTGGACTCCGGAACCTCGTGCCAGGCTCCCTGCAGGTCGCCGAGGGGTTCGGACACCACCAGCCGGGCGTCGTCGGAGACGTCGTGCAGCATCGGGTGGTCCGGGTACTGCGCCCGCAGGGTGGTGACGTCGGTGCTGTGGAAGAGGGACCGGGAGGCGTGCACGCTGGAGTAGCGGAACGCCCAGGTGGTGTGTCCGTCGGTGGTGGCCACCGTCATCTGGATCGGGTGCTCGACGCCGTGGCGGTGTCCGGTCTCCTCGATCAGGGCGACGGCACGCGCGACGGCCGAGGGCGGATCCTTCTCGAGCCCGAACGTCAGGGCCAGGAAGAAGAACAGCTCGGAGTCCGTCGACCCCTGGATCGCCGGGAACAGCTCCGGCGCGACGGCCAGGGTGAGGTCGCGCTTGACCAGCGGGAAGTCGGCGATCGCCCCGTTGTGCATCCAGAGCCAGTGGCCGTGCCGGAACGGGTGACAGTTGGTCTGCTGCACCGCGGAGCCGGTCGACGCACGGATGTGCGCGAAGACCCGGCGTGCGGAGGCCTGGGCCGAGAGCTCCTGCAGGTTGCGGTCGTTCCAGGCCGGCTCGGCGCTGTGGTAGATCCCCGGGGTGTCCCGGGCGCCGTACCAGCCGACACCGAACCCGTCGCCGTTCGTGGTCTCCACCCCGAGCCGGGAGTGGAGACTCTGCACGACGAGCGAGTTCTCGGGCTTGTAGAGAAGATCCTCCAGCAGCACCGGAGAGCCGGAGTACGCGAGCCAACGACACATGACGACCTGCCTCTCTCGGCACCACTAGACCTCTCCCGGCACGGCCTCGGATCATCCGTGCCGGGTGAGGTCCGGTGTCAGCGCACGTAGCGCCGGGCCACCACTCCCTGCTGGTCGACGGGGGTGCCGCGCTGGATCGTCCACGCGAGCCGGACGAGACCGGCGTGCGACCACACCAGTGGCGTCGCCGCCCTGGTGCCCTCGCCCGCGGGGCAGCACGGGCGCCCGGTCGGGTCGCGCCCGTCCCAGACCTGTTCGGAGACCATGTCCGACGGGCCGGCCGACCGGGCCATCGTCCGGAGGTACCGCTGCCCGTTGCCGCCGGCGGTGACGGCGTACTCGCCGCGCTCCCCGGTCAGCAGCGGCCAGCCGCGACCGAGGGTGGTGCCGGTGTCGGGCTCGGTGATGCTCCACTGGCCCCCGTCGCGCGTCTCGCCGTACCCGTCGAAGCTGAACCGGTGCCAGAACGGACCGTTCGGCGTGCTCACCTTCAGCTCCTCGTCGACGACCCGCAACGAGTTGCGGACGGCGGGGTCGTCCGGCGAGGTGATGCCGTAGCGGACCAGGTCGAGGAAGCTCTGGTCGACGACGCGGCGCTGGTCGACCGCGGACGGCCCCCCGTCGCCGATGCCGTACGTCGTGCCGGTGTCCGGCTTGCCGTCCTTGGTCAGGCGCAGGAAGTACGGCTTGTCGCTGAGCGGGCCTGTGGTGGTCACCGTCCAGTCCTTGATCTTGGCCTGCCACTCGTCGGCGAGGGCGAGCCAGCGCGCGGCGGAGACGTCGTCACCGTGGCGGCGGGCGAGGTCGGCGGCGCACACGAGGCCGGAGATCTGGGCCGCGATCGAGTTCGGCGAGTAGCCGGACTGGTTCTCCCACCGTTCCTGCGGTGAGTACGGCGCCGCGAGCCCGGTCTTCTCGTCCACGAAGTCCGCGAGGAAGTCGGCGGCCTTCTTCACCCCGGCGTACGTCGTGGCGTCGTCGCGACCGACCAGTCGGGCCAGCACGATGGGCAGTGCGACCTCGTCCAGCTGCAGCTCGGACCAGACCGGCCTTCCGGCGACGTCGGAGTTCTGCGGGAACGAGCCGTCGGGCTTCTGCTGCACGCGGAACAACCAGTCGACGACCCGGCGTGCCCGCGCCTTGTCGCCCTGCGCCCACAGTGCCGATCCGAACTGGTAGGCGTCTCGCGACCACACCAGGTGGTAGGCGCCGGACGGCGAGGACAGACCGTCGACCTCGTCACCCCACACCCAGGGAGCCGACGGCGACGCGACGATCGCGCCGGGGTGGAGCTTGTCCTCGGCGGCGGCCAGCACCAGCGTCGAGGCGAGGTACTGCCGCCGAACGCTGGCTGCGCTCGCCGGCACCTTCTTCAACGACCCCACATACGCGTGCCAGCCGCGGTCGTAGCGCGCCGCCGTACGCCGAAAGTCCACCGCCGCAGCCGCTCGCGCGGTGCTCCGCGCGACGCCGGCGGACGGGCCGAAGCCGAGCGTCAAGGTCGCGACCTGGTGTCCGGGGCGGCCGGTCACGCCGCCCACGCGCCCGGTCTGCACGACGTTGCCGGGGCCGGCACTGTCGTGGCGCTGGTCGAGCCGCTGGTCGTCCTTCAGGTCGGTCCAGCCGTCGGACTCCCCCTCGAAGCCGTTCGAGGTGGCCGTGAACGCGGGGCGTGACCTCAGGGCCGTCGCGACCTCACCGTCGTCGGCCACCAGCGTCGAGCCGGTGGTGCGCGAGCTGTCGTCGGAGCCGTCGTTCCCGAGCGCCGGGTCGTGGAGCACGAAGAGCCGGTACTTCCCCCCGTCCAGCGACCGCAGGGTCACGCGGACGCGCAGCGCGTCACGGGCGGGGTCGGTCACGAGGCGCTTGGTGAGCCGGTACCTCCCCTGCCTGTCGGTGTTGACCTGGGTGAAGCCGAGGCTGCGGGCGTCGGGGCGGCTGACCCGGTGCCGCATGTCGGTCGACTCGCGGTCGGTGAACGAGGAGCCGTCCGTGACGATCAGCTCGAGGTTGCGGACGCTGGGCGTGGACAGGTCCGGGTAGAAGACCTCGCTGGTCCGCCCCTGCTGGAGCGTGAACCAGACGTTGCTGCGCCGCGCCGACGCCGTGCCGAACCCTCCCTTGTCCGCCTCGGGCCACACGGTCTTCCCGCCGGGACCACCCGGTGCGGGACTTCGTCCGGGAGCGCTGCTGTCCGCGGCCTGGACCACGGATGCGGTGGACCCGGCCAGGGCCAGGGCAAGTGCTGCGGTGACGACGTACGTCCCTCGAGACATGGCGGTACCTCCGCCGAGGGCGTACCCACCGTTCTGCGGATCATCCGTCCCGGGTGAGGCCCCGCCCCGCGGTGGCCCGCAGGGTGGGGTGCATGGAGGCCGGACAGCCCGCGCAGCTCGACCCCGTGGCGGTCATCCGCTCGCGGCCCTACCTCGGGGCGCTGGTCCTCGCCGCCCTGCTGGGCATTCCGATCTCGGCGGTCGCCTACGGCTTCCTGGCCCTGGTCACCAAGATCCAGGAGTACCTGTTCACGGACCTGCCCGACGACCTCTTCTCCGGGGACTCACCGGCGTGGTGGCCGGTGCCCTGGCTGGTGCTGTGCGGGCTCCTGACCGGGCTGACCATCCGGTACCTCCCCGGCAACGGGGGCCACTCACCGGCGTTCGGGTTCCACGCCGGGGGCGGTGCCGCCCCGGACCGGGAGCTCCCCGGCATCGCCCTCGCCGCGCTGACCACGCTCAGCCTCGGTGCCGTCCTCGGGCCCGAGGCCCCCCTGATCGCCATCGGCGGCGGCCTCGCCGCACTCACGGTGCACCTGGTGAAGAGGGACGCTCCGCCCATGGCGGTGACCGTGATCGCCTCGGCCGGCAGCTTCGCCGCGATCAGCACGCTGCTCGGCTCCCCGTTGCTCGGCGCCTTCCTGATCATGGAGGCCGCCGGCATCGGCGGCGCGACGCTCAGCATGGTGGCGCTGCCGGGGCTGCTGGCCTCGGGGGTCGGTGCCCTGGTCTTCGTCGGGCTGGACAACTGGACCGGCCTCGGCACCTTCTCCCTAGCGCTGACGTCCGTGCCGCCTGCGGTCCCCCCGACTTTGGCCACTCTGGCTTGGGCGCTAGTCATGGGAGGGGTAGCCGCCCTTTTCGGGTGGTTGATTCGCTCTGTCGGATTGTGGCTTCGTCCGATCGTGCACCTGAATCGAGTGTTGGTGACGTCGGCACTCGGCCTGCTCATCGGTTGTACCGCGATGGTGTACCAGCTGATCTCCGGACAAAGTTTCACTCAGGTGCTGTTCTCCGGGCAGGACGCCCTGCCCGAGCTCGTCGACCAGGCCGCCGACTACTCGCTGGGCGTGCTGATCCTGCTGGCCGTCTGCAAGACGCTGGTGTACGGGCTCTC
>JBEVFC010000072.1:0-6066 GCA_040512455.1 Nocardioides sp.
CGCCGATCATCTCGTGCGACATACACCCGCTGACCAACCTGCGCGAGCTGCGCCACCTGGTGCACGAACTGAAACTCAGCGAAGAGCAGAAGAACGCGTGGATCCGCCACTGGATCAGCGAGGGCCTGGCCGGCCTCGAGGCCCACCTGGCGCGCGACACCGGCTGCCTGTTCTCCATCGACAGCGACGCGCACGCCCCCGGCCAGCTCGACTTCCTCTCCTACGGCGCCGAGCGCGCCGAGGCCGCCGGCATCGAGCCCGAACGGATCGTCAACACCTGGCCCATTGACCGCCTGCTGGACTGGGCGAACGGCTAGGTTGCCGCCATGAGCACGCCCCAGGTCGAGGTACGCCGCTCCAAGCGGCGTCGCCGCACGGTCTCGGCGTACCGCGACGGCGACAAGGTCGTGGTGCTCATCCCCGCGACCATGTCGCGCAAGCAGGAGGCGGAGTGGGTCACCACGATGGTGGCCAGGCTGGAGCGGTCGGAGAAGCGCAAGCGGCCCTCCGACGAGCAGCTCGCCAAGCGGGCGCGGGAGCTCTCGGACGCCTACCTCGGCGGTCTCGCGAGGCCGGACACCGTCCGCTGGGTCTCCAACCAGAACGCCCGCTGGGGCTCCTGCACCCCCGGTGACAGGTCGATCCGGCTGTCGTCCCGGCTGCAGGGGATGCCGTCCTGGGTGGTCGACTACGTGCTCGTCCACGAGCTCGCGCACCTTCTGGAGGCCGGGCACACCCGCGAGTTCTGGGCCTGGGTCGAGAACTACCCCAAGGCCGAGAAGGCCATGGGCTACCTGCAGGGCTACTCCTCGGCGGCCCACCTGGAGCCGCCCCCGGGCTCCGAGGACGAGGAACCCGACGCCGACGACGTCGAGTGAGGCGCGGCCAGGGCCCGCGCCCGGGCCAGGGCCACCAGCTCGACGAGGTCCGGCTGCGGGTCGGGCAGCGCGTCGGCCGGCCACCAGCGCACGTCGAGTGACTCCTCGCTGACCGCGTGCTCGGCGTCCGCCGGCGCGACGGCGACGAAGCGTACGTCGAGGTGGTGGACACCGCCGCGGGGGTCGCAGAACGGCACCGCGTGCTCGCTCAGCTGCACCGGCACCGGGTCGACCGCGAGATCCGGGATCCCGGACTCCTCGGCCGCCTCGCGCGCGGCCGCCGCGGCCAGCGTGAGGTCGCCGGGCTCGCAGTGGCCGCCGAACTGGAACCACTGCCTGGCCTTGGCGTGCAGGGTCAGCAGCACCCGGTCACCCGCAGCGGAGAGCACCAGGGTGCTGGCAGTGAGGTGGTCGGGGTAGCTGCTGCGCGTCATCCCGTCCGTGTGCTCGGCCAGGTGGGTGAGGTACCGCTGCCGCAGGGCCTCCTGGGCAGCGGTGGGCGGGGTCCACCCGGTGAGCGACGCCAGGGCGTCGCGGTGGAGTGCGGCGCTCACTCCTTGGGGTCGTCGGTGCCGGGGTCCTTGCCGCCCGTGCCGTCGCCGGTGCCCTCGTCGAGCAGCTGCGCCAGCGCCGCGTCGAAGTCGTCATCGGCCATCTCGGTCGCCTCGCCGATGTCCTCGCGGAAGCCCAGCGGGTCGTCGAGGTCGGTCGAGGTGGGCAGCAGGTCGGGGTGCAGCCACACGGTGTCCCGGGCCTCGATGCCCTGGCGGGAGCGGAGCGAGCCCCACAGCGTGGAGGCGTCGCGAAGCCGGCGCGGGCGCAGCTCCAGGCCGACCAGGGCGGCGAAGGTCTCCTCGGCCGGGCCGCCGGCGGCGCGGCGGCGGCGTACCGCCTCCTGCATCTTGGCGGCGGCCGGCATCCGGTCGTGGGTCGCCTGGCCGACGACCTCGTCGACCCAGCCCTCGACCAATGCCAGGGTGGTCTCGAGACGGGTCAGCGCGGCCTCCTGGGCCGGCGTCTTGGTCGGCTCGAACAGCCCGCCCTCGAGCGCCTGCTGGATCGCGGTCGGGTCGGTCGGGTTGAGGCCCCGGATCTGCTCCTCCATGCCGGCGGTGTCGATGGTGATGCCGCGGCCGTAGTCGGCGACCGCGGACAGCAGGTGCTCGCGCAGCCAGGGCACGTGGGCGAACAGGCGCTGGTGCGCGGCCTCGCGGAGCGCGAGGCAGAGGAGGACGTCGTCCTCGCTCACGTCGAGGCCCTCGGCGAACGCAGCGACGTTGGTGGGCACCAGCGCGGCCTTGCCGGCCGGGCCGAGCGGGAGCCCGATGTCGGAGGCGGTGAGCACCTCGGTGGCGAGACCGCCGATCGCCGAGCCGACCTGGGTGCCGAACATGGCGCCCCCCATCTGGCCGAGCATGCCCATCAGCGGACCGGCCATGGCCTGGGCCTCCTGGGGCAGCGCGGTGCCCATCGCGCCGACGACGCTCTCGGCCACCGGCTCGACCAGCCGGCGCCACACCTCACGGGTCGACTCGACCCACTCGGCACGGCTCCACGCCGCGGTCGAGGTGACCCCGGAGCTGAACGTGGTGGCCTCGTCGAGCCAGTGGTCGGCCAGCCGGACCGCGTCCGAGACCTGGTCCTGCTGGCGCTGCGTGGGGGAGGGGTCGGGCTGCTGGGCCACCGCCCGACGGGCGATGTCGCCGGCCAACGTCCAGTTCACGGCTCCGTCGTGGGGCGCCATCATCGCCTGCACCTGGCTCATGAGCCCGGCCAGGTCGGGCATCTGCCCGCCGAAGAACTGCTCGAAGGGCGTGCCCTTGAAAGGGTTGTCGGGCTGCTCGTCGGGGTTGTCGCTCATGGGATCAAATTACTCGCCTCTTGGTGAGCGCTACGCTCCCTCCCATGTCCGACGCCCCCGACGGCTCCGCCGTCCGCCTGGTCGCGCTCCGCGAGACCCCGCTCGACATCGACGAGGTGCTCGCCGTTCTCGACGACGACGCCTCGGGTGGGCTGACCCTGTTCGTCGGCCGCGTGCGTGACCACGACGGCGGCCGCGGCGTGACGGGTCTGGAGTACTCCGCGCACCCGAGCGCCCTCGACCGGCTCCAGGAGGTCTGCGACTCCGTCGCCGCCGAGTACGGCGTCCTCGGGCTGGCCGCGGTGCACCGGACCGGTCCGCTGGCGATCGGTGACGTGGCGGTCATCGTGGCGGTCGCCGCCGCCCACCGGGGAGACGCGTTCACCGCCTCCCGGTCCCTGATCGACCGGCTCAAGGCCGAGGTCCCGATCTGGAAGCACCAGCTGTTCAGCGACGGCGACGAGGAGTGGGTCGGCGCGCCCTGACCGACGCTGCATGGCAATACGTGACACCATGCCCCCATGGACATCCTGTGGTGGCTGGTCCCGCCGGTCGTGGTGACCGTGCTGGCGATGCTCTGGGTGACCTGGCTCGGCCGCAGCGGCCGGGGCGAGGTGGACCGTGACGTCGCCGTCGAGCGGCTGGCCAAGGCCCTGCGCAAGGAGCACCCCGCGGCGTCGCGACGGAGCCCGGCGACCTCCCGTCCCCGCGACCGCAGCACCGGCATCGCCGTACGCCCGTCCTCACGCCCGTCCACCCCGCCCGGCGGGGAGAAGCCCTCCCGCACGGACGACCAGCGCTCGGCCTGAGCCGTCGCCGGTCCGCTTGTCGCAGGATGAGAGGCTTGGCGGCATGAGTCGGCGCACCGTGGCAACCGTGATCGCGGTGCCCTTGCTGGTGGGGTTGTGGGTAGCCGCTGCCCTGCTTCCGGTGCCGTACGTCACCTACCACCCGGGGTCCACCACCGACATGCTCTCGGAGACCGGTGGCCAGGAGCGGATCCAGGTCTCCGGGCACCCGGCGTACTACGACGACGACGGCTCGCTCCGGATGACCACCGTCTCGGTGACCCCGCCCCAGGACGACGTCAGCATCTTCGAGGCCCTGACCGCCTGGCTGAGCGACGAGGAGGCCGTCGAGCCGTACGACGCGGTGTACGACGAGGGCGAGACCGACCAGCAGAGCGACACCGAGGGCGCCGTGGACATGGTGTCCTCCCAGGACGCGGCGATCGCGGTCGCGCTCACCCAGCTCGGGTACGACCTGAAGACCACCGTCAGGATCCAGGACGTCGTGTCGGACATGCCCGCCGACGGTGTCCTCGAGGTCGGCGACGAGGTGCTCCGGGTCAACGGCAAGAAGGTCACGAGTGCCTCCGACGTCGTCAAGGTCGCCGAGAAGGGCGCCACCTTCGACCTGCTGATCCGCCGCGGCGGCAAGCGCCAACGCGTGGAGGTGACCCCGGAGAAGACCGCCGACGGTCCCCGTGTCGGCGTGTCCCTGGGGGCCGCCTACGACTTCCCGTTCGACGTCAACGTACTCATCGACCCGAAGATCGGCGGGCCCAGCGCCGGCCTGATGTTCTCGCTGGCGATCTACGACACGCTCACCCCCGAGACGCTGACCGGCGGTCACGACATCGCCGGCACCGGTGAGCTCACCCCCGACGGCACCGTCGGCCCGATCGGCGGCATCGCCCAGAAGATCGTCGGCGCCCGCGATGCCGGTGCCGAGCTCTTCCTGGTGCCCTCCGCCAACTGTGAACAGGCGCTCGGTGCGCCCCGCGACGACATGCGGCTGGTCCGTGTGAAGACGATGCCCGACGCCCTCAAGTCCATCCAGACCTGGGTCGACGACCCGGACGCCGACCTGCCTTCGTGCACCAAGGAGTGAACGTGACCGACCACCAGCCCGTGGATCCCACAGCCGACAACGTGGGGGACCCCGCCGTCGAGACCGTCGCCGAGGGGCCGCTGCCCGACCCGGCCCTGGCGTCGGCGGTGCTGGAGATCGAGCAGCACATCTCCTCGGCCGGCTGGGACCAGCCGGCTCGGCTCTACGCACTGGTCAATACCGGCGACCTGGTCCAGGCAGAGCCCGCACTGGCCGCGGAGATGGGTCTCGACGAGTCCAGCGCGGCCGGGTCGTTCACGCCGATCGAGCAGGAGCTCGCCCTCGACGTACCCCTCGAGTCGGTGCTGGAGTCGATCATGTGGCCCGAGCAGGTCACCGGCTGCGCGGCGGTCGTGGAGCGGCTGGTCCTGCCGCCGAGCGTGGACGGTGCCATCCCGGACGACGCGAGTGCCGCGCAGGCGTTCGCGGAGGACCACCCGGACCGCCAGGAGGTCCGGATCGTGGCCGGCGCGACGCGGGCCGGCGCGACGTACTGCGCGCTGCGGCTGCGCGCCCATGACGACGACGTGTCGGTGGTCGGCGGCGTCGACCTGGTGCCGGCGCTCCTGGAGCTGCTGCGCGGCACCCTGGACGTCACCGACCTGGTCGGACAGGGCGACACCGAGGGCGATGCGGAGGACAGGCCGTGAGCGGTGGCATGTACGACGACGAGCAGGACCAGGCGGAGCAGGCTCCGGAGCCGCCCCGGCGCTCTCGCGCGCTGCTGATCACCGTCGGAAGCCTCGTCGTCCTCTTCCTGGCCTTCACCGGGTTCTCCTCCTTCTGGACCGAGCGGCTGTGGTTCGGCTCGGTCGGCTACCAGGACGTGTTCACCACCCTGCTGCGCACCAAGGTGGGCCTGTTCGCGGTGTTCGGCATCCTGATGGCCCTGGCCGTCGGCGCCAACCTGTTGCTGGCCTACCGGTTCCGGCCGATCTTCCGGCCGTCCTCGCCCGAGCAGGTCAGCCTCGACCGCTACCGCGAGGCGGTCACCCCGATCCGCACCCTGCTGCTGGTCGGCGTCTCGGTGGCGATCGGCCTGTTCGCCGGCGCCACCGCGTCCGGCAAGTGGCGCGAGTACCTCCTCTGGCGCAACGGCGTCGACTTCGGCCGCAAGGACCCCTACTTCAACCGCGACATCGGCTTCTACGTCTTCGACCTGCCGTGGCTGCACTACCTCGTCGACTTCGCGATGGCCGTCGCGGTCATCTCGCTGATCGCCGCCGCGATCGTCCACTACCTGTACGGCGGCATCCGGCTGCAGTCGCAGCACGACCGCTTCTCCGGTGCCGCCGCCTCCCAGCTGTCGGTGCTGATGGGCATCTTCGTGCTGGCCAAGGCCGCGGACTACTGGCTCGACCGGTTCGACCTGCTCAACGAGTCCGGCTCCCTGATCACCGGTGTCACCTACACCGACGACAAGGCGGTGCTGCC
>JBEVFC010000083.1:0-4046 GCA_040512455.1 Nocardioides sp.
CCCGGGCCGGCGAGCACCCGGGTGGCCGCCGTGCAGTCCTGGCCGGCGGTGAAGTAGCCGGCGCCGGCGATGCCCTCGGCGGCCGCCTCGATGTCGGCGTCGTCGAACACGACCACCGGGGCCTTGCCGCCGAGCTCGAGGTGCACGCGCTTGAGCTGGTCGGCCGCGGAGTGCGCGACCTGCATGCCGGCCCGCACCGATCCGGTGATCGCCACCAGCTGCGGGGTCGGGTGCTCGACGACCAGCCGGCCGGTGTCACGGTCGCCGGTGACCACGTTGAGGACGCCCGGCGGCAGGAACTCCGCCGCCAGCTCGGCGAGCAGCGTGGAGGAGGCCGGGGTGGTGTCGCTGGGCTTGAGCACGATGCAGTTGCCCGCGGCCAGTGCCGGCGCGATCTTCCAGACCATCATCATCAGCGGGTAGTTCCAGGGCGTCACCTGACCCACGACACCGATCGGCTCGCGGCGCACGAACGAGGTGTGGTCCTTGAGGTACTCGCCGGCGGCCCTGCCCTCGAGCACCCGGGCGGCGCCGGCGAAGAACCGGATCTGGTCGATAGCGGGCGGCAGCTCCTCGTCGATGGTGAACCCGATCGGCTTGCCGGTGTCACGGGACTCCACGTCGACGAACTCGCGCGAGCGCTTCTCGAGCGCGTCGGCGATCTTGAGCATGGCCAGCTGACGCTCCGAGGGTGTGGTGTCGCCCCAGACCTCGAAGGCCTTCGACGCCGCCGCGTAGGCCCGGTCGACGTCCTCGGCACCGGACTTCGGAGCCGTGGCGTAGACCTCACCCGTGGTCGGGTCGACGACGTCGTAGGTCTCGCCGGAGGCGCTGTCCACCAGCTCGCCGTTGATGACGTTGCGGAAGGTCGTGTCAGCCATGAGGTCCCATCCCGTATCGCGGTTGTCTGTGTTCGGGAGCCTAACGACAATTCAACGAATTCTGTAGAGGAACGGCCCCCAGACCGAGGTAATCAGAACATTGCTGCGCGCTGAACACTGGATACCGAAGATCTGACCAGTTGTAGGTCAGAATGGTCGCGCGCGGCCGGAGGCACCGGTTCCGTGGAGAGGGAGGCCGATGCGCCGCACGTTCGTGGTCGCTCCGGTCGCCACCCTGCTGGCCATGGCCGGGCTCTACTGGCTGATGCTGCACGGCTTCCTGGAGCTGACCGCGTGGCTGCTGGTGGTCGCGGTCCTGACCATGGTCGGCGCCGCCGTGTGGGAGTTCCGGAACGGCCACCGCAAGGGGCCGGCGATCCTGCTCGCGGGCGCCGTCCTGACCGCGACCGTGGTGGGCGCCTACGGCTGGAACCTGAACAGCAAGCTCGACAACATCCAGCGCGCCGACGACCGGGTCCTGGACAAGGGCCCCCGCCCCGAGAGGGTCAAGAGCGAGGCGACCAACATCCTGCTGATGGGCGCCGACAACCCCAACCAGCGCGAGGAGAAGCCGACCGTCGCCGAGCTCCTCAAGGACGGCGAGTGGGACCCGGGGGCCTACCGCAGCGACTCGATGATGGTCGTCCACCTCCCGGCCGACCGGAAGTCGGCGTACGTCGTCTCCGTGCCGCGCGACTCCTACGTCCCGATCTACGACGGCGAGGGAGTCAAGCACGGGAAGAACAAGATCAACGAGGCGTTCTCCCAGTACGGCCCCTTCGGCACGCTGCGGACCATCGAGAACCTCGCCGATCTCCGCATCGACCACCTGGCGGTCATCGACTTCGAGGGTTTCCGTGACCTGACCACCGCGGTGGGCGGCGTCGACGTCTACGTTCCCGAGGCGTTCTACGACTCCAAGCAGAAGGTCGAGTGGGAGCAGGGCATCAACCACCTCGAGGGCGTCAAGGCGCTCCAGTACGTCCGCACCCGGCACGGCCTGGCCAACGGCGACTTCGACCGTGTCGACCGGCAGCAGAACTTCCTGCGCGCGCTGATGGGGAAGGTGCTCGAGGACGGCACCATCGGCAACCCCGTGAAGTTCACCGACACCCTCGAGGCGATCACCCAGAACCTCACGGTCGACGAGAGCTGGAAGAGCAGCGACATCCGCGGACTGGCGCTCTCGATGCGTGACCTCGAGTCGAGGAAGGTGCGGTTCATGACGCTCCCCCTCGACCACTACGCGACCGTGCCCGACGCCGGCTCGGTCAACATCATCGCGGCGGAGCGGGCCGGCAAGCTCTGGGACGCGGTCGAGAGCGACAAGGTCGGCCGCTACCTCAGGGCGAACCCCGACGACGAGCTGCCCGACCCGAAGGACGTCAGCTAGAGGCCTCGAAGACCGGACGGCCGTCGACCCACGTCGACACCACGCGGGCCGTGGCGATCTCCGCCGCCGGCCCGGCGAACGGGTCCCGGTCGAGGACCGCCAGGTCGGCGACCGCGCCGGCGCGCAGCACTCCCGCGTCGTCGCGGTGGTTCAGCCGGGAGGAGCCGGCGGTGTACGCCGCGAACGCGGCCTCGGCGGCGAGCGCCTGCTCGGGCAGGAACGGCTCCGAGCCGGCCGGGCCCTCCTCGCCGTGGGCCCAGCGGTTGACCGCGACGTGGATCGCGGCCAGCGGGTCCGGGGTGCTGACCGGCCAGTCGCTGCCGCAGGCGAGAACCGCCCCGGCGCGGGCCAGGTCGCCGAACGGGTACTGCCAGCGGGCGCGCTCCGGGCCGAGGAACGGCAGCGTGAGGTCGGTCATCTGGTCGTCGAGGCAGGCCCACAGCGCCTGCATGTTGGCCGTCACGCCGAGGCTCGCGAACCGCGGGACGTCCTCGGGCCGGATCAGCTGCAGGTGAGCGATGTGGTGGCGCAGGTCGCGGCCCGGGTCGAGCCCCTCGAAGGCGTCCAGCGTCTCGCGCACCGCCCGGTCGCCGATGCAGTGCACGTGCACCTGGAAGCCCTCGCCGTCGAGGCGGTGCACCGCGGTCCGCAGCGCGGCGGCCTCCACGAACGAGTGGCCGCGGTTGTCGCCGACGTGGCCGCAGCGGTCGAGGTACGGCTCCGACATTGCCGCCGTGCCGTTCTCGGCGACCCCGTCCTGCATGATCTTGACCGACGTCGCCCGCAGCCGGCCGCTGGTGAACCGCCGCCGCCGCTCGACCAGCTCGGGCACCTGCTCCACGCCGCGCTCGCGGTCCCACCACAGCGCCCCGACGACCGTGCCGGTCAGGTCACCGCTGGTCGCGGCGCGGAGGTACGTCGGGGAGGCGTCGTCGGCGCCGGCGTACGCACCGAGGATCGCGTCCTGCCAGGCGGTCACCCCCAGCGAGTGCAGATACCGCTGGCCCTCGAGCAGGCCCCGGTAGGTCTCGTCGTCGGTGGTGGGCGGGCAGTGCCGCGACACCACCGCCATCGCCCCCTCGTGCAGGGTGCCGGTGGGGCGGCCGTCGGCGTCCCGCTCGAAGCGGCCGTGCGCGGGGTCGGGGCTGTCGGGACCGATGCCGGCGATCTCCATCGCCCTGCTGTTGACCCAGGCGCCGTGGTGGTCGCGGTTGGGCAGGAAGACCGGGCGGTCCGGGACGACGGCGTCGAGGTCGGCCGCGGTCGGCGTACCACCGGGGAAGGCGGACATCGCCCAGCCCCCGCCGAGGATCCACGGCAGCTCCGGGTGCGCGGCGGCGTACTCCCGCACGGTCCGGAGGTAGTCCTCGCGGGTGTGCGCCTCGGAGAGGTCACAGCGGATCCGTTCGAGGCCGCCCTGCACCGGGTGCACGTGGGCGTCGACGAAACCCGGGAGCACCAGGCCGCCGGCCAGGTCGACCTCGGTGCCGCCGGTGACGTCCAGGCCGGCCAGCTCGGGCTCCTCGACCACGGCCAGGATCCGGTCGCCCTCGACGACCACGGCCTGCCCCGTGCGATGCCGTGAGCCGTCGAAGACGCCGCCGTTGCGGAAGACGACCAGTGCCATGAAAACCCTCCTGGACCACTGATTTCGTGGTCGATTGCCCTTCCCGACGGCTGAATCACTCGACAATAACCCAATCCGGGTGCGATTCCGCTTGCCACGCCCACGACCGCACAGGCACACTGGGGCGACTAGGTACCCCCGATAT
>JBEVFC010000089.1:0-4268 GCA_040512455.1 Nocardioides sp.
GTCGAGGGCCTCGCGGTCGCCCTCGGCGAAGAGCCCGGTCAGCGGCCGGCCGACGAGCGTGCCGCCCGGGCCGGCGTACGCCGTGGTGGCGGCGAGGTTGGCGTGGCGGACCTTCCCGTCGGTGCCAACGGCCAGCGCGGCGGTGTCCAGGCTGTCCAGCAGCTCGGGCTCCGGCAGCCACTGGGCCGGGACGTGGACGGTCATGCGGTCATCGTCTCAGTGAGCGCCGCCACAGGGCCACGAACCGGTCAAGACCACCCGCTTGGGTGACCCACTTCTGGGGGGAGTGGCCCGGACGGGTGGTCAGGCGTCGGGGCGCGCCGGGAGAGCTACTGGCCGGCGCGGGGTGACGGCACGTCGATGTCACCCTTGCGCATCCGGAACACCTGCAGCTGGAGGTCGTAGTACTTGTCCGTCTCGCCGACCCATTCCATCCCGACGCGGGCCGCGGTGGCCACGCCACGGGTGTTCTGCGGCCGGACCACGGCGAACACCTCGTCCTCCCCGTGGCTGAACGCGTAGTGCGCGAGGGCGTGCCCGGCCTCGGCGGCGTACCCCTGGCCCCACACCTCCGGCGCCAGCTGCCAGCCGATCTCCAGGTCGTCGCCCTCCGGCGGCAGCGGCAGCACCGCCCCACCGCCGATGACCTCGCCGGTGTCGGCACGCTCCATGGCCCAGCGTCCGGTCGGGCGCCCGCTGTCCCGGTGCTCGGCGGCCCAGCCGCGGAGGACGTCCCGCATCGCGTCGACGTCGGGGATGCTGGTCATCGCCGGGGCCAGCCACCGTGCGACAGCCTCGGTGCCGAACACCGCGAGCGCGGGTTCGGCATCCGCCTCCGTCCACGGCCGCAGCCGGATCCGGTCGGTGGTGATCTCGGCTCCCGAGATGTCGATCAGGTGGTTGTGCGGCATTGCGCCTCCCGCGGTGCTCCCTGCCGGCGTGCTCCGTTGACTGTTCAGTGTCGCGGGACGCGGTTTTGTTCCGCCACCCCCTACGAGGACCAGTCCCGGACGGCCCGCGGGTGCCGGTGCGGGGCCGCTCAGCGGACGACGTCGAGGACGTTGAGCTGGATGCCGTTGGCGTACGTCGCGTGCTCGACGAGGGACAGCCTGGTCTTGTCGCCCTCGCCGAACAGCCTCTTGCCGCCGCCGAGCAGCACCGGGAACACCAGCAGGTGGTACCGGTCGACCAGGCCGGCGGCGGCGAGGTTCTGGGCCAGTGTCGCGCTGCCGTGGACCAGGATCGTGCCGCCGTCGCCCTCCTTGAGGTCGGCCACCTCGTCGAGGGAGCGCAGCACGCTGGTGTTGTTCCACTCCGGGTCGGTGAGCGTGGTGGAGACGACGTACTTCTGCATCGCGTTGTACTCGGCGAACTCCTCCATGGTCGGCCAGACCGGCGCGAACTCGTCGTAGCTGACCCGCCCCATCAGCATGGCGGAGGCCTCGGACTGCTCCCGGCCCTTGATCTCGTACGCCGCCTCGTCGAACGCGACGTCCTTGAAGGTCCAGCCCGCGTGCGGGTGGTCGCCGCCGCCGGGCGAGTCGACGACGCCGTCGAGGGAGATGAACTCGGTGACGATCAGGGTGCGCATGGTGCCTCCTCCGTGGGTTCCTTGCCGGTCATCCTCCCCACGAACCGGGAACGCGCGATACGACAGAGGAACGGGAGTTTCTCCCGGACCGCGATCTGCCACGCTTGGGGACGTGCAGCTCGTGACCTCTCGCCTGGTGCTCCGTGAGTACGCCCATGGCGACTTCGACGCCGTCCATCGGTTCGCGTCCGACCCCGAGAACTCCCGGTTCGTGGCGTGGGGGCCCAACACCCCCGACGACACCCGGATGTTCATCGAGGGCTGGCTCGAGGAGCAGGCCACCGAACCGCGGACCGGCTGGACGTTCGCGGTGACCGAGCCCGGCGGCGAGCCGTTCGGGTCCGTCGGCCTCTACCGACAGGGCCAGCACGACGCGGAGACCGGCTTCGCGATCAGCCGGGACCGGTGGGGCTCCGGCTACGCGACCGAGGCGGCGGAGGCGCTGCTGCGCTTCGGTTTCGACACCCTCGGGCTGCACCGCATCTGGGCCACCTGCCGCCCGGAGAACGTCGGCTCCTACCGGGTGCTGGAGAAGATCGGCATGCAGCGCGAGGGCCGTCTCCGCGACCACGTGCTCATCCGCGGCGCGTGGCAGGACTCGCTGCTGTACGCCGCCATCGCTCCCGGCCGACCCGCCCATCCGGGGGTCAGACGTCCAGCTGCTCCGGCGCCTGGGTCTCGGCAGCCGGGACGCGGAACCGGAGCCTGAGCGAGCCGAGGATCTCGTGGTGACGCACCAGGAAGGCGCGCTCGTCCAGGCGCTTGCGCCGCAGCCAGCCGGTGACCTCGTCGTTGCACTTGCTGGCGTTGCAGGCGCTGCACGCCGGGGCGATGTTGTCGAGCGTGTAGCGGCCGCCGCGGGAGATCGGCAGCACGCAGTCACGCTGCAGCGGCCCGGCCGTGGCGCCGCAGTACGCGCAGCCGCCCCAGGCGGCCTTGATCGCCGCCCACTCCACGTCGCTGAGGTCGTGTTCGACGCTGTCCATCCGGCGCTTGCGCTTGCGGGAGGCCCTGGCCCTGCGACTTCGGCTGACCGCCATCAGCCGAGCGCCCGTGGTCCGTCGTACAGAATCCAGGCGAGCGCCACGCAGTTGACGACGACCGTTCCCCACAAGACGGTGCGGAACGGCTGTTTGGACGTCTTGTGGCGGAAGAGCCGCCGGGCCACCAGCGCGCCCGGCCAGCCACCCAGCAGGGCGACGGCGTGGAGGTTCGCCTCCGGCGTGCGCCACGTGCCGCGGACGGCGGCGGCCTTGTCGGCCCGGTACATCGCGAACGCAACGCCGCTGAGCACGGCATAGGCGAGCAGCAGCAACCCGGGTGCGTCGCCCCTCCACACGAGGCCCGCCAGGCCGCCGAAGAACAGCGCCGTGGTGGAGAGCGCCCCCAGCAGCCCGGGAGTGCTCGTTCGCCTGGCCCGGGCGGGGACCACGTACAGCACCTCCGAGGCGCGGAGTCGGTTGCGCTCGTCCCGGCTCACGGCGTACGTGACGAGACAGTTCGTGACAGGCCGCCGGTCACGAGGGAAGGCGCTCACGTGCACGAAGGCCCGCGGTCCTCCGGCGGCCGGGGTGATGAAGCCGAACCCCCGGTCGTCGTTCCAGTCCGCGAGGATCCCTTGGTGGCGGCCGCCACTCTCGTCCGGAGGCATGGAGCCGCATGCTGCCACGCGTTGGCGTTCAGCGCCGGGAGGTGAGCTCGAGGGCGACCGGCGTGCCTGCGGACTCCGGGACGCAACAGGTGAGGTCCGCCCGACACGACTGGGGCGGGGGTTGCGAGGCGAGTTCGGTCCTCACCGCGTCGAGCTGGGCAGAGAACCGCTCGAGCTCGAGGATGCGCTTGGCGATCTCGGCCTGCTTCTCCTCGATCAGCCGGACGACCCGGTCCTGGGCAGCAGCGCAGTTCGTGCCGTCCCACACCGGGATCAACGAGGCGATCTGTTCGCAGGTCAGCCCCATCCGCCGCGCGCGAGCGACGAACAGCAGCCGGGCGGCCGCGTCCTCTTCGTACTCGCGGTAGCCGGACGCGGTGCGGGCCGGGTCGGCCAGCAGGCCGACCCGCTCGTAGTAGCGCACCGTGGAGGTCGGCACTCCCACGGACTCGGCGAGCTCGGAGATCCGCACCCACCCACGGTAAACCCTGCACCCGGGTGCAGGGTCAAGGCCTTGACCTTGCACCCCGGTGCAGCTTCTACGGTCGACCTCCCGACCGAGAACATCGGTCACCGACCGAGGAGCAGCAGAGATGGGAACCTTCACCCGCGACAACACCGAGCTCGCCGTCGACATCGACGGTGCCGGCCAGCAGCACCGCGCCGAGGCGGGCGGCATGACGATCGCCCTCGAGCGGTGGAACGCCGGACTCGACACCGCTCAGTGGTTCGCCGACCTTCCCGGCGGCGCCTGCCAGGAGTCGCACTTCGGCTACTGCCTCAAGGGCCGGGTGACGATGCGGTACGCCGACGGCCGGACCGAGGTCATCTCGGCCGGCGACGCCTACTACGTCCGGCCGGGGCACAACGCCCACATCGACGACGACGTCGAGCTCGTGGAGTTCACGCCCGCCGACCAGAGCCCCGGCATCAACACCGTCGTGGTGGAGCACGACGGGGCCGGGGTGTGAGCTAGAGGGGCGAGTGGACGAACGGCAGGAACTTGTTGAGCAGGTCGAGCCGGTC
>JBEVFC010000124.1:0-3915 GCA_040512455.1 Nocardioides sp.
GCAGCGCGCGGATCTTGTCCTCCTCGCGCGCCTTGGTCATCACGAACTCCTCGATGTCCGGGTGGTCGACGTCGAGGACGACCATCTTCGCCGCACGACGCGTGGCGCCGCCCGACTTGATGGTGCCCGCGGAGGCGTCGGCGCCGCGCATGAAGGACACCGGACCGGACGCCGTACCACCGGAGGAGAGGAGCTCCTTGGAGGAGCGGATGCGGGAGAGGTTGAGGCCGGCGCCGGAGCCGCCCTTGAAGATGAAGCCCTCTTCCTTGTACCAGTTGAGGATCGAGTCCATCGAGTCGTCGACCGACAGGATGAAGCAGGCCGAGACCTGCTGCGGCGACGGGGTGCCGACGTTGAACCACACGGGAGAGTTGAACGAGAAGTACTGGTGGACGAGCAGCCAGGTGAGCTCGTGCTCGAAGGTCTCGGCGTCCTTCTTGGTCGTGAAGTAGCCGTGCTCGGTGCCGGCCTTGGTGTAGGTCTTCACCACCCGGTCGACGAGCTGCTTGAGGCTCCACTCGCGTACGTCGGTGCCGACGGCGCCGCGGAAGTACTTGGTGGTGACGATGGTCGAGGCGTTGACCGACCAGAAGTCCGGGAACTCGACACCGCGCTGCTCGAAGACGGCCTCGCCGGTCTTCCAGTTCGTCTGGACGACGTCGCGACGCTCCCACGTGATCTCGTCGTAGGGGTGGACGCCCTCGGTGCTGAAGACGCGCTCCATCGTCATCCCGCTCGTGGTCTGCGACGCAGACCCCCCGCTCACGGTCTCGGTCATGTTCTCCTCATTCCTGGTGGTTCCCGGCACTTCAGCTGGCACTGCTCTGATGATTGGTGGGCCCGGCGCGCGCAGCTTCCCCACTACACACGCCGGGCCGTCTGGGGTCAGCCCGCAGGGGCTGGTAGCGCGCGCTCGGCGCGCAGCATCGCGATCTCGGCCTCGAAGTCCTCGGCGGACTCGAACTGCCGGTAGACCGACGCGAAACGGAGGTAGGCGACCTCGTCGAGGGCCCGCAGCGGGCCGAGGATGGCCAGGCCGACCTCGTGCGCCGGCACCTCCGCCCATCCCTCGCCGCGCAGGACGTCCTCGACGGTCTGGCCCAGGCAGGCCAGGTCGTCCTCGGAGACCGGGCGGCCCTTGCAGGCCTTCCGGGCGCCGGAGATCGCCTTCTCGCGGGTGAACGGCTCGGTGGCGCCGGAGCGCTTGAGCACGGTCAGCTGCATCTGCTCGACGGTGGAGAACCGCTTCTCGCACGACGGGCAGGTCCGCCGGCGGCGGATCGCGCCGCCGTCCTCGGTGACCCGCGAGTCGAGGACCCGGGTGTCGGTGCTCCGGCAGTAGGGGCAGTGCATCGTGGGTCCTCCTCTCTGCGCGTCCTTGGGGGCGTACGGCGGGTGGTGACCGCTCCCCGGGTATGCCGCAGCCCACCCTCTACCAGGGTGAACTTCTGCGACGGGGATGTGGAGAGCGGGGCGAAACCTGTGCACAACTCGCGGCTACCTGTGCAGTGGGCGACCACTTCTGTGGAACTAGATGTGGATAACTACAGCGGTGTAACTACTAGATGTAGTGGTAACGATACACCCGCTGGGGATCGATGCAAGCGGAACGGGACAGATTTCCGACGTACTTCGGGTACGCAGGTATAACCGCAGGTCAGGGCCGATTTCTTCCCGACCGGACGGCGGTCCCGGGCGCGTTTCGCGGGCCTCAGGGGCCCGGCGTACGACCCGCGAGCTGGGCCAGGTCGACCCACCAGGAGAGCCGGTCCGGGCGGCCGTCGTACTCGCGTCTCCGGTTCGCCCCACTGGTCCCAGGGAGCACATAGGCCTCAGCACCGGCCACCTCCCAACCCGTCTCGCCGAGGCCCGGCCGCCGGTGCCCGAGCTCGCGGGCGACCACCGCCGCGACCGTCTTGCTGGAGAACGCCAGGATGTCCGGCCGCCAGGTCCCGACCTTGGCGACCAGCTCGTCGAGGGCGTACGTCGGCGGGCTGACCTCGTCGTCGCGGACCAGGTCGGTGAGTCCCAGCCCGAGACCCAGGACCTGCTCGTCGTCCTCCGGCCCGAGGCGACGGTCGGTGAAGCCGCTGGCGTGGAGCATCTCCCAGAAGTTGTTGCCCGGGGTGGCGTAGTAGCGCTCGCGCACCTTGCAGCTGCGCGTCGATGCCATGCCGCAGAACACGACGACCGGCTCCGGCGCCACCAGATCGGGAAGAACCTCCACGAGTCGACCCTGCCACGGCCGCGTTTTCGACCGGCAAGCCGGGGGCGAGCCTGACAGAATGACGCCGTGGTGACGGAGCAGTCTTCTCGGGGCAAGCACGGCGGATCGCGGCGCGGTCCGAAGCAGCGCAAGCCACCCAAGCGCGGGGCACTGCTGCTCGCCCTGGCCACCACGCTGCTGGTGGTGGCGTGGGGCTACCTGGTGAAGACCGCCGTCGACTTCGGCAGCGCCGCCCGGGGCGGCGAGAGCGCCGCCTGGGGCTTCCTCGCCATCTCCTGCCTCGGTGCCGCCGCCTGCCTGTTCATCGGGCTGATCCTGATCGCCCGCCTGCTGCGGGCGCTGGGCATCACCACCGGCGACACGACCGCCGACCCGTCGGACGCACCGTCCGTCCCGCCGCGCCAGCCTGGCGGCCGTCGGGCCTCGCGCTAGCTCACCGGTCGGCCAGCCGCCGTACCAGCTTCAGCCCGGACCAGACCTCGTCGATCGCGGCGACCTTCACGTCGACGACCCCGTCGGCGAGCGCGACCTCCCGGACCACGTCCTCGGTGAGGTCGGTCGGCACCTTGCTCGCCCTCTTGGGCCAGCAGACCCAGATCATCCCGTTGCCGACGGTCCGCCCGATCAGCATCGGCAGCCGACGCTCGAACCGGGACCGCTCGAGGTGGAAGGTCAGCGTGACGTCCAGCGACGCCCCGGACGGCAGGCGGCGTACGACGTGCGCGGCGCCGAGGTCGCCCAGGTCCACGCCCTCCGGCAGGCCGTCGAGCAGCACCGTGTGTGCGTCTTTGATCCCGAGCTTGGTCACCAGCGGGGTGCCTGAGTAGCCGGACATGGTGGCATCCTGCCGCGACGCTCGGGTCCTCGCGACTCGTTCGAACACCTGTTCGGCGTGTTGCTTGATTCGTTCGAACACATGATCTAACTTCGCACATGTGTTCGATCGAATGTCTGATCGAGTCGCTCACCGGGCCCGTTGTCGGTGGTGGCCGTTAGACATTCCCCATGACCGCACCGACCACCCCTTCCCCGGAGGTCCCGATGAGCAGCATGACCCTTTCGCCCGACACGTACGTCGCCCGTCCCCGCGTGGTCCGCCCGCGGCCGGCCAGCGACCAGGCCCGCCCGCTGCGCGTGGCCCCGACGCCCGCTCCGCGCGCCGAGGTCCGGCTGACCCGCCGCGGCCGGTTCGTGGTGTTCGTGGCGGCGCTGCTGCTCGTGCTCGGCGCGGCACTGTTCCTCGGCGCCACCTCCGTGGCCACCAACGACGCCGGCACCGACCAGCCCACCGAGGCGGTCATGGTCGGCGAGGGCGACACGCTCTGGGCGATCGCCTCCGAGCTCGCCCCCGACGGCGAGGTGCGCGACATGGTGGCGACCATCAAGGAGCTCAACGCGCTGGACAGCGCGATGCTCGTCGCCGGCCAGACCATCTACGTCCCGGTCACCGACTGACCGGTCACAAACGTCGCAGGCCGCCTCGACCCCGGCCTGCGGTCTTGGGGAAGACAAGGGGCGGGATCCTCCTCCGGATCCCGCCCCTTGCGGCATTTCCGGGCGTAGGTTGCGCGCATGACCGACCCGCGCACCGTCCCCGTCGGGGCGAACCTCGAGGCGTTCATCGCGTCCGTGGCGGACACGCCCATCCTCCGGCGCGCCGGGATCCGGGACGCGCTCGTCTACACCTC
>JBEVFC010000149.1:0-6391 GCA_040512455.1 Nocardioides sp.
CGCGCTGGCGGGCGACGTACCGCCGCTGACCGCAAGAAGTGACACCTCGGCGCGCAAGAACTCACACCTCGACGCGCAAGAAGTGCACCCTCGGCGCGCAAGAACTCGCACTTGGGCGCGCAAGAACTCACACCTCGGCGCCCTAGAGTGGACGTGTGGACTTCTACTCGGCCTATGCGCACGGGTTCGCCCGGGTCGCGGCCTGCACGGTGCCGGTCGCGGTCGCGGACCCGGCGGCGAACGCCGCGGCGGTGCTCGCGGAGGCCCGGGCCTGCCACGAGGAGGGCGTCGCGGTGGCGGTGTTCCCCGAGCTGGCGCTGAGCGGCTACGCGATCGACGACCTGTTCCTCCAGGACACCCTGCTCGAGGGCGTGCTCGCGGCCGTCGACGAGATCGTCGCCGCGAGCACGGACCTGCGGCCGGTGCTGGTCGTCGGTGCCCCGCTGGTGCACGGCACCCGCATCCTCAACTGCGCGGTCGTCATCCACCGCGGCACGATCCTCGGCGTCGCGCCCAAGTCCTACCTGCCGACGTACCGCGAGTTCTACGAGCGCCGGCACTTCGCGCCCGGCGACGACCAGCGGGGGAGCACCATCACCCTCGGCGGCGCCGAGGTGCCGTTCGGCCCCGACCTGATCTTCAGCGCCCGCGACGTGCGGGGCCTCCACCTGCACGTGGAGATCTGCGAGGACATGTGGGTGCCGGTGCCGCCGAGCGCCGAGGCCGCCCTCGCCGGCGCGACGGTTCTGGCCAACCTCTCCGGCAGCCCGATCACGGTGGCCCGCGCCGAGGACCGCCGGCTGCTGGTCCGCTCGGCCAGCGCCCGCTGCCTCGCGGCGTACCTCTACGCGGCCGCCGGCCAGGGCGAGTCGACCACCGACCTGTCCTGGGACGGGCAGACGCTGATCTACGAGGTCGGCGAGCTGCTGGCCGAGTCCGAGAGGTTCCCCGACGGCCCCCGGCACAGCGTCGCGGACGTCGACCTCGACCGGCTCCGCCAGGAACGGCTGCGGCAGGGCACCTTCGACGACAACCGCCGGACGCTGGCGGAACGGACCGCTGCCTTCCGGACCATCGAGTTCACCGTCGAGCCGCCGACCGGCGACATCGGCCTGCACCGCAAGGTCGACCGCTTCCCGTTCGTCCCCGACGACGCGGAGCGGCTGGCCCTGGACTGCTACGAGGCCTACAACATCCAGGTCTCCGGGCTCGAGCAGCGGCTGCACGCGATCGGCCAGCCCAAGGTCATCATCGGCGTCTCCGGCGGCCTCGACTCCACCCACGCCCTGATCGTCGCGGCCCGGGCGATGGACCGGCTCGGCCGCCCCCGCAGCGACATCCACGCGTTCACGATGCCCGGCTTCGCGACGGGTGAGACCACGAAGTCCTACGCCACCCGACTCTCGAAGGCGCTCGGGGTGACCTTCGAGGAGCTCGACATCACCCCGGTCGCCCGGCAGATGCTCGACGACATGGACCACCCGTTCTCCGACGGCGAGCCGGTCTACGACGTCACCTTCGAGAACGTGCAGGCGGGCCTGCGCACCGACTACCTCTTCCGGCTGGCCAACCACCGCCGCGGCATCGTGCTCGGCACCGGCGACCTGTCCGAGCTGGCCCTCGGCTGGTGCACGTACGGCGTCGGTGACCAGATGTCGCACTACGCGGTGAACACCGGGGTGCCCAAGACCCTGATCCAGCACCTGATCCGCTGGGTCATCGACTCCGGCCAGTTCCAGGAGGACACCAACGAGGTGCTCCACGAGATCCTCGAGCAGGAGATCACCCCGGAGCTGATCCCGACCGAGGAGGGCAAGAAGCCGCAGGCCACCGAGGACAGCGTCGGGCCGTACTCCCTCCAGGACTTCACGCTCTTCCACGTGCTGCGTCACGGCGCCCGGCCGAGCAAGGTCGCGTTCCTGTCCTGGCACGCCTGGCACGACGCCGACGCGGGGGAGTGGCCGCCCGGCTTCCGCGCCGAGCGGCGCACCTCCTACGACCTCGCGACCGTACGGCGCTGGCTCGAGGTGTTCATCCAGCGGTTCTTCGCCAGCCAGTTCAAGCGCTCCGCGCTCCCCAACGGGCCCAAGGTCAGCGCCGGGGGCTCGATGTCGCCGCGCGGGGACTGGCGGATGCCGTCCGACGCGAGCGCCACCGCCTGGCTGGCCGAGCTGGAGCGGAACGTCCCGAAGGACTGAAGGGACGGGCGTTCAGGCGGCGCCCTCCTCGCGGCGGTGGAACGTGGTGGCGAGCCGGGCCAGCGCGAGCGCGGCGACCATCAGCCCGAAGTCACGGAGCGCGATGTCGTAGTACTCGCCGGTGGAGACCAGGTTGACGATGATGCCGGCGAGCCAGAGGGCGACGACGTACCCGCCGATCCGGGGCATCGCGAGGACCAGCAGGCCGGCGGCGATCTCGATGACGCCGGCGTAGTACATCGCGTCGGTGGCGGAGCCGGGGACCAGGTCGTTGACCCACGTCGCGAGGTAGCCCTCCCAGTTGTCGGTCAGGACACCCGCGAACTTGTCGATGCCGAAGAGGATCGGGGCGACCACGAAGAGGCCCCAGAGCATGAGGAACGCCTGGCGGGCAGGCTCCACGTGGGTGATGGTCGCGATGTCGTGCATCTCGTCGCGCATGTCGTGGACCATGTCGTGCCAGCTGTGGGTGAGGGCCATGACTGGCTCCTCCTTTCTATGAGAGATTGATTTTGACGATAGACCTGCGAGACTGTTCCGGCAAGATCCTTGTCTGTTAGAAAGGCGGGCATGTCCATGGACGACGCCTTCGGCCACCGGGTGACCAAGCTCGGCGCGCTTGCCGACCCCGTACGCCGCGCCCTCTACCGGTTCGTCGCCGACCAGCCCGGCGCGGTCAGCCGCGACCAGGCGGCCGACGGGATCGACGTGCCCCGGCACACCGCCAAGTTCCACCTCGACCGGCTGGTCGACGAGGGACTGCTGGTCACCGAGTTCAAGCGGCTCACCGGCCGGACCGGGCCGGGGGCCGGTCGGCCGGCCAAGCTCTACCGCCGCTCGCGCAAGGAGGTGGCGGTCAGCCTGCCCAACCGGCGCTACGACCTGGCCGGCGACGTGCTGGCGGACGCCGTCGAGCGCAGCCTCGCGGGCACCGCGATGGACGTGGCGGTCCGCGACGCGGCCACCGCCGCGGGGGCGCGCGCGGTCGAGGCCGCCGATGCCCCCGACCCGGAGGACGCGGAGCTCGACCGGGTCGCGGAGGTGCTCGCCACGTTCGGCTTCGAGCCGCGCGTCGACGGCGACCTGCTGCTCAAGAACTGCCCCTTCGACCGGCTGGCCACCGACCACACCGACCTGGTCTGCGGCATGAACCTCGCCTTCGTCGAGGCGGTCGCCGACGGTCTCGGCTGCGCCGGGGTCCGCCCCGAGCTCGACCCGGACCCGCAGCGGTGCTGCGTCCGTGTCCGCGAACGGGCCGGGGCGTGAGCTCCGGACACCTGCATGCGCCATAGTTGGCGCCATGGGTAAGCAGGAAGACTTCGTGCTCCGCGCGCTCGAGGAGCGCGATGTCCGGTTCGTCCGGCTCTGGTTCACCGACGTGCTCGGGTTCCTCAAGTCGGTGGCCGTCGCGCCGGCCGAGCTCGAGGGCGCGTTCACCGAGGGCATCGGCTTCGACGGCTCGGCGATCGAGGGGTTCGCCCGGGTCTACGAGGCCGACATGCTGGCCAAGCCGGACCCGTCGACGTTCCAGATCCTGCCGTGGCGCACCAACGAGGGCCCGTCGACCGCCCGCATGTTCTGCGACATCGTGATGCCCGACGGAAGCCCGTCGTACGCCGATCCCCGCTACGTGCTGAAGCGCACGCTGAGCGCCGCGGCGGAGAAGGGCTTCACCTTCTACACGCACCCCGAGATCGAGTTCTACCTCTTCAAGGACACCCCCGCCGCCGGCGTCGACCCTGTCCCGGTCGACCGCAGCGGCTACTTCGACCACACCGCGCAGTCGATGGGCGCGGACTTCCGCCGCGAGGCGATCACCATGCTCGAGTCGATGGGCATCTCGGTGGAGTTCAGCCACCACGAGGGCGGCCCCGGCCAGCAGGAGATCGACCTGCGGTACGCCGACGCGCTGAGCACCGCCGACAACATCATGACCTTCCGCACCGTCATCCGTGAGGTGGCGCTGAGCCAGGGCATCTGGGCGTCGTTCATGCCCAAGCCGTTCACCACCCACCCGGGCTCCGGCATGCACACGCACGTGTCGCTGTTCGAGGGCGACCGCAACGCCTTCTTCGAGGCCGGCTCCGAGTACCAGCTCTCCAAGACCGGACGGCAGTTCATCGCCGGCGTCCTCCGCCACGCCGCCGAGATCACCTGCGTCACCAACCAGTGGGTGAACAGCTACAAGCGGCTCCTCGGCGGCGGCGAGGCCCCGTCTTACATCTGCTGGGGCCACAACAACCGCTCCGCGATGATCCGGGTGCCGATGTACAAGCCCAACAAGGGCCAGTCCACCCGGGTCGAGCTGCGCACCGTCGACGCCGCCTGCAACCCGTACCTCGCGTTCGCGGTGACGCTGGCTGCCGGGATGAAGGGCATCGAGGAGGACTACGAGCTGCCACGCGAGGCCGAGGACGACGTCTGGTCGCTCACCGAGCGCGAGCGCACCAGCCTGGGCATCCAGCCGCTGCCCAAGAGCCTCTCCGAGGCGATCGGGATCGCGGAGAACTCCGAGCTCCTGGCCGAGACCCTGGGCGAGCACGTCTACGACTTCTTCCTCCGCAACAAGCGCGCGGAGTGGGACGAGTACCGCGGGCAGGTCTCCGCCTTCGAGCGCGACCGGATGCTGCCGGTCCTGTGACCGCACCGGTCGTCCTCGTCGTGGAGCACGAGGCCGCCTGCCCACCGGGCCACGTGGGCCGGTGGCTGGAGGACGCCGGCTGCTCCGTCGAGATCTGCCGCCCGTACGACGGCGACGCGCTGCCCGCCCTGGCGCCGTACGACGCGCTGGTGGTGCTGGGCGGCTCGGTCGGGGCCAACGACGACGAGGCCGCCCCGTGGCTGGTCCCGCTCAAGGAGATGGTCCGCGAGGCGGTCACGGGCAGTGTGCCCACCCTCGGTATCTGTCTCGGCCACCAGGTGGTGGCGGTGGCGCTCGGCGGCCGGTCCGCCCGCAACCCGCGCGGCCAGCAGGTCGGCCTGCTCGAGCAGGGGTGGCTGCCCGGCGCCGCCGACGACCCGTTGCTGGCCGGCTCCGCGCTGCCCCGGCGCGGCGTCCAGTGGAACGACGACATCGTGACCGACCTGCCCGAGGACGCCCGGCTGCTCGCGGCCACCCCCGAGGGCGAGCCGCAGGTGGTGCGCTTCGCGCCGACCGTCTGGGGTGTGCAGAGCCATCCCGAGGTGGACGTGACGGTCCTGGCGTCCTGGGCCGACGGGGACCGTGACGACCACCTCGAGAAGGGCATCGACCAGGCCGCCGTACTGGCCGAGATCGAGGCTGCGGCCGACGAGCTCGAGACGTCCTGGCGACCTGTGCTGACGCGCTTCGCCGCGCTCGCGGGCCGATGACCCGCGACCTGCCCACCCAGGGCCAGCTGGTCCGGGCCGGCTTCCGCCGCGGCGAGCACGCCCTCGGCCAGCTCACCGCTCTCGGCGGACCCGGGCTGGCGCTGCTGCCCATCCTCGGCCGGGCCGCCGACCCCGACCTCGCCCTCGACGGCCTGGTGACGCTGACCGAGCGGGTCGACGACGGCCCCGGCATGCTCGCCGAGCTCGCCGACGACGAGGGCACCGCGATGCGGCTGATCGGGGTGCTCGGCGCCAGCACGGCGCTGGCCGACCACCTGCACCGGCACCCGGAGCACTGGCGCGAGCTGACCGACCCGACCCTCGGCTCCACCCGCCCGGTCGCGCAGGCGGTCCGCGCCTCGCTGCTCACCGCGGTCGGCGCCGACCCCGAGGACCCGACCCCGCACGCCGGCCTGCCGGACCGGGCCGCGGTCGACGCGCTGCGCGTGGAGTACCGCCGGATCCTGCTCCGGATGGCCTCCCGCGACCTGGCCCACCACGTCGGCGTCGACGACATCGCGGCCGAGCTGTCCGACCTGGCGGCCGGCACCCTGGACGCCGCCCTGGCCATCGCCCGGGTCCGCGTCGGCGCGGCCGCCGGCTCGGCCCGGCTCGCCGTGGTCGCGATGGGCAAGTGCGGCGGCCACGAGCTCAACTACGTCAGCGACGTGGATGTCATCTTCGTCTACGAGCCCGTCGACGACGCCCCGGACACCGTGGCCGCGCGGGCGGCCACGCAGCTGGCCTCGCAGATGATGCAGATCTGCTCCGACCACACTGCCGAGGGCACCATCTGGCCGGTCGACGCCGCGCTGCGCCCCGAGGGGACGGCCGGCCACCTG
>JBEVFC010000181.1:0-4029 GCA_040512455.1 Nocardioides sp.
AGCTTGCCGCCGCCGGGGCCGTCGACCACCTCGCGGGCGGCGACGTTCCAGCCGAGGTCCTCGAGGTACGCCGCCACGAAGCCGCCGTGGTCGTGGTTCCCGAGCACCGAGAACCGCTGGTCGTAGTCGTCGAAGGCGTTGTCGACGGAGTCGAGGCTGAACGCCTCCCAGGCCGCGCCGGTCGAGGTGTCGTCGCCGGCGTTGAGGATGGTGGTGGCGCTGGCCTGGTCGGCGATGGCGCGCGCGACCGGGTCCATGCCGATGTTGTCGTGCCGGTCGGAGACCACCAGGGCGACGGACTGGCCCTCCTCGGGCTGGCGCAGCACCAGGGTGGCGGCAGCGGCGGCGGCCGCGTTGTAGAAGGTCTTGCTCTTGCGGAAGGTGTCGATGGCACTGAGCACCAGTCGCTTGGTGCCGTTGGTGGTCGAGTTGGTGGAGACCTGGAGGTCGGCCGCCTCGGCGGGCACCTCGACCTCGGTCACGTAGTCGTGGAGCTCCTGCCAGTCCGAGGAGTCGGCCAGCATCGGGTCGCGCGACTTCCACGGCTGGGCGATCAGCACCGCCACGAGCACCAGCAGGAGGGCTCCGGTCAGCACCCGGCCGGAGCGGTTCCGGACGTCGAGGCGGGCGAGGAGCTCGCGGCGCCGTCGCCTCCCGATCGCGGCCCAGACGAGCAGCGGGACCACGGCGATCACCGCGCCCCGCAGGGCCGCGGCGTACGCCAGGTCGGCGACGGCACGCTGGACCCGGGCCACCTGGGCGTCGGGCTGGGAGGCGATGAACGCGTACCGCTCGACGAGCTGCTCGGTGGACTGCGCCTCGGTCTTGCCGAGGGTGATCTCGACACCGATCCACGCGCCCGAGGGTGCCCGGACGTCCGGGAGGAACGGCCCGGTCCGCAGCGTCACGTAGCCGTCGGTGGTCGGCCGCACGATCGCGTCGTGGCTGGCCACGGTCGTGGACGTGGAGGAGGTGAAGAACAGCATCAAGGACACCGGGACCGCGATCAGCACCCAGGCGAGGAGGTACCCGCCCGCCCGCAGCACCTCCCTCCGCGTCGGCTTCCTCAGCCGGGGCCCCGTGGGCCTCCCGGAGGTGCCCGCAGGCGTCCCCGAACCGCCCGAGGCAGCCGTGTCCACCCCCGAAGCCCCTGGTGACGCCTCCGTCGTGGAGGCACGCTTCAGCCACGTGCCGGTGCGCAACCCCCTCATCTCCACCCAACGACCCTAACCACCACCCACGAGGTGTCACTTCTTGTTCGCCGAAGTGTGACTTCTTGTCTGCCGAAGTGCGGGTTCTTGCGCGCCCAGGTGTCACTTCTTGCGCACACCGCGCGGCCGACTCGTCCCAGATGGCCCGGTTTCCGCTCACAGGTACGTCGGCGCGACGCCTTGTCCACAGATGGCACGGTGCCCAGATTCGAGGTTCTCGTCGTCGGGGAGGGCCAGAGCCATGACAACGACTCAGATTCCCGACCGACCGTTCGCGTGGTTCGAACTGCAACAGCTCGGCCTCAATGCCTACGAGCTGCGGCGCCTGCTCGCAGCCCGGAAGGTACGACGCCTGATCCAGGGCGTCTATGCCCCCACCGATCTCGAGGACACCCTCGACCTGCGCGCCGAGGCAGTGCGACTCGTGCTGACCGAGCACATGATCCTGGCCGATCGCACCGCCGCCTGGCTCCACGGAGTGGACCACTACCGGCTCGATGAGCAGACCGGCGTGCCGCCGCTCGACGTGATGGCCGTCGACGGCTCGCAAGCAACCCGGCGACGAGGCACCCGCGGAGGCAAGCGGGCGTTGATCGAGAGTGACATCTGTCAGGTCTCGGGCGTCGCCGCGACGACTCCCGCGCGCACTGCCGCCGACCTTGCCTGCCTGTTCGGCCGGCGCGAGGCGATCGCCGTCCTCGATGCCTTCATGCGCACCTGCGGGGTGACGCGCGAGCAACTCGAGGAGCTCGTCACCCGCTTCGCCGGCCGCCGAGGCGTCACCCAGCTCCGCGAGCTCGTCGCCCTCGCGACACCCCTTGCCGAGTCACCAGGCGAGTCGTGGACGCGCATCGACATCCTCGACGCGGGCTTCCCGGCCCCGGAGCCGCAGTTCTCGATCGAGGTCAAGGGTGTCGAGAAGTATCGACTGGACCTCGCCTACCCGCGGTGGAAGATCGTCGTCGAGTACGACGGGGAGGAGCACCACACCTCGCCCGAGGATCGGGCACGCGACGAGCGCCGCCGCGACTGGCTGCGTCGTCGCGGATGGATCGTCATCGTCGTGACGAAGGAGGACTTCCGTCGTACGTCGAGCGGCGCCTGGCTGGTGGAGCTCCGCTCTGCGCTGGACGAGCGGATGCCCAGGACCCGCAAGCCTCGCTACGCGCGTGCCGAGCGCCGGGCACGCCGTACGTTGTGAGCGCGCCCCAGGGGCGCGCCAACGCAAGAACTCACACCTCGGCACGCAAGAAGTGACACTTCGGCGGACCAGAACTCACACGTCGGGGGAGGGGATCAGGAGGGAGTGCGGCGGGACTGGGAGATGGAGTAGAGGGTGACAGAAGCGGCGACACCGGCGTTGAGGGACTCGAGATCGTTGGCCATGGGGATGGAGACGAGCAGGTCGCAGGTCTCGGCCACCAGGCGGGAGAGGCCCTTGCCCTCGGAGCCGACGACGACCACCAGCGGACCGGTGGCGAGGTCGAGGTCCGGCAGCGACACCTCACCGTCGGCGGCCAGGCCGATCACCATGCAGCCGGCGTCCTGGTAGGCCTTCAGCTGCCGCACCAGGTTGACGGCCTGGGCGACGGGCACCCGGGCGGCGGCACCGGCCGACGTCTTCCACGCGGACGCGGTCATGCCCGCGGCACGACGCTCGGGGATCAGCACCCCGTGCGCGCCGAAGCCCGACGCCGAGCGCACCACGGCACCCAGGTTGCGTGGGTCGGTCACCGAGTCCAGCGCCACGATCAGCGGCGGCTCACCGGAGGAGGCGGCCGCGTCCAGCAGGTCGTCAGGATGGGCGTACTCGTACGCCGGCACCCGGGCCGCGAGCCCCTGGTGCACCGCACCGGCGGTCAGCCGGTCCAGCTCGTTGCGCGGCACCTCGAGGAGGTTGAGCCCGCGCTCGGCGGCCAGCGAGAACGCCTCGCGCAGCCGGGCGTCACGCTCGGTGCCCTCGGCGACGTACAGGCCGGTCACCGGCATGTTCGCCCGCAGCGCCTCCACGACGGAGTTGCGCCCGGCCACCCACTCGGAGTCGCCACCCTTGGCGACCCTCTGCTTCGGCCGCGCCGAGGCCTTCCTGGCGGCCTTGGACTGCTCCTTGTAGACCTTGTGGTTGGGGCGGTCCTTCGCCTTCGGAGTCGGCCCGCGGCCCTCGAGGCCGCGCTTGACGCGACCACCGGAGCCAGCGGTCGGGTTGCCCTTCCCGGTCTTCTTGATAGCACCCTTGCGCTGCGAATTACCGGCCATCAGACGGTCCACCTCGGTCCGTTGGGAGTGTCCTCGATCTCGATCCCCGCCGCCTTGATGCGGTCGCGGATCGCGTCGGCGGCCGCGTAGTCGCGGGCCGCCCGGGCGGCGTCGCGCTCGGCGAGCAACCCGCCCACCAGTGCGTCGACCGCCGCCGACAGCTTGCCGTCCGCGGAACCCGCGGTGACGGCGTACGCCGGGTCCGCGGGGTCCAGCCCGAGAACGTCGAGCATCGCCCGCACCGACGCGGCATTGCCGCGCAGCGCGTCCGAGGCTCCGCCGGCGAGCAGCTTGTTGCCCTCGCGCACCACGTCGTGGATCGCGGCGACCGCGGCGGGGGTGCCGAGGTCGTCGTCCATCGCGGCGACGAACTCCGCGCACAGCATCCCGCCGTCGGGTACGTCGCCGAGCACCTCGGCGGCCCGCGACAGGTAGCCCTCGATGCGGCGGAAACCCTGTGCCGCCTCGTCGAGCGCCTCGAAGGAGAACTCCACGTGCGAGCGGTAGTGCGCCGAGACCATGTAGAACCGCAGCTCGATGGCCCGCACCCGCTCGAGCACGT
>JBEVFC010000222.1:0-19721 GCA_040512455.1 Nocardioides sp.
CGGTCGGAGAACACCGGGATCATGTAGTGCCGGACCGGGTCGGCGTAGAACGCGTCGGTCAGCGAACCAGGGCCCGAAGGCACGTCGTACGGCGCCATCGTGTTCATCATCTGCGGCGGCACCAGCATCGACATGGTGGCGCGCTCGTTCTGGTCGCGCTCGAGGTCGGCGTAGAACCGCTCGTCGACCAGCTCGCCGAGCAGCTCGCGGAGCTGACGGAGGTTCTTGACGCAGTGGGCGCGCTGCCACTGCACGCTCGCCCACTCCTCGGGGGTGACGTCCTTCCAGCCCGGGAAGCGGGTCCAGTCGGGCTCGACCAGCTCGACCCGCCGGTAGGGGTAGGGCTGTCCGGTCTCCAGGCCGATCGCGGTCTCGATGCTCATCGGGCAACTCCTGTGCGTGTGCGTGGTGCTGGGCGTGGGGCGGACGGCGCGTCAGTTGTGTGATTCACGCCTCCTCTGCAAGGCTACGAGAAGAAACTGCGGTGAGTCCAATGCCGCGCCGCAGATATTCCTGCCGATGCACCCGATTGATGGAGGACGGACGGCCATGTCGGCCCAGAACAGCGATCCCACAGGCCTGCACCGCGTCCTGGACGACCGGGTAGTGCTGCCCCAGGCCGCCGAGCGCCTCGACACCCGCCGCGAGCTCTGGCCCGACGAGGTCCGGATCCGCGTGGAGCGGCTGAACCTGGACGCCGCCTCCTTCCGCCAGCTCGAGCGCAAGCACACCGTCGACGGGCAGCCCGACGGCGACGCGGTCCGCGCCGAGGTCCTCGCCATCGTCGCCGCCCGCGGCAAGATGCAGAACCCCGAGACCGGCTCCGGCGGGATGCTGATCGGCACCGTCGAGGAGGTCGGGCCGGACTCCACGCTCGGTCTCGCCGTCGGCGACCGGGTCGCCACCCTGGTGTCGCTGTCGCTGACCCCCCTGGTCATCGAGGACGGCCTCACCGGCTGGGACGGCCGCGGCGAGCAGGTGCCCGCGGACGGCTACGCGATCCTCTTCGGCCGCTCCATCGCCGCCGTGCTTCCCGACGACCTGTCCCACGACCTCGCGCTCGCCGTGATGGACGTCTGCGGGGCGCCGGCGCTGACCGCCCGGGTGGTGGGGGAGTACGACGCCCCCGTGGTCGCCGTGGTCGGCGGTGGCGGCAAGTCCGGCTCCCTCTCCCTGGCGGCCGCGGCCGCGGCCGGCGCCTCCCGCACCATCGGCGTCGTGCCGCACGAGGCGGAGGCGGCACTGCTCAAGGATGCCGGCCTGGCCGACGAGGTGGTGGTCGCGGATGCCCGCGACCCGCTGGCGCTGCGCGCGGCCGTCGAGGCCGCCGGCGGACCCGCGGACGTGACCGTGGTCTGCGTCGACGTGCCCGGCTGCGAGGGCGGGGCCGTGCTGGCCACCGCCGACCGCGGCACCGTGATCTTCTTCTCCATGGCCACCTCCTTCTCCGCCGCCGCGCTCGGCGCCGAGGGGTTGGCCGCCGACGTGACCATGCTGGTGGGCAACGGCTACGTGCCGGGCCACGCGGCGTACGCCCTGGACCTGCTGCGCGGCGACGCCGGCGTCCGCGGCCTGTTCGAGGGACGGCTCTGATGGCCGCACGCACCCAGCCCCGCACCGGCAAGCTCGAGCTGGACCCGACCACGATCTCGAAGGCCCGCGGCCTCGCCGAGAAGGCCGGCCAGCCGATCGTCGACATCGCCCGCCGGCACACCACCGTCGCCGTCGAGCGGGCCACCCTCCGGCTGGCCGGGCTCGCCGGCGCGGACGCCGACGGCACCCCGTGGGTGAACCGGCTGATGGACTGCGTGCGGGGCGACGTCGGGCTCGAGCACGGCGTCGCGCTCCCGGTGTGGGACGCGCTGCTGCGCGGCGAGGCCGACGACCTCACCACCCTCGCCCAGAAGGCCTCGGCCGGCTCGGTGCGCTTCCGGCTCCCCGAGGGGCAGGACGCCACCGCGGCGTCCCGCGCCTCCCGCGGCCAGGTGGCGGCCGGCGTGCAGCGCATCGACGTACGCCGCCAGGAGCGCGAGCGGATGATCGCCGACGTGGGCGACGCCCCGTCGAAGCCGTGGATCTACCTGATCGTGGCCACCGGCGACATCTACGAGGACATCCCGCAGGCGCAGGCCGCGGCCCGGGCAGGCGCCGACGTCATCGCGGTGATCCGGTCCACCGGGCAGTCGCTGCTCGACTACGTGCCCGAGGGCGCCACCCGCGAGGGCTTCGCCGGCACCTACGCCACCCAGGAGAACTTCCGCCTGATGCGGGCGGCCCTGGACGAGACCAGCCGGGAGCTCGGCCGCTACGTCCGGCTGACCAACTACGCCTCCGGGCTGTGCATGCCGGAGATCGCAGCCCTGGCCGGCCTCGAGCGGCTCGACATGATGCTCAACGACTCGATGTACGGCATCCTCTTCCGCGACATCAACCCGATCCGCACCTTCGTCGACCAGCGGCTCTCGCGGCAGATCCACGCCCGTGCCGGCATCATCATCAACACCGGCGAGGACAACTACCTCACCACCGCCGACGCGGTCGAGGCGGCGCACACGGTCACCACCAGCCAGCTGCTCAACGAGTTCTTCGCCAAGGAGGCGGGCCTCGAGGACTGGCAGCTCGGCCTCGGGCACGCCTTCGAGATCGACCCGACCGTGCCGGACTCGTTCCGGCTCGAGCTCGCCCACGCGATGCTGGCCCGGGACCTCTTCCCGGACGCCCCGCTCAAGTGGATGCCGCCGACGCGGCACATGACCGGCGACGTCTTCCAGGGGTTCCTGCTCGACGGGTTCTTCAACCTGGTCGGCGCGCTGACCGGTCAGGGGATCCTGCTGGTCGGGATGATGACCGAGGCCGTGGTCACCCCGTGGCTCTCCGACCGCGACCTGGCCCTGCAGAACGTCCGCTACGTCATGAACGCCGCCGGCAACCTGCACGAGGACTTCCGCCCGGCGCCCGACGGCTTCATCGCCGAGCGGGCCCGCACCGTGCTGGGGGAGTCGATCGACCTGCTCGACCGGATCATCGACCACCCCAACGGCCTGCTCGACGCGATCGCCGACGGCACCTTCGGCCTGATGAAGCGTCCCGCCGACGCCGGCCGCGGCCTCGACGGCGTGGCCGTGAAGTCCGAGCTCTACTACAACCCGGCCGGCGACATCCTGGAGGAGCGATGATCACCCCATTCGAATGCTCGCTGCGCTCCGCTTCGAACGGGGGCCCCGAATGAGCGAGGAGCAGGCGACGCCCGCCGAGCACCGGATCATCCGCCCGTACGGCGACACCACCGGCGACGGCATGGTGCAGCTGTCCTTCACGCTGCCGATGCCGCACTCCAAGGTCGCCGAGGGAGCCGCCGCCCAGCTGGCCAACAAGATGGGCATGGAGCCGGCGATGGTGGTGCACGCCAAGCCGATGGGCCCGGACTTCACGTTCTTCGTGGTCTACGGCAAGGTCCACCACCTCGTGGACCCCAGCAAGGTCGAGGTGGTCGAGCGCGACTACCCGCTGCTGACGCCCAAGGAGGTCAACGCCGCGGTCAAGGCCGGCCTGCGCCGCCGCCTGGTGGTCGTCGGCGGCTGCATCGGCACCGACGCCCACACGGTCGGCATCGACGCGATCCTCAACATCAAGGGGTTCGCGGGGGAGAAGGGCCTGGAGTACTACCGCGAGATCAAGGTGGTGAACCTCGGCGCCCAGGTGTCCGTCCCGCACCTCGTCGACCGGGCCCGCGAGGAGAACGCCGACGCGGTGCTGGTCTCCCAGGTGGTGACCCAGCGCGACGCCCACATCCTCAACACCCGCGAGATGTCCGCGGCCTTCCGCGAGTCCTACCCCGCCGCGAAGCGGCCGCTGCTGATCGTGGGCGGCCCGCGCTTCGACGAGACGATGGCCGGCGAGCTCGGGGTGGACCGGGTCTTCGCCCGCGGCACCACGCCCGGGGAGGTGGCCAGCTTCATCGTCCACCGGATCACCCAGCGCCCCGTTCATCCAGTGGAAGAGGCATCGTGATGAAGCCCAGTCCGGTGGTCGGCACCACGGTCACCCACCGCCGCTACGTGCCGTACTCGCACGCGCACTACGCCGGCAACCTCGTCGACGGTGCCTACTCGCTCGGTCTCTTCGGCGACGTGGCCACCGAGCTCTGCATCCGCACCGACGGCGACGAGGGCCTGTTCGCGTCGTACGCCGACGTGCAGTTCCGTGCCCCGGTGCTCGCGGGCGACTGCCTGGAGGTCACCGCGGAGCTGCTGGAGGTCGGCCGCCGGTCGCGCCGCATCGGCTTCCGGGTGTACGTCGTGGCGCGCGGCGCGGCGACCGACACGCGGCCCGGCGCCGCCGAGGTCCTGGACCCACCGCTGCTCGCCACCGAGGCCACCGGCACCGTCGTGGTGCCGCCGCGCGAGACCTAGCAGGAAGGCTGCGGCGTGTCTCCAACGACACGCCGGACGGCCATAAAAATCCTCATGAATTTCTCAGGTCGGGACAGGGAGCCTGACCTGCGAAAACGCGGGATCACCGCAGGTCACCGAGCGGTTGACACGGCCCGCTCCGGTGTCCAATAGTTCCCGGGTCCGCTCACGCAGATCGTGAAGTCGGACCGTCGTCCAGGTGGGCGTCATCGGGGGCTCGAGCACCACGAACCCCCGGGACGTCTCGCGGAGGTCGGTCTCGGCTCTCGAGTGCGGATGCGGAAGGGACCCGGGCTCCGTAGACAACTTCCCGCACCTCGACAGCCAGTCGTCGGCGGGTTGGTCCGAAGGGTTCGTCGGTCCCTTCCGCCCCTGCCGGTACCCTTGCCGCCGTGCCCCGGATCGCGCTCGCCCTGCTCTCCGGCGTGGCGCTGGCCCTCTCGTTCGAGCCGCTGCGGCTGGTCGTCCTGCTGCCGGTCGCGGTCGCAGTCTTCCTGTGCTGTGTGCACGGGCGCTCGCTGCGCGCCGGAGCCGGTCTCGGGCTGCTGATGGGCCTCACGTTCTGGCACATCCACATCTTCTGGATGCGGGTCGTCGGGATCGAGGCGTGGCTCGCCCTGTCCCTGTTCATGACGCTCTGGTTCGTGCTGCTGGGAGCCGCCCTGGCCGCCGTCTCCCGGCTGCGCTGGTGGCCGCTGTGGTCCGCGCTGGTCTGGGTCGCGATCGAGGTGCTCAGCGGCGCCTACCCGATGAGCGGCTTCACCTGGGGGCGCCTGGTGTTCGCGACCATCGACACGCCGTACGCCGGCTGGCTGCCCTGGGTGGGAGCCAACGGGGTCAGCCTGCTGGTGGCCCTGACCGCCTCCGTGCTCGCCTGGCTGGCGCTGCGGCTCCGCAGCCGCTGGGCCACCCGGGACCGCCGCGACGCGCTGGTCGCCGTCGGCGTGCTGGCCGCGACCGCCGTCGCCGTGGTGCTGCCCGGACTGGCCACCTGGTCCGGCGAGGACGCCGGCACCGCCCGGATCGCGATCGTCCAGGGCGACGTGCCCGGCGACGGCGACGACCTGCTGACCTACAACCGCGAGGTCACCCGCAGCCACATCGACCTGACCCGCGACCTCGCGACCGACGTGGATGCCGGGCGTGCCCGGCGCCCTGACTTCGTGGTCTGGCCGGAGAACTCCACCGCCACCGACCCGTTCCGCGACGAGGAGATCCGTGCCGCGCTGCGGAGCACCGCGGCCTCCCTCGGGGCGCCGATCCTCGTCGGCGGCGTCGTCGACGCTCCCGAGGAGGGGGAGGTGCTCAACCAGGGCATCGTCTACGACCCGGTCCAGGGCGCCGGCGACCGGTACACCAAGCGCCACCCGGTGCCCTTCGGCGAGTACATCCCCTACCGCGAGAAGCTGGGGATCGACCGCAACTTCAGCCAGCTCTCCCAGGTCCCGCGCGACATGCTCAGCGGCACCCGCACCACGCCGCTGCGGATCGGCGGCACCCTGGTGGCGGACGCGATCTGCTTCGACGTCTCGTACGACGACGCGATCAGCGAGCAGGTGCGCGGGGGAGCGGAGCTGCTCACCGTGCAGACCTCCAACGCGTTCTTCATCCACACCGACCAGATCGAGCAGCAGTTCGCGATGAGCCGCCTCCGCGCCCTCGAGACCGGCCGTACGGTGGTCATCGCCTCGGTCAACGGACGCAGCGGCTTCATCGCCCCGGACGGCACCGTCCGGGCCGGGATCGAGCCCCGCACCCGCGCGGTGCTGGCCCGGGACGTCCCGCTGGTGAAGGGGGCGCCGCCGTCCATGGTCGTCGGCCCCTGGCTCGGCCGGGCCGCCGTGCTGGTGGCCCTGGTTGCCGTCCTCTGGGCGCTGCTGCCGTATCGTTCGCGCAGGAAATCCGCGCCGGACGCGCCGGCCCGCGAGACAGTCGCGGCGGGCCGCACACCGGGCTTGGAGACGGGCCAGAGATCAGGGGAGCACGCGTGACGTACGACGGACTCGGACGGGTCGTGATGGTCATTCCGACCTACAACGAGTCGCTCAACCTGGCCTGGATCGTGGGCCGGCTCCGCGAGGCGCAGCCCGGGGTCGACATCATGGTGGTCGACGACAACTCGCCCGACGGCACCGGCAAGATCGCCGACGAGCTTGCGATGGCGGACCCCCAGATCACCGTCGTGCACCGGACCGAGAAGGCCGGCCTGGGCGCGGCGTACATCAACGGCTTCCGGGTCGCCCTCGACGCGGGCTACGACGTGATCGGCGAGATGGACGCGGACGGCTCCCACCAGCCCGAGCAGCTGCACCGGCTGCTCGACGCGCTGCGCACCGCCGACCTGGTCATCGGTGCCCGCTGGATCCCCGGGGGCTCGGTGGTCAACTGGCCGAAGTCCCGGGAGCTCCTGTCCCGCGGCGGCAACCTCTACGTGCGGATGCTGCTCGGTGTGAGGGTCCGCGACGCCACCGCCGGCTTCCGGGTCTTCAAGCGGGCCACCCTGGAGGCCATCGACCTCGACACGGTGCAGTCCACCGGCTACGTCTTCCAGACCGACATGGCCTACCGCACCCTGAAGGCGGGCCGCGAGGTGGTCGAGGTCCCGATCGAGTTCATCGAGCGTGAGCGCGGCGACTCCAAGATGAGCGGGTCGGTGGCCAGCGAGTCGCTCAAGCGGATCACCCGCTGGGGCCTGAGCGAGCGACGGGCGCAGGTCGCCCGGCTTTTCCGACGCTCATGAGCCGCCCGCGGAGGTTCCCCGGCTGGCTGCTCGCCGTCATCTTCTTCGGGGTGCCGCTGCTGGAGATCCTGGTGCTGATCCGGGTCGGCCAGGCCATCGGGGCGTGGTGGACGATCCTGCTGCTCATCCTGGACAGCCTGGTCGGGGCCTGGCTGATCCGCCATGAGGGGGCTCGTGCGTTCCGGGCGCTGTCCGTGGCGCTGTCCAGCGGCCGGATGCCGGCCCGCGAGCTGGCCGACGGGATCCTGGTGCTGGCCGGCGGGCTGATGATGCTCTCGCCGGGCTTCGTCCTCGACATCGTCGGGATGGTGCTGATCCTGCCGGTCACGCGGCCTATCGGGCGGCGGCTGCTGACCCGGGTGGTGTCGTCCAGGCTGCTCGCCGGAGGGTACGTCGGCCCGGGCGCGCCCGGGTTCGGGCAGCGCGACCCGGGCCGAAATGAGGGGCGCCCCCGACCCGGGTCTCAAGGACCCGTGGTCGAGGGCGAAGTCGTCGATCCGCCGGACGGACCGAGCGACGTGTAGTGCCTCGTTCAGGCGCTGATCAGGCGCTGGCGCGCTTCTTGCTGGCCCGGTGCAGGTGCGCCGGACCGATCTCGCCGCCGCGCAGCAGCTCGAGGCGCTCGGTGAGGATGTCCTCGAGCTCCTTGATCGAGCGACGCTCCAGCAGCATGTCCCAGTGGGTTCGGGCCGGCTTCTCGGCCTTCTCCTCGGGCAGGATGCCGTCGGTGCTGAGCGAGACCGCGCCACAGCGCGGGCACTCCCAGTTGGCAGGAATGTCTGCCTCGACCGACATCGTGATCTCGAACGTGTGCCCCTGGGGGCACGCGTAGCCGACCTGCTGACGAGCCGCGAACTCGATCCCGCGCTCGTCCTCGAAACTCTGGCCACCGAGCCTGGCACCACGCAATGTGCGTTCCGCCACCCCGTTCACCTCCAGATAGAAATCAAATCATGTGTGTGCGTACGTAAGGGAGACGTGGTTCCCCCGCGCTCATGACGTACAACGAGCGACCTTTGTCATTCGTTACAAACGTACGTGCGATGCCAAGCATTCCGAACAGGAGCCGATGTGGCCCGTCACACAGATCCCACCCGGGAGGGTGCACTCAGATCACCGACGGCCGGGTGTTGCCAGCCTCCCGGATACCCCGCTCGGTGTCCACCCGGAGCAGCAGCAGCCCGCCCAGGACGAAGAAGACGATGAGCGCGAAGATCGCCGGCCGGTAGGAGTCCGTCAGCTGGTAGACGATGCCGAACGTGAGCGTGCCGAACCACGACGTACCGCGGTCCATCGCGTGGTAGAAGCTGAAGAACTCGCCCTCGCGGCCGCGGGGGATGAGCAGGGAGAAGTAGGACCGGGCCAGCGCCTGGGTGCCGCCCAGCACGATGCCGATGGCGAAGCCCATCGCCAGGAACGGCACGATCTGGTCCTCCGGGAGGAACAGCGCCACGGTCACGATCACCATCCAGATCACGAGACCGGTCAGGATGACCCGTTTCGCGCCGTACGTCTGGGCCGCCCGACCGAAGATCAGGGCACCGAAGAAGGCCACGAACTGGACCAGCAGGATCGTCGCGATCAGCACCGACGTGCCGAAGCCGAGCTGCTTCTCGCCGTACGTCGAGGCGGACGCGATCACGGTCTGGATGCCGTCGTTGAAGAACAGGTAGGCGAGCAGGAACGTCAGGGCCATCGGGTAGTTCTTGAGGTCCTTGAGCGTGTTGTAGAGCTGTCCGAAGCTCTGCTGGATCAGCCCGCCGGACTCCTGGACCACATGCTCGGGCGGGTGGTTCTTGAGCCGCCGGTAGGGGATGAACGTGAACGCCGCCCACCAGACGGCCGCGGAGAGCATCGAGAGCCGCACCGCCAGACCCTTGTCGAGGCCGAACGGCAGGATCGTGACCACCGCGAGGTTGATCGCCAGCAGGATGCCGCCGCCGAGGTAGCCCCACGCCCAGCCGCGGGACGAGACCCGGTCGCGCTCGTCCTCGGTGGAGATCAGCGGCAGGATGGAGTCGTTGAACACCGTGGAGGCGCCCAGGCACAGGTTGGCGCCGATCACCGCGATCGCGCCGATCTGCCAGTTGCCGTCGGTGCAGAAGAACAGCAGCGCCGCGAACGCCGCGCCCGTCCAGGCGAAGCCGGCCAGCAGCCCCTTCTTGTTCGCGGTGCGGTCGGCCACGGCGCCCAGGAGCGGCAGCAGCACCGCGGACAGGATCGTCGAGAACGTGATGATGTACGACGGCAGCGCGCCCGGGGCGATCGAGAGGCCGAGGACGGTCAGGTCCCGGGTGCAGTCCAGGTTCTTGTCGGGGTCACTGATGAAGCCGCAGGCGGCCTGCTCGGCCACGGTGATGAGGTACGGCGCGAAGAGCACCGTCGCGATCGTGGTGACGTAGGCGGAGTTGGCCCAGTCGTACCAGTACCAGGCCTTCTGCTCGGGCACCCGCGACAGGGCGCGCAGGTCCGCGACACCCCCAGGACCGGTGTTCTTCGCCATGGTCATCCCTCCCACTGCCCGCGCTCGACGAGCACGTCCCTGAGTATGTCGGTTCGGTCGGTCATCAGTCCGTCGACTCCGAGATCGAGCAGCTCGTGCATCTCGACCGGGTCGTCGATGGTCCACACGTGCACGTGCTTGCCGGCCGCGTGCGCCCGCCGTACGAGGGCCCGGGTGGTGATCGGCACCCGGCGGCGCCGGTGCGGGACCTGCAGCGCGGCCGGGCGGCCCCGGGTGAGTCGGTCCGCAACGAGGGCGGACGGCCCCACGGCGTACGCCGCCACCTCGGCCGGGTGCGCGCCGGTGGCCACCCGGCCGCCGGTGAGGTCACGGAACGCCCGCAGGTGCGGCCCCACGAACGAGCCGACCAGCACCCGGTCCTCGGCACCGCGGGCACCGATGAAGTCGGCCAGGAGCCGGATCGCGCCGACCGCCTTGATGTCGATGTTGAAACGCGCGTCCGGGAACTCCTCGAAGAGCTGGGCCAGCGTCGGCACCCCCTCCCGGCCGCCGATGACGGCGGACTGGACCTCGTCCGCGCTCAGCTGGGCCACCTGTCCGGCGCGGTCGGTGACCCGGTCCAGGACGCTGTCGTGGAACGCCAGCAGGACCCCGTCACGCGTGGCGTGGACGTCGGTCTCGAGATACCGGTAGCCGAGGTCCACCGCGTGCCGGAACGCGGAGAGGGTGTTCTCCAGACCCTCGATCTCGGGGTGGAAGGCGCCCCCGCGGTGCGCGAAGGCGAGGACCCCGCGGGGGTCGTCGAGGTAGGCGAACCCGGTCCGCGGACGTGTCACGGGGTCATTGAACACGGCCATGCGCTGATCGTCCCGGAGGACCCCCGGCGTGGCATCCGCACGGATACTCAGACGGGGCGCACGCGGGGGAGTACGGTCGGATCATGGACGCCCTCGCCTGCCCCCAGTGTGGTGCCGAGATGGTGGAACAGGCCCTCGGCCGCACCCATGTCGACCAGTGCCCGGAGGGTCACGGAGTGTTCCTCCGCCGGGCCGCGCTCGGCGAGCTGATCGACGCCGAGAACGCCTGGCACAACGACACGGGCCACCACACGATGCCGTTGCCGCGGATCACCGCCGACATGCACGCACCGCCGCCGTCGCCCCCGCGCGCCCCCGCCTGGGTCGCGACGCTGTTCTCCTGACCTGCCTCAGATGTCCCGGAACGGGACGATGTTCGCGCCGAGCTCGTTGAGGCGCTCGGCGAGGTCCTCGTAGCCACGGTGGATGACGTACGTCGACCGCAGCACCGAGGTGCCCTTCGACGCCATCATCGCGAGCAGGATGACCACGGCCGGACGCAGCGCCGGCGGGCAGACGACCTCGGTGCCCGACCAGTGCGTCGGACCCTCGACCAGCACCCGGTGCGGGTCGAGCAGCTTGACGGAGCCGCCGAGCTTGGTGAGCTCGGTGAGGTAGATCGCGCGGTTCTCGTAGACCCAGTCGTGCAGCAGCGTCTGGCCCTCGGCGACCGCGGCGATGACCGCGAAGAACGGCAGGTTGTCGATGTTGAGGCCCGGGAACGGCATCGGGTGGATCTTGTCCAGCGGCGCTCGCAGCTGGGAGTGCTTGGTGGTGACGTCGACGAGGCGCGTGTGACCGTTAGCCGCGACGTACTCCTCGGAGCGCTCGTAGTTGAAGCCCATCTCCTCGAGGGTGGCCAGCTCGATCTCGAGGAACTCGATCGGCACCCGCTTGATGGTGATCTCGGAGTCCGTCACGATCGCGGCCGCCAGCAGCGACATCGCCTCGATCGGGTCCTCGCTCGGCGCGTAGTCGACGTCCACGTCGATCTCGGTCACGCCGGTGACGGTCAGGGTGGTGGTGCCGATGCCCTCGACCTCGACGCCGAGGCGCTGGAGGTAGAAGCACAGGTCCTGGACCATGTAGTTCGACGAGGCGTTGCGGATGATGGTGGTGCCCGGGTGCAGTGCGGCGGCCATCAGGGCGTTCTCGGTGACGGTGTCGCCGCGCTCGGTCAGCACGATCGGCCGGACCGGCACGATCGCCCGGTTCACCGTCGCGTGGTACATCCCGTCGGTGGCCTTGACCTCCAGGCCGAACGGGCGCAGCGCCGACATGTGCGGCTCCACGGTGCGGGTGCCCAGGTTGCAGCCGCCGGCGTACGGCAGGTCGAAGGTCTCCTCGCGGTGCAGCAGCGGGCCGAGGAACATGATGATCGAGCGGGTACGTCGGGCGGCCGGCTCGTCGATGTTGGCCAGGTCGAACTGGGCCGGGGGCACGATCTCGAGGTCGTTGTTGGAGTTCAGCCAGGTGGTCTCGACGCCGAGGGAGTTCAGCACCTCGAGGAGCCGGTTGACCTCCTCGATGCGCGCGACGCGGCGCAGCGTGGTGCGGCCCTTGTTGAGCAGGGCGGCGCAGAGCAGCGCGACCCCGGCGTTCTTGGAGGTCTTGACGTCGATGGAGCCGGACAGCGTGGTGGGCCCGGTGACCCGCAGGTGCGTCGGGCCGGCGCCGAGGGCGACGATCTCGGAGTCGAGAGCGGCGCCGATGCGGGCCAGCATCTCGAGGGAGAGGTTCTGGTGGCCACGTTCGATGCGGTTGACGGCGGACTGGCTGGTGTTGAGCAGATCGGCGAGCTGCTGCTGCGTGTAGCCGCGGTGCTTGCGTGCGTCGCGGATCAGGTTGCCGATGCGGCCCAGGTAGTCGGTGCTCATGGCCAGCACGGTATCTCAGATATGAGATACGACCACATCGGCACGCCCGGTCCGGGAGCCGGGCCCCCGTTCCGTCGACCGCCGTCGACGGGCTGCGAGGATGGGAGTCATGCGAGCAACCACGATTCACGCCCCCCGCGACATCCGCCTCTCCGAGGTTCCCGACCCGCGGATCGAGGCCGACACCGAGGCGATCGTCAAGGTGGTCGCGGGCTGCATCTGCGGCTCGGACCTGTGGCCCTACCGCGGCGAGAACGACATCACCGCCGGCGACACCATCGGTCACGAGGCGGTCGGGGTCGTCGAGGAGGTCGGCAAGGCCGTCACCTCGTTCACGCCCGGCGACTTCGTCATCGTCCCGTTCTGCCATGCCGACAACACCTGCCCGCACTGCCTGGTCGGGATGCACGCGGTGTGCGACAACCTGGGCTTCACCGAGAGCGGCCAGGCGGAGTACACCAAGGTCCACCAGGCCGAGGGCAGCCTCGTCAAGGCGCCCGGCGGGATGCCGGACGCGGACCTGATCCCGTCGCTGCTGAGCCTCTCCGACGTGATGGCCACCGGCTGGCACGCGGCCGTCTCGGCGCGGGTCAAGCGGGGCGGTACGGCGGTCGTCGTCGGCGACGGCGCCGTCGGACTCTGCGGCGTGCTGGCCGCCGCCCACCTGGGCGCCGAGCGGGTGATCGCGATGTCGCGGCACGAGCCCCGCCAGGAGATCGCCCGGATGTTCGGCGCCACGGACATCGTCGCGGAGCGCGGCAAGGAGGGCGGCGAGCGGATCAAGGAGCTCACCAACGGGATCGGCGCGGACGCCGTCCTCGAGTGCGTCGGCACCGACCAGGCGATGAAGACCGCCTTCGCCATCGCCCGTCCAGGCGCGACGGTCGGCTTCGTCGGGGTGCCGCACGGCGTGGAGCTGCCGGTGCGTCGGATGTTCCAGCGCAACGTCGGGCTGGCCGGCGGGATGGCGCCGGTGCGCGCCTACCTGCCGCTGCTGCTCGACCTGGTGCTCGGCGGCACCATCAACCCGGGCCTCGTCTTCGACGCGACGCTGCCGCTCGACCGGGTGGCCGAGGGCTACACGATGATGGACGAGCGACGCGCGATCAAGGTCCTCCTGCGGCCGTGACGGTGCGTCACGACCTCTCTGGCAGGCTGACCCCATGAGCACCTCAAGCACCTCCATCGACCTCGGCCGGCCCCTCTCCGGCGACGTCATCGACCTGATCCTCGATGACCATCGCCGCTTCGAGACGCTGCTGCGGCAGCTGCGGGACAGCAGCAGCGACCGCGACGCCGTACGCCAGGCGTTCGCGGCGCTGCACGTCGCGCACGCGCTCGCGGAGGAGGAGCACGTCTACCCCGTGCTGCGCCGCCGCGACGCGATCACCGACCACGAGGCGGAGCACGGCCAGGAGGAGCACGCCGAGGGCCACGAGGCGCTACTGGCCGTGCTCGAGCTCAAGGGCACCGCCACCGACGCCTTCGACGACGCCCTCGAGGAGCTGGCCAAGGTGGTCAACCACCACCTGACCGAGGAGGAGCTGACCATCCTCAACCCGGCCCGCGACGAGGTCGCCGAGCGGACCCGCGCCGAGCTGGGGGAGCGGTTCGCCACCGCCCGCAACCGCCACCTCGACGAGGACTGCGGCCGGCTGGCCAACGTGCGCCGCATCGTGCGCCGCGCCGAGAAGGAAGGCCTGCTCGACGACGAGTGATCGCTGGGCGGATACCCGGGTGCGCCGTTGTCCGGATGAGGAATACCGTGGAGGTGTGCAACCTGCCTCCCTCACCAGGGCCCAGGTCGTCGGGGTCCCTCATCATCGCGCCGCTGTCGCTCGCCTGACCGCGTCCTACCGGCGCATCCCGCCGGGGGCACCGGTGCGGCTGGCGAAGCGCACCTCCAACCTCTTCCGGCCCCGGTCCGGGACCGAGCAGCCCGGCCTCGACGTGTCCGGGCTCGGTGGGGTCATCGCCGTCGACCCGGTCGCCCGCACCGCCGACGTCCAGGGCATGTGCACCTACGAGCACCTGGTCGAGGCCACGCTCGAGCACGGGCTGATGCCGCTCGTCGTCCCCCAGCTGCGGACCATCACGCTGGGCGGCGCGGTGACCGGCCTGGGCATCGAGTCGTCGTCGTTCCGCAACGGGCTGCCGCACGAGTCGGTGCTGGAGATGGACGTCCTCACCGGCTCCGGCGACGTGGTCACCTGCGCGCCGGACGGGCCGCACGAGGACCTGTTCACCGCGTTCCCCAACTCCTACGGCTCGCTCGGCTACGCCACCCGGCTCCGGATCGAGCTCGAGCCGGTCGCACCGCGGGTGCGGCTGCGCCACGTCCGGGTGCCGCTGGACGCGCTCGACGCCACGGTGTCCGCGATCGTGGCGGCCCGGCACCACGACGGTCGGCCCGTCGACTTCCTCGACGGCGTCGCGTTCAGCCCCGACGAGGTGTACCTGACGCTGGGGGAGTGGGAGCACCGCCCCGGCCCCGGCTCCGACTACACCGGCCAGGACGTGTTCTTCCGGTCCGTGCAGGAGCGGACCGACGACGTGCTCACCACCCTGGACTACCTCTGGCGCTGGGACACCGACTGGTTCTGGTGCTCGCGGGCCTTCGGCGCCCAGCATCCCGTCGTACGCCGGGTGTGGCCGCGCCGCTGGCGGCGCAGCGACGTCTACCACCGGCTGGTCGGGCTCGAGCACCGGTTCGGGGTCTATGCCCGGGTGCAGCGGCTCCGGGGCCGTCCGGAGGTCGAGCGGGTCGTCCAGGACGTCGAGATCCCGGTGGACCGGGTTGCCGACTTCCTGCGCTGGTTCGACGCGCACGTCGGGATGCGCCCGGTGTGGCTGTGCCCGCTGCGGCTGCGTGAGCCGGCCGGCCCGGGCTCGGCGCGGACCTGGCCGCTCTACCCGCTCGCGCCCGGCCTCGACTACGTCAACATCGGCTTCTGGGGGGCGGTGCCGGTCGCGCCCGGCGCCCGGGACGGCGACGTGAACCGGGCGATCGAGCGTGCGGTCGCCGACCACGGCGGACACAAGTCGCTCTACTCCGACGCCTACTACACCCGCGAGGACTTCGACCGTCTGTACGACGGCCCGCGCCTCGCGCAGGTCCGGGCCGTGTACGACCCGGACGCACGACTGACCGGTCTCTACGAGAAGGCGGTGGCACGACAATGACGACGACACAGGACCCCCGCACCGGGGAACAGAGGACGGTCACGCGGGTGACCGTGGGCCAGGCCCTCGCCTCGGTGGTGCCCGACGGGCTCCCGTTCCGGCTGACGGCGTACGACGGCAGCTCGGCGGGCCCGGAGGACGCGGCGATCCGGCTGCACCTGGCGACCCCGCGCGGACTCTCCTACCTGCTCACCGCGCCCGGCGACCTCGGCATGGCCCGGGCCTACGTGGCCGGCGACCTGGTGGTCGAGGGCGTCCACCCGGGCGACCCCTACGACATGATCAGGGCCTTGATGGGCCAGCTCAAGCTGCACGCGTCGCCCGGCGAGGCGCTCCGGCTGCTGCGCGGGCTGGGTCTCGAGCACCTCAAGCCGCCGCCGCCCCCGCCCCAGGAGCACCTGCCGCGGTGGCGCCGCACGCTCGAGGGGCTGCGGCACTCCAAGACCCGCGACGCGGCGGTGATCCAGCACCACTACGACGTGTCCAACGCGTTCTACGAGCGGGTGCTCGGGCCGTCGATGACCTACACCTGCGCGCTCTACCCGGACCCGGACGCCACCCTCGAGCAGGCCCAGGCCGACAAGTACGACCTGGTCGCCCGCAAGCTCGGGCTCGAGCCCGGCATGCGGCTGCTGGACGTCGGCTGTGGCTGGGGCGGAATGGTCCGCCACGCGGTCCGGGAGTACGGCGTCACCGCGCTCGGGGTGACCCTGTCGCGCGAGCAGGCCAGCTGGGCGGAGGCGGCGATCGAGCGTGAGGGCCTGAAGGGCGCGGAGGTGCGGCACCTGGACTACCGCGACGTCACCGAGACCGGCTTCGACGCGGTCAGCTCGATCGGCCTGACCGAGCACATCGGCCGCAAGGAGTACCCGGCGTACTTCGGGTTCCTCCAGGACCGGCTCCGCGACGGCGGCCGGCTGCTCAACCACTGCATCACGCGGCCGTCCAACCGGAGGGTCGACGTCGGGGCGTTCATCGACCGCTACGTCTTCCCGGACGGCGAGCTCACCGGGTCGGGCCGCATCATCACCGCGATCCAGGACGTCGGGCTGGAGGTGCGCCACGAGGAGAACCTGCGCGAGCACTACGCGCTGACGCTGCGGGACTGGTGCCGCAACCTCGTCGACAACTGGGACGACTGCGTCGCCGAGGTGGGCGAGGGGACCGCACGGGTGTGGGGCCTCTACATGGCCGGGTCGAGGGTCGGCTTCGAGCGCAACGAGATCCAGCTGCACCAGGTGCTGGCGGTCAAGGTCGGCCCGGACGGCGACGCCCGGGTGCCGTTGCGGCCCGGCTGGGGGAGCTAGACGCCCAGCAGCCCGGGGCGGACCGTGCTCGGCACGCAGTCGCAGGTGTCCGAGCACGCCAGGTAGGTGTGCGGCGCGTGGCCGCAGTCTGCGCACGGCAGGTCGTGCGACAGGCGGCTCCCGCTCGTGTCGACGGTGTCCCACATGGTGATGCCCGTCTCGAACCGGTTGCGGACACCGAACAGGTGTCACACACCAGAGACACCCCTGGAGGCGGAACGTGACGCCGCACGCGCCGTAATGGCCCTAATGGGCCATCAAAGTCCACCCGGTCGGGTCAGGCGGCGGAGTACTGGAGCGGCCGCGTGCCGGGCACCGGGGGCGGCACGCAGGCACAGCTGTCGGAGCACGACAGGTACGTGTGGGTGGCGTGGCCGCAGCCGGGGCAGGGCATGTCGTGCGACAGGTGGGTCGTGGTGGTCTCGACGGTGTCCCACATGGTCATGCCTCCCTTCGCTGAGCTGTCTCGATGTCTGTCAGGAGCGTCGATCTGCGGCGCTGATACCCATGCTGACCCCGACCACCGACAGGATTCACCGTTATTGGCGAGGGTTGATACCCATGGGTCAGGAGGACTGACCGATCGGGGGACACCCGCCCGAACGGGTGGTCCGCCCGTGGCATGCTGCCTGGCATGGTCGAGTTCACCCACCAGGACCTGCAGGGATCCCGCTTCGAGGACGTCCACCTGGGCGGTACCCGTTTCGACGACGTTCATCTGGGCGACAGCCGCTTCCAGAACGTCTGGTTCGGCGGCGCGCGCCTGAGCGGCGTGGGGCTGGTCGACGTCGAGATCAACGGCGAGATCGACAACCTCCGCATCAACGGGGTCGATGTGGGCCCGCTGATCGAGGCCGAGCTGAACCGGCTCCATCCGGACCGGCCCATGATGCGCCCCCGGGACGCCGACGGGTTCCGCGAGGCGTGGGACATCCTCGAGCGGCTGTGGGCGGAGACCGTGGACCGCGCCCGGGCCTTGAGCCCGGCGCTGCTGCACGAGCGGGTCGACGAGCAGTGGTCCTTCATCGAGACGCTGCGGCACCTGGTGTTCGCGACCGACGCGTGGGTCTACCGGGCCGTTCTCGGTGAGCCGGCGCCGTGGCACCCGCTGGACCTCCCGCACGATGACATGGCGGACGCGCCGGGAGTGCCCCGGGACCGGACCGTGCAGCCGTCGCTGGACGAGGTGCTGGTCCTCCGGGCCGACCGGATGGGCACCGTTCGCAGGGTGCTGGCGGACCTCACCGACGAGCAGCTCGGCGGGATGACCGAGCCGGTCACCGAGCCGGGCTACCCGGAGTCGGAGTCGTTCCCGGTCGCGCGCTGCCTGAGGGCGGTCGTCAACGAGGAGTGGGAGCACCGGCTGTACGCCGAGCGCGACCTGGCCGTCCTCGTCGCCCGGCAGCCGGGGCGCTAGGAACCCCTGTCGCGGCGTGGCACCATCGGGCACGTGAGCAGCACACCCGCCGAGGCGCAGCGCCTGCGCGACCTCGCACGGTTGCGCCGGGTCCGCGACCGGATGGACCGGGAGTACGCGCAGCCGCTGGACGTGGAGGCGCTCGCGCGCGGCGTGCACATGTCGGCCGGCCACCTCAGCCGCCAGTTCCGGGATGCGTACGGCGAGTCGCCGTACTCCTACCTGATGACCCGGCGCATCGAGCGCGCCATGGCGCTGCTGCGCCGCGGCGACCTCACCGTGACCGAGGTCTGTTTCGCGGTGGGCTGCCAGTCACTGGGCACCTTCAGCACCCGCTTCACTGAGCTCGCCGGCGTCCCGCCCAGCGTCTACCGCGACCGGACGGCGCGGGCGACGGCGGAGATGCCCTCGTGCGAGACGAAGAAGGTCACGAGACCGGTCAGGAATCGAGAAGCGCCGGTCGTCGAGCCCCACCTAGGGTGAGCGACATGGACATCACCATTCACTCGAGCTTCCTCCCGCAGGACGACCCGGAGGCCGCCCTCGCGTTCTACCGCGACACCCTCGGCTTCGAGCTCCGCCTCGACGTCGGCTACGAAGGCATGCGCTGGCTCACGGTCGGTCCCGCCGACCAGCCCGGCACGTCCATCGTGCTGCACCCGCCGGCCGTCGACCCCGGCATCACGGACGAGGAGCGGCGCACCATCGCGGAGATGATGGCCAAGGGCACCTACGGCAGCATCCTGCTGGCCACCAAGGACCTGGACGGCACCTTCGAGAAGCTGCAGGCCAGCGAGGTCGAGATCGTCCAGGAGCCGATCGACCAGCCGTACGGCGTGCGCGACTGCGCCGTACGTGACCCAGCGGGCAACATGGTCCGCATCCAGGAGGTGCGCTGAGATGGCCGGCATCGCGTCCGTCACCCTCGAGGTGGAGGCCATCACGCTGAAGCCGGTGGAGAACACCGACCCCGACGGTTTCGTGTGGGAGACACAGATGGAGAGCCGATGACCAAGGCCGTTGCCGACAGCCACGACCTGATCCGCGTGCAGGGCGCACGCGTCAACAACCTCAAGGACGTCAGCGTCGAGATCCCGAAGCGCCGGCTGACGGTGTTCACCGGCATCTCCGGCTCGGGCAAGAGCTCCCTGGTGTTCAGCACCATCGCCGCTGAGTCGCAGCGGATGATCAACGAGACCTACAGCGCCTTCGTGCAGGGGTTCATGCCGACCCTGGCCCGGCCGGAGGTCGACCGTCTGGAGGGCCTGACGACGGCGATCATCGTCGACCAGGAGCGGATGGGCGCCAACCCGCGCTCGACCGTCGGCACCGCGACGGACGCCAACGCGATGCTGCGCATCCTGTTCAGCCGACTGGGAGACCCCTACGTCGGGCCGCCGACGGCGTTCTCCTTCAACGTGCCCACGCGCAAGGCGAGCGGCGTCATGTCCACGGACAAGGGTG
>JBEVFC010000237.1:0-18690 GCA_040512455.1 Nocardioides sp.
TCCGGCCTCGTCCAGCAGCTCTTCCGCGGGGAGGAGCGCGGCCGGGCCTTCGGGATGTTCGGGCTGACGGTCGGGATCTCGTCCGCGACCGGGCCGGTCCTGGGCGGCCTGATCATCGCGCTGGCCGGCGAGGAGAACGGTTGGCGCTGGCTGTTCCTGGTCAACATCCCGATCGGTGTGGTCGCGATGGTCGCGATCCTGCGGCTGGTGCCACCACGCGAACACCGTCCCGACGAGGTGCGGGCCCGGCTCGACGTGCTCGGCGCGGTCCTGCTCGGCGGCGCGGTGCTGGCGCTGCTGTTCCCACTGGTCAGCGTCGAGGCCGGTCTGTCACCGGTCACCTTCGTGCTGCTCGCGGCCCCGGCCCTGCTGGTCGCCTTCCTGCGGTGGGAGACCCGGCTCGTCGCTCGCGGTCGACAGCCGCTGCTGGACGTGTCGCTGCTGCGGCAGGTGCCGGGGTACGGCAGCGGCCTGGCGGTCGGGGCGATCTACTTCACCGGCTTCGCCGGGATCTTCCTGGTGTTCTCGGTGTACCTCCAGCAGGCGCTCGACTACACACCGCTCCAGGCCGGACTGCTGCTCACCCCGTTCGCGCTGGGCGCCGCCGCGACCGCACCGCTGGCCGGGCGGCTGGTCTCGCGGATCCACCGGCGGATCACCGTCATCTCGCTCGGAATCATGATGACCGGCACCCTGCTGGCGGCGCTGCTGGTCCCCGGCCGCGACACCGCCACCCTCGCGTGGTTCATGGTGCCGACCCTGCTGCTGGCGGGTCTCGGCGGCGGCGGCGTGATCTCGCCCAACTTCACGCTGAGCCTGGCCGAGGTACCGCCGAGCATGGGCGGCGCCGCGGGTGGGGCGATCCAGACCGGCCAGCGCATCGGGTCGGCGATCGGGGCCGCCCTGATCATGACCGTCTACCACGTGGTGGCCGAGGCGACCTCCTCCGACGCCGGGCTGCGGACCGCGCTGCTCACCTCGTTCGCCGTACTCGGGCTGGCGATGGCGATGGCGGTGCGCGACCTGCTGACCACGCGAAACTGACGCTTACCTCGCGATACTTCGCGTGGTAAGCGCTGGTTTCACTAGGTACCTAGTGAAACCAGCAGCCTCACAGAATCGCGCCCGGCGCGTACGCCGCGGCCTGCGGGTACCGGTCGGCGACCTCGGCCACCCGGCGTACGACCTCCTGGACCTGGTCGACGGCGGCGCCGGTGAAGGTGATCGGGTCGGCGACCAGCGACTCGAGCTGCTGGGCGGTCAGGCCGAGGCGCTGGTCGGCGGCGAGCCGGGCGAACACGTCGTTCTCGGCCTGGCCCTGGCGCATGTCGAGCGCGACGCCGACCGCGGCCTCCTTGATCGCCTCGTGCGCGGTCTCGCGGCCGACGCCGTTGCGGACGGCGGCCATCAGCACCTTGGTGGTGGCCAGGAACGGCAGGTAGCGGTCGAGCTCACGCTGGATCACCGCCGGGAACGCGCCGAACTCGTCGAGGACCGTCAGGAAGGTCTGGAAGAGGCCGTCGACGGCGAAGAAGGCGTCGGGGAGCGCCACCCGGCGCACCACCGAGCAGGACACGTCGCCCTCGTTCCACTGGTCACCGGCCAGCTCGCCGACCATCGAGAGGTACCCGCGGGTGACGACGGCGAGGCCGTTGACCCGCTCGGCGGAACGGGTGTTCATCTTGTGCGGCATCGCGGACGAGCCGACCTGGCCGGCCTTGAAGCCCTCGGTGACCAGCTCGTTGCCGGCCATCAGCCGGATCGTGGTGGCCAGGTTGGACGGCCCGGCGGTGAGCTGGACCAGCGCGGAGAGCACGTCGAAGTCGAGGGACCGCGGGTAGACCTGGCCGACGCTGGTCAGCACCCGCTCGAAGCCGAGGTGGCGGGCCACCCGGGACTCGAGATCGGCGAGCGAGGCGGTGGAACCGTCGAGCAGGTCGAGCATGTCCTGCGCGGTGCCCATCGGGCCCTTGATGCCACGCAGCGGGTACCGGGCCAGCAGGTCCTCGACCCGTTCCAGCGCGATCAGCATCTCGTCGGCGACGGTCGCGAACCGCTTGCCGAGGGTGGTCGCCTGGGCGGCCACGTTGTGCGAGCGACCGGCCATCACGGTGGTCTCGTGCTCGGTGGCCAGCCGGGCGAGCCGGGCCAGCGTGGCGACGCTGCGGTCGCGGAGCAGCTCGAGCGACTGGCGCACCTGGAGCTGCTCGACGTTCTCGGTGAGGTCCCGGGAGGTCATCCCCTTGTGGATGTGCTCGTGCCCGGCCAGCGCGCAGAACTCCTCGATGCGGGCCTTCACGTCGTGACGGGTGACCCGCTCGCGCGCCGCGATCGAGTCGAGGTCGACCTTCTCGACGACGGCCTCGTAGGCCTCGACGACGCCGTCGGGTACGTCGATCCCGAGGTCCCGCTGGGCGCGCAGGACCGCGATCCAGAGCCGGCGCTCGAGCACGATCTTGTGCTCGGGCGACCAGATCGCGGCGAGGTCGGCCCCGGCGTACCGGGTGGCGAGGACGTTGGGGACGGTCATCGGCTGATCTCCTCGGACGCGGCGGTCGCCGCGATGTCGGTCCGGTGCTGGGCACCGGGGAAGCTGATCGAGCTCACGCCCTCATAGGCCTTGGCGCGGGCATCGGCCACGGAGCTGCCCACCGCGGTGACCGCGAGCACCCGGCCCCCGGCCGTGACCAGCCGGCCCTCGGCGTTGCGGGCGGTGCCGGCGTGGATGACGTCGACGTCGGCCTCGCGGTCGAGGGTCTCGGTGCCGACGATGACGTCGCCCTTCGACGAGCTCTCGGGGTAGCCGGCCGAGGCCATCACCACCGCGACCGCGCCGCCGGTCTTCCAGCGCGGCGGCGCCACATCGGCGAGGGTGCCGGTGGCGGCGGCGTAGAGCAGCTCACCCAGCGGGGAGTCGAGCAGCATCAGCAGCGGTTGCGTCTCGGGGTCGCCGAACCGGGCGTTGAACTCCACCACCCGGGTGCCGCGCGCGGTCAGCGCCAGCCCGGCGTACAGCAGCCCGCTGAACGGGGTGCCGCGGCGGGCCAGCTCGTCGACGGTGGGCTGCAGCACGGTGCGCTGCACCTCCTCGACCAGGTCGGCCGGCGCCCACGGCAGGGGCGTGTAGGCACCCATGCCGCCGGTGTTCGGGCCGGCGTCGCCGTCGAAGATCCGCTTGAAGTCCTGAGCGGGCAGGAGCGGGTAGACGGTGGTGCCGTCCGTGATGGCGAACAGCGAGACCTCGGGTCCGTCGAGGAACTCCTCGACGACCACGTGCTCGCAGCCGGCGGCGTGGTCGAGGGCGGCCTGACGATCGTCGGTGACCACGACGCCCTTGCCGGCGGCGAGCCCGTCGTCCTTGACGACGTACGGCGCACCGAACGCGTCCAGCGCGGCCGCGACCTCGTCGGGGGTGGTGCAGACCCGGGCCGCGGCCGTCGGCACGCCGGCGGCGGCCATCACGTCCTTGGCGAACGCCTTGGACCCCTCGAGCACCGCGGCCTCGCGGCTCGGCCCGAAGCAGGCGATCCCGGCCGCGCGGACCGCGTCGGCGACGCCCGCGACGAGCGGCGCCTCGGGCCCGACGACGACCAGGTCGACGTCGAGCTTGGTGGCCAGGGCGGCCACGTCGTCGCCCGACATCGGGTCGACGTCATGGAGCGTGGCGACTGCTTCCATGCCGGGGTTGCCGGGGGCGGCGTGCACCTCGGTCACCGAGGGATCCCGGTGTAGTGCCGCGGCCAGCGCGTGCTCGCGGCCGCCGGGGCCGATGACAAGGGTCTTCACGTGAGTTGATCCTAGTGGCCCGGGGGGCCTCGGGCCCGACCGCGTGCTCAGGCGGGACGGCCCGCACGGTTAGAAGGGGTCCGGGACGGGCAGGAAGGTCCCATGACCCAGGTCCCCACCACCGGCAGCCTGTTCGGCCCGTACCGCATCGACGAGCGCATCGGCATGGGTGGGATGGGCGTCGTGTACGCCGCCACCGACACGCGGCTCGACCGGCGGGTCGCCCTCAAGCTGGTGTCGGGTCAGCTCGCCGGCGACCCGTCGTTCGTGGCCCGCTTCCAGCGCGAGGCCGCGGTGCTGGCCCGGCTGGACTCGCCGCACATCGTGGCGATCTTCGACCACGGCGACCAGGACGGGACGCCGTACATCGCGACCCAGTACGTCGGAGGCGGCGACCTCGGCGCGCTGATCGGCGGCCGCGGCGCCCTGCCGCCGCAGCTGGCGCTGCGCGTCTGCGCGCAGATCGCCGAGGCGCTCGCGGACGCGCACCGGGTCGGGGTGATCCATCGCGACGTGAAGCCGAGCAACGTGCTGCTCCGCGACCCCGACGCCGCCGAGCTGCACGCCTACCTGTGCGACTTCGGGATCGCCCAGACGGAGTCCGAGGGCCTGACCACCGCCGGCGCGATCGCGGGCAGCTGGGCCTACCTGGCCCCCGAGCGCGCGAACGGCGACGTGGCGACCGCGGCCAGCGACGTCTACGCGACCGGCTGCCTGCTGTGGGCCTGCCTCACCGGTCGGGCGCCGTACGCCGGCTCCGACGTCGAGGTCGCGATGGCCCACGTGTCGGCGCCGGTCCCCCAGCTCCCCGGTGACGACGCCTTCGTGCGGGACCTCAACGAGGTGCTGAACCGGTCGATGGCCAAGGACCCCGCCCAGCGGTTCGCCTCCGCCGACGACCAGCGCGCGGCGTTCGCCGCCCTGGCCGACCGCGCCGGGGGCCGGGCCACCGTGCAGGCGCCGCCGCCGTGGCGACGCAGCTGGACGCCGGGCGAGACGGACCCGGGAGCCGTCACCCGGGCCCGGTCGGCCGGGCCGCGACGCCGCCGCACCCCGCTGGTGGCGGCGCTGGCGCTGCTCCTCGTGGCCGGCCTCGGCCTCACCGCCTGGCTGGTGCTGCGGGACGACGACTCCGGCCCGGCGCAGCTGGTCCGCGGCATCACCGGCGACACCGACGGCGACGGCCACGGCGACCTGCGCGGCTACTACCTGCCGGACGGCTACCAGGACCTGACCTTCGCCTCCGACGGCTCGTCGGTCGACCCCGCCGCCGAGCAGGAGGGACCCAGCGGCCAACGGCTGCACGGGGACTTCGACGGCGACGGGCTGGACGACGTGCTCGTCCTGGACGACGAGGAGCTGCCGCGGCTCAACTGGACGATCACCTACGCCACCGGCCAGACCCTGGACGGCGACTGGCAGTGGAAGCAGCCCCACGACGCCCAGCCGATCGCCGTCGCCGGCGACTTCGACAGCGACGACATCACCGACGTGGCGCTGTACGCGAACCCCTCGAACACGATCTCCCAGATGCGCGGCAAGGCGCCCGACGCCGGCGAGTTCCGGACCTACGTCGCGGTCAGCACCAAGGACGGGCTCGACACCGACCTGTCCCTCTGGTTCACGCAGGACGGCTGGGGACGCAACGACGTCCGGCTGGTGCCGGGCGACTTCGACGGCGACACCGCCGACGACCTCGCAGTGGTGCGACAGGGCAGCTTCTCGGATCCCCACCGCGACGACGACCTGTGGGAGCTGACCTTCCTGAAGGCGGGGAACCTCTCGTTCGACGCCCAGGAGCCCGCCCTGAGCAGGGCGGGCCTGTCGGACGCACCGTGGCGGCTGGCCCCCGGCGACTTCGACGGAGACGGCACCGACGAGCTCGCCTTCGTCGCCGACGGCGACGCGGACGCGATCAACCTGGTCCGGTACTCCGACTCCGGGTTCGCCGTCGACGGTGCACCGTGGGGCACCGTCGACCACGCCGAGGCGGTCGGCCTCAGCGACATCGCGGTCAGCGACCTCGACGGTGACGGAGCCGACGACCTCGCCTGGTTCGTGCCCGGCGGCACGGACGCGCTCACGATCCGGGCCGCCTTCGCCGACGGGGGCACCTTCGCGCTGCGGGAGATCGGGTCCTGGGCCTGCTCGGTCAGCTGCGACAGCGGCAGCCTGGTGGGCTACTACCCGGAGGACTGACCGACGCTCAGTCGTTGACCACGATCGTCTGCTCGCGGCCGGGGCCGACGCCGACGCCCCAGAACTTCGCGCCGCTCAGGTCCTCGAGGGCGTGCACGTAGCGCTGTGCGTTCTTCGGCAGCTCCTCGAAGGAGCGGCAGCCGGAGATGTCCTCGCCCCAGCCGTCGAGGTACTCGTACACCGGTGTCGCGTGGTGGAACTCGCTCTGGGTCATCGGCATCTCGTCGTGACGCTCGCCGTCGACCTCGTAGGCCACGCAGACCGGCACCCGCTCCCAGCTCGACAGCACGTCGAGCTTGGTCAGGAACAGCTCGGTGAGGCCGTTGACGCGGGTGGCGTAACGGGCGATCACCGAGTCGTACCAGCCACAGCGGCGGTCGCGGCCGGTCGAGACGCCGACCTCCCCGCCGATCCTCCAGAGCTTCTCGCCGTCCTCGTCGAAGAGCTCGGTCGGGAACGGGCCGGAGCCGACGCGGGTCGTGTAGGCCTTGATGACGCCGATCACCCGGTCGATGCGGGTCGGGCCGACACCGGCGCCGACGCAGACCCCGCCGGCCACCGGGTTGCTGCTGGTGACGAACGGGTAGGTGCCGTGGTCGACGTCCAGCATGGTGGCCTGGGCGCCCTCGAACAGGACGGTCTTGCCCTCGTCCAGCGCCCGGTTGAGCAGCAGCGAGGTGTCACGGACCATCGGCCGCAACCGCTCGACGTACGACAGGAGCTCCTCGACGACGGCCTCGGCCTCGATCGCGCGGCGGTTGTAGACCTTGGCCAGCACGTGGTTCTTGAGGTCCAGCGCGGACTCGACCTTCTTGGTGAGGATGCCCTCGTCGAACAGGTCGGCGATCCGGATGCCGGTGCGGTTGATCTTGTCGGCGTACGACGGCCCGATGCCGCGGCCGGTGGTGCCGATCTTGTTCTTGCCGAGGAACCGCTCGGTCACCTTGTCCAGGGCCGTGTGGTAGCTGGCGATCACGTGGGCGTTGGCGCTGACGATCAGGGTCGAGGTGTCGACACCGCGGGCCTCGAGCGCGTCGACCTCACGGAAGAGCGCATCGGGCGCGACCACGACGCCGTTGGCGATCACCGAGGTGCACCCCGGGGTCAGGATGCCGCTGGGCAACAGGTGGGTCGCGAACTTCTCGCCGTTGACGACGATGGTGTGGCCGGCGTTGTGGCCACCCGAGGTGCGGACGCAGTAGTCGATGTGCGCGCCACCCCGTTCGTTCTGGGTGGCGAGCAGGTCGGTCGCCTTGCCCTTGCCCTCGTCACCCCACTGGGCTCCGAGGATCACGATTGCGGGCATGCCACACCTCTCCTGTGAAAAGGAACAGCCCCGGGCAACAGCTCAGGCGTTGTCGGGGCTCTTGCGTCCCTACGCTACCAAAACCACAGGTTAAGGTTCGCCCGTGGACCCACTCCTCGTCATCACCAACCGCGACGCCGGGACGCACGACGAGGAGAACCTCGAGGCGGCCCTGTCCGTGCTGCGCGCCGGCGCCTCCGTCGAGGTGGCCGCCACCTCCAGCCCGGGCGAGCTGGACAGCGTCCTCCATCGAGCCGGCTCCCGGCGCATCGTCGTCGCCGGCGGCGACGGCAGCATGCACGCGGTGGTCTCGGCGCTCTACCGCCGCCACGAGCTCGAGGGCCGGGTCATCGGCCTGCTGCCGCTGGGCACCGGCAACGACTTCGCCCGCGGCAACGACATCCCGCTCGACATCACCGAAGCCGCGCAGCTGATCCTGAGCGGCGAGCCACGCCCCGTCGACATCCTCATCGACGAGCTCGGCGAGATCGTCGTCAACAACGTGCACGTGGGCGCCGGCGCCCAGGCCAGCCGGAGGGGACACCGCTGGAAGCACCGGCTCGGCTCGATCGGCTACGGCAAGGTGAACCTGGGCAAGCTCGGCTACCCGATCGGCGCGCTGCTGGCCGCCTTCCACCCGCCGGAGCTCCGGCTGCGGGTCAAGGTCGACGACAAGATCGTCAACGACCTCGACACCCCGGTGCTGATGGTGGCGCTCGGCAACGGCGCCCAGGTCGGTGGCGGCACCGAGCTGACCCCCGAGGCCGACGCCGAGGACGGCCGGATCGACGTGATGATCTCCCGCTCCGTCGGCCCGGTGGCGAAGTTCGCGTTCGTGAACCGGCTGCGCCGTGGCGACCACCACGAGCGCGATGACGTGCTCTACCTGCGGGGCACCACCGTCACGATCACCGGCGAGGAGTTCTGGTGCAGCGCCGACGGGGAGATCAGCGGCCCCGAGCGGCGTCGCATGTGGCGCCTCGAGCCCGCGGCGTACTCGCTGGTGCTGCCCCCCGCGGGCTCCTAGATCCAGCCGCGGCGGACCGCCTCGACGCCGGCCTGGAACCGGCTCTCCACGCCGAGCTCCTCGAACAGCTCCGACATCCGGCGGCGCACGGTTCGCAGGCTGACCCCGAGCGAACGGGCGATCTGCTCGTCCTTGGCGCCCCGGCTGAGCTGGCGCAGCAGCATGGTCCGCGCCATCCCGGCCGAGATGCTGACCGGGTCGGGCGCCATCCCGGCGCCGGGCACCACGAGCGCGCGGTCCCAGAACTCCTCGAAGAGCACGGTGAGCGCGGTCAGCAGCCCGGGCTCCCGGATGGCCAGCCGGCGGTCGTCGGAGGAGCCCCACTCGGCGGGCATCAGGGCACCGGCCTCGCCGATGATCGCCAGCCGGCTCGGCACCTCGGCGATGATCCGGACCTCCTCGCCGGCGGACGCCCGCTGGAAGATCACCTGGGGGGCCTCCTCCAAGGCCCGGGCAGGATAGATCGCGCGTGAGCGCCGGCCACGTCGCAGGTGCTCGGTGACCGCCACGTCCATGGCGGTCCCCGCCGACAGCCGCCACTGGTCCGGGCGGAGCCAGAGCAGGTCGCCGGTCGACTGCCGGATCCAGGACTCGAGCAGCACGGGTACGTCGACCCCGGTCCGCAGCTCACCGCCGAGCGGTTCGCCCTGGGCCTCGGGGTCGGCCTTGAACGACGGAAAGGTCGGGATCGCACCGCGCAGCTCCTCGATCCGGTCGGCGGTCCGGCGCAGGGTCTGGGTCTGGGCCATCAGCAGGTTCGACACCGCCTCCCCCGGGGAGGCCACCACGACGTGCTCCCGGTCGATCGCGACCATGCCGGCGTCCACGAACACCTGGAGCGCGGCGGTCAGCTCGTCGGGGTCGCGTTCGAGCCCGTGGGCGACCGCGGCCAGCGTCTGCCCGGACCGCGGCAGCACCTGTCGGTACGTTTGCTCCTCCTCGGCGGAGAACCCCAGGATCGACAGGGCACCGGCCAGCGTCTGCGCCATAACTGGCATGTTAGTGCCAATGTCCTGTAAAGGCCGGATATGGTCTGGATGTCGGTGACAAACTCACTTCACCGCGCCATGAAGTCCGAGTCCCACCGCGGGGGATGTGATTCGGGGGATTGGCTTCCAACGCCCAGTGGCGACCGGAAGCGGGCGCGACCCTGGGCGCCGGAGACGAGACATCGTCCCGGCGCTCAGCGTGGCTTCACCTAGCGGCTGACCTCGGGCTTGAGGTGCGGGAACAGGATCGTCTCGCGGATGCCGGCGCCGGTGAACAGCATGATCAGCCGGTCCATGCCGAGCCCAAGACCACCCATCGGCGGCGCGCCGTACTCCAGCGCCCGGAGGAAGTCCTCGTCGAGCTGCATGGCCTCGACGTCGCCGGCGGCGGCCAGCCGGGACTGCTCGGTGAGCACCTCACGCTGGACGACGGGGTCGATCAGCTCGCTGAACGCGGTGCCCCGCTCGACGCCGCCGATGATCAGGTCCCAGGCCTCGATGAGGCGCGGGTCGGAGCGGTGCGGGCGGGCCAGCGGCTGGGCGGAGGGCGGGTAGTCGCACAGGAAGGTCGGCTGCAGCAGTCCGGGCTCGACCAGCTCGCCGAGCAGCTCCATGACCAGGTGCGAGGCCTCCCAGGCGGGGTCGAACTCGAGGTCGTGCCTGGTCAGGATGCCGCGCAGCGTCTCGGCGTCGGTGTCGGGGGTGATCGTCTGGCCCGTCGCCGCGCTGACCGCGTCGTACACCGGCAGCCAGGTCCACTCGCCGTCGAGGTCGATGGTGCCGGCCTCGGTCTCGATCTGCCGCGAGCCGGCCGCGTCGGCGGCCGCGAGCACCATCCGGCGCATCAGGTCGGCCATCGTGAACTGGTCGCCGTAGGCCTGGTAGACCTCGAGCATCGTGAACTCGGGGCTGTGCGTGGAGTCGACGCCCTCGTTGCGGAAGATGCGGCCGATCTCGAAGACCTTGTCGACGCCGCCGACGACGGCCTTCTTGAGGTTCAGCTCCAGGGCGATGCGCAGCGTCATCTCCTGGTCGAAGGCGTTGATGTGCGTGCGGAACGGTCGCGCCTTCGCGCCACCGTGGATGAGCTGGAGGACCGGGGTCTCGATCTCGAGGTAGCCCTCGTCCTGCAGGGTCGTGCGCACCGCCCGCTGGATCGCCGAGCGGGTGCGGACCATGTCGCGCGCCTCCTGTCGGACGATCAGGTCGGCGTACCGCTGCCGGACCCGCGCCTCCTCGGACAGGTCGTGGTGCAGCACCGGGAGCGGGCGCAGCGCCTTGGAGGCCATCTCCCACCGAGTGGCCATCACGGACAGCTCGCCGCGGCGCGACGAGATCACCCGGCCCTCGACGAACACGTGGTCGCCCAGGTCGACGGTGTGCTTCCACTCGGCCAGGGCCTCCTCGCCGATCTCGGCCAGGCTGAGCATCACCTGGAGGCGTACGCCGGCTCCCTCCTGGAGGGTGGCGAAGCAGAGCTTGCCCGTGTTGCGGACGAACATCACCCGACCGGCGACGCCGACGACGTCCTGGGTCTCCTCACCGGTCTCGAGGTGCCCCCACTGCTCGCGGACCTCCTCGAGGGAGTGCGTGCGGGCGACGCCCACCGGGTACGCCTGCTTGCCCTCCGCCAGCAGCCGCTCACGCTTGGCGTGGCGGACCTTCATCTGGTCGTTGAGGTCGTGGGCGGGGTTCTCGGCGGGGGTCTCGATGGGGGTGTCGGTCACCGGCACAGGGTATCGAGGGCGGCCGGTGCGGCCGTCATCGTGCCGGGACGGCCAGCCGGGTGGCCCGCCGGCGGTCAGCCGAGCAGCGCGTCGTACGCCGTCGGGCTGGAGTCGCGGAGGAACTCCGAGCACCGCTCCCACTCGGCGGTCTCGCCGATGGCGCGGGCGGACTTGGCCAGCATCGCCAGCGCGCGCAGGAAGCCGCGGTTGGGCTCGTGCTCCCACGGCACCGGCCCGTGGCCCTTCCAGCCGTTGCGGCGCAGCATGTCGAGGCTGCGGTGGTAGCCCACGCGGGCGTACGCGTAGACCGTCACGTCGTCGGCGTCCTGCTCGGCGGCGGACTCGGCCAGCGCGGCCCAGGCGAACGGCGACTCCGGATGGCGGCGTACGACGTCGATCGGGGCGGCGCCGCCGTCCAGCTCGGTGGCGGCGGGGTCCTCGGGAAGGTGCGTGGGCGGGGGTCCCGCCATCAGGTCGACGTGGCTCATGCCACCACCCTGCCACCACCGGGATCGTCGGGGGTGATCGGGTGTTGACTGGGGTCATGGTCGACTCCACGCCGCAGTCTCCTGCTCCGACGGCTCCGGAGGTGCGCCCGTGGCCGGCGCTCTTCGCACTGTGCCTCGGCTTCTTCATGATCCTGGTCGACACCACGATCGTCACGGTCGCGACCCCGGCGATCATCTCCGACCTCGACGCCGACGTGAACTCGGTGGTCTGGGTGACCAGCGCCTACCTCCTCGCGTACGCCGTCCCCGTCCTCATCACCGGAAGGCTCGGCGACCGGTTCGGGCCGAGGCGGATCTACCTCATCGGTCTGGTGGTGTTCACGCTGGCGTCGCTGTGGTGCGGCCTGACCAACTCGGTCGAGGTCCTCATCCTGGCCCGGGTCGTGCAGGGTCTGGGCGCCGCGCTGATGACGCCGCAGACGATGGCGGTCATCACCCGGATCTTCCCCGCCGACCGGCGGGGACAGGCGATGGCCCTGTGGGGCGCCACGGCGGGCGTGGCCACCCTGATCGGGCCGATCCTCGGCGGCGTGCTCGTCGACACCCTCGGCTGGGAGTGGATCTTCTTCATCAACGTCCCGGTCGGCGTCCTCGGCTTCGTCCTCGCCTGGCGTCTGGTGCCCACGCTCGAGACGCACTCCCACCGGTTCGACTGGCTCGGCGTGGCGCTGAGCGGCCTCGGGATGTTCGCGCTCGTGTTCGGCATCCAGGAGGGCCACCAGTACGACTGGGGGCAGATCACCGGCATCGTCAGCGTGTGGGGGCTCATCATCCTCGGGTTCGTCTTCCTCGGACTCTTCGTGTGGTGGCAGGCGGTCAACCGCAACGAACCCCTCGTGCCGCTGAGTCTCTTCGCCGACCGCAACTTCTCGATCTCCAACTTCGCGATCTCCACGATGTCGTTCACGGCGACGTCGATGGGCTTCCCGCTGATGCTCTACGCCCAGCTGGTGCGCGGTCTGTCGCCGACCGAGGCAGCGCTGCTGCTGGTGCCGATGGCGGCGGTGTCGATCGTGATGGCACCCATCGTCGGCCGGTTCACCGATCGCGTCCACCCGCGCGTGCTGACCGGCTTCGGCTTCGGCTTCACGGCGGCGGCGATCCTGTGGCTGTCGCGGGTCATGACGCCCGACTCCGCAACCTGGGAGATCCTGCTGCCGATGGCCCTCCTCGGCTTCGGCATGGCGGGCGTCTGGGCGCCGCTGGCCGCCACCGCCACCCGCAACCTCCCGCTGCGCATGGCCGGCGCCGGCGCCGGCGTCTACAACGCGACGCGTCAGGTCGGCGCCGTGCTCGGCTCGGCCGCCATCGCGGTGCTCATGGACAGCCGGCTGGCCGCCCAGGGCATGGTCGGCAGCGGCTCCGGCGAGGTCACCAGCGGGCCGCTCCCGGCGCCGTTCCACGCGCCGTTCAGCGACGCCATGGCGCAGTCGATGCTGCTGCCCGCGGCGGTCCTCGTGCTCGGCCTGGTGTCGGTGATGTTCTTCGCGCTGCCGCGGCACCTCGCGACACCGGCGCCGGCCACCGAGGCCGCCTCCGAGGCCGCCGCCTCGAGCCCGCTGTAACGCGGTGTTCATGTCGCTGAGTGCCCGTCATGAGGGTCACTCAGCGTCGTGGACACCGCGTTACATGGGACGGGGGGATCCCGCGCGGCGGCGGCCACGCATCCGCTGGGCAAAGCGCTCGAGATGGTCGGGAAGCACCTGGCCGAACCTCGCTACCGTGACGGCGTACTCGTCGCGAAGCCGGGCCTTCGCGCGCATCCGTGCTGCTCCCCAGAGGTCCTCCCAGAGGAGCCGGGACACGCCCAGACCTGCGGCGCAGATGAGTCGCTCGCGCTGCCGCTCGTCCCACACGACCTCGTCCGCAGGGCGGTCCGACACGCCACCGTCCTCGGCACGGCGGTACTTGATGCGCCCGTCGAACTCGAAGACGTGGCAGCCCACGCGAAGGTCACACCAGGCCACTCCATGAGGGAGCTGCAAGGGGAACTGCGTCTCGGGCGTCCCGATCCCGAGTTCCGACACGAGGAGCCGGGCCATGGACTCCCCAGGTGACTCGGCTCCCCCATCGCCACACTCCACGGCTGCCCGCGCACCGGTGATCCCCGGCCAGCAGCGCATCCCCTCGAGCAACGCCTCCAGCTCCTCGCGACCCACCCCGGCGCGGAGTGCATGGTCCACGGCGGCGACCCCGGGAACGAACCCGTGCTCCCGCCCCAGGTCCAGCGCCGTCCGCGCCAGGGAGGTGACCCGCAGGCCGTCGACCGTGACGATGTCCGGGGCCACCCGCGAGAGGTGGTGCTTCACCCCGTGCTCCGTCCGCGACCCACCGACGCCGGGCCGCGTGATGTGCACGAGCGGAGGCCCCGTGGAGACCAGCGGAAGTCCGAGGGCACGGGCGGCCGAGTCATGGCTGAGGACGTGGGGCACCTGGGCCGTCAGCTGGACGGCCCGGTCGACGAGCGCCGGCTGGGCGTCGTACCCGACCAGGCCCTCCCAGTGCTGCCGCTCGGCGTACACGCCTCGGCGGACCGCGACCCACTCACCCGACGGGCGCAGCAGGCGGCGCAGCTCGCGCTCGGTGTAGCCCGCCTCCAGGGCGTCGCGTCGGGTGAAGAGTCCGTGGTGGTGGGCCGCTCGGGCGGCCAGGGCCGGTCGCATGACGACAGGCTCTGCAACCAGGCCTCGGGCTCGTCGGTGTTCGCGTCCTCCCTGTGGATGACTCCGCGAATCCCCTCACCTGTGCACGCAAACCGGGTCATTCGCAGCGCCGCGACTGTAACGCGGTGTCCATGCCGCTGAGTGAGCCTCCTGAGGGGCACTCAGCGTCGTGGACACCGCGTTACAGCGGGCGGCAGCGACGTACGGCGTGGGTCAGGCGGAGATCGAGGTGCCCGCGGAGCGCAGGTGCTCGCAGGCCTCGACGACACGGGCGGCCATGCCGGCCTCTCCCGCCTTGCCCCAGGCGCGCGGGTCGTAGGCCTTCTTGTTGCCGACCTCACCGTCCACCTTGAGGACGCCGTCGTAGTTGGTGAACATGTGCGCGGCAACGGGCCGGGTGAAGGCGTACTGGGTGTCGGTGTCGATGTTCATCTTCACCACACCGAAGTCGACGGCCGCACCGATGTCCTCCGCGGAGGAACCTGAGCCGCCGTGAAAGACCAGGTCGAACGGCCGCGCGCCGGCTTCGAGGCCGAGCTTCTCGACGACCGCCTCCTGGGCGAACTTGAGGATCTCCGGGCGCAGCTTGACGTTGCCGGGCTTGTAGACGCCGTGCACGTTGCCGAAGGTCAGCGCCGTCATGTAGCGACCCTTCTCGCCGGTGCCCAGCGCTGCGACCGTGGCCAGCGCGTCCTCGGGGGTGGTGTAGAGCTTGTCGTCGATCGCGCCGACGACACCGTCCTCCTCGCCACCGACCACGCCGACCTCGATCTCGAGGATGATCTTCGCCGCGGCGCAGGCCGCGAGCAGCTCCTCGGCGATCTGGAGGTTCTCCTCCAGCGGCACGGCCGAGCCGTCCCACATGTGCGACTGGAACAGGGGCGCCTCACCGCGAGCGACGCGCTCCCGGCTGATCTCGATCAGCGGGCGCACGAAGCTGTCGAGCTTGTCCTTCGGACAGTGGTCGGTGTGCAGCGCGATGTTGACCGGGTAGTTCTTGGCCACCTCGGCGGCGTACGCCGCGAACGCGACCGAGCCGCTCACCATGTTCTTGACCGACGGACCGGAGAGGTACTCCGCACCACCGGTGGAGACCTGCACGATGCCGTCGGACCCGGCGTCGGCGAAGCCCTTGAGGGCGGCGTTCAGGGTCTGGGACGACGAGACGTTGATCGCCGGGTAGGCGAATCCGCGCGACTTGGCCCGGTCCAGCATCTCGGCGTAGACCTCGGGGGTGGCGATGGGCATCGGGGGCTCCTCGGGTTCACTTCGGACGACGCGTCTCAGCCTAGCCTCAGCGCGGGGCAACCCGCCCGGGCGTCCAGTCACCAATCCGACAGCCCTGGGCCCTCCCGGACAACCGATTCGTCAGGCACTCCGTCTCCCACCCTGACAGGCTGTACCGGCTCGGGAGGGGACCACATGCGCGGCGATCGGGAGACGGCGTACACCGCGTTCGTCGGCCGTGTCGCAGCGCTGGGTGCCCGGAGAGTCCGGCTAGCCGGGCTCAGCCGCGCCAGGCGTCGTCGCCGGACAGGTCGGCGTACGTCGTCACCCAGGTGTGCATCGCGATCGCGGCGGCCGCGCTGGCGTTGATCGAGCGGGTCGACCCGAACTGCGCGATCGAGAACGTCCCGTCGCAGACCGAGCGGGCGTCCTCGGAGAGCCCCGGGCCCTCCTGGCCGAACAGGAAGCAGACCCGGCGTGGCATCTCCATCGTCTCCAGGTGCGCGGAGCCGGGGAGGTTGTCGATGCCGAGCAACCGCACGCCGTGCTCGTGCAGGTACGCCGCCAGCTCGGCGGGGCTCTCGTGGTGCCGCACGTGCTGGTAGCGGTCGGTGACCATCGCCCCGCGACGGTTCCACCGCTTGCGCCCGACGATGTGCACCTCCGCGGCGAGGAACGCATTGGCGGTGCGCACGATCGTGCCGATGTTGAAGTCGTGCTGCCAGTTCTCGATCGCGACGTGGAAGTCGTGCCGCCGGGTGTCCAGGTCGGCGACGATCGCCTCCATCGACCAGTAGCGGTACCGGTCCACCACGTTGCGGCGGTCGCCCTGCTCGAGCAGCTCCGCGTCGTACTCCGCGCCCTCCGGCCAGGCCCCGACCCACGGGCCGACACCGACCTCGGCAGGCCCGTGCGGCATCGGGTCGTACGGCGCGCGCTGGTCGTCCACGAGGGGGAGGCTAGCCGACGATCATGGTCCCCTCAGGAGCCGCGGCTAGGGTGCTCGCGTGATGATCGACGTCCTGCACCCCCTGCTGCTCGGGCTCGACTGGATGGACCCCGAGTGGCTCCTCGAGCACTTCGGCGGGGCGATGTTCTGGGTGTCGCTCCTGATCGTGTTCGTCGAGTGCGGGCTGCTGTTCCCGATCCTGCCGGGCGACTCGCTGCTGTTCAGCGTGGGCCTTTTCATCCACCGCGCCGGCGCCGGCGAGGCCGGCATCGAGGTCAACATCGTCGTCGCCTGCGTGCTGCTCTCGGCCGCGGCGTTCCTCGGCAACGTCACCGGATACGAGATCGGCCGGTTCATCGGGCCGCGGATCTACGAGCACCGCGGCCGGTTCATCAAGCCCGAGCACTTCACCAAGACCCACGAGTTCTTCGACAAGCACGGCGCGAAGGCGCTGGTGCTCGGCCGGTTCGTGCCGATCGTGCGGACCTTCATCACCCTCGTCGCCGGTGTCGGGCAGATGGACCGGCGGCACTTCTTCCTGTGGTCGTTCGTGGGTGCCGTGCTCTGGGCCACCGGGCTGACCCTGCTCGGCTACTTCCTGGGCGGGATCGACTTCCTCCAGCACAACATCGAGGCCGCGGTGCTGCTCATCGTGTTCGTCTCGGTGCTGCCGATGGTGTTCGAGTGGTGGCGGCACCGCCGCGAGATCGCCGCCGTGGTCGACGACCTCGACGACTGACGGCCGGTCCGAACTACGTCCGCGGCTCCCGGTCGACCAGGACACCGAACGCGACCAGCCGGTTGTCGGTGTGGAACAGCTCCGAGCAGGTGGTCAGCGTGAGCAGCCGCTGGCCGGGCTCCTGCTCCGGCTCCACGCCCCCCTCCTCGGGGTTGTCGGGCAGCGGGTCCACCACCCAGACGGACGTGAACGGAACGGTCAACGCGTCACCGGCGCTGGTCAGCGCATAGGTGTACGTCGCGGCGCGGGTCTCGACGACCACCTCGTCGCCCACCTCGAGGTCCGGCATCCCTCGCAACGGCTCCCCGTGGGTGATGCGGTGCGCGGCGAGGGCGTAGTTGCCCACCTTGCCCGGCTCGGCCGACCCCGCGAAGTGGCCGTAGCCGGCGGCCAGCACGTCGTCGTCGGTGCCCTCCAGCACCGGCACCACGTAGTCGTCCCCGAAGCGGGGGATTCGGACCAGCGCCGTGACGTCCCCCTCGGGCACCTCCACGGCGCCGTTGGCGGAGCCGGTCTCTCCGGTGGCGCCGGGCTTCTTGTCCCAGTCCTTCTGCACGTCCGTGACGATGCGCTCCTGGGTCTTGTGGGACAGCCAGGTGGTCCCCCAGAACTGCCACCCGACGTACCCCAGGACGGCCAGGCCGGCCACGATCAGCAGAAGCCCGAGGCGGCGGGCCCACCGACGCCGGGACCGCCCGTCGGCGGGCTGTGCGGTCGGGGCGGCGGTCTGGGTCACGCTGCGATTGTCCCCCACTACCCTCGACGGCATGGCAGGTCACGCGAAACGACTCGACGGCATCCCCCCGACGATCTTCTCGACGATGTCGGCCCTGGCCCTCCGCACCGGCTCGGTCAACCTCGGCCAGGGCTTCCCCGACGCCGACGGTCCGCCCGCGGTGGTGGAGCGCGCGGTGGCGGCCCTGCGCAGCGGCGACAACCAGTACGCCCCGGGCATCGGCACCCCCGCGCTGCGACGGGCGATCGCCGGGCACCAGCGGCGGCACTACGGCATCGAGCTCGACCCAGACCGTGAGGTGGTGGTCACCACCGGCGCCACCGAGGGGATCGCGGCCGCGCTGCTCGGGCTGGTCGACCCGGGCGACGAGGTGGTGGTGCTGGAGCCGTACTACGACTCCTACACGGCGATGATCGCCTTCGCCGGCGGGGTACGCCGCCCCGTGACGCTGCGGGCCCCCGACTTCCGCCTCGACCCCGACGCGCTGCGGGCGGCGGTGAGCGACCGGACCCGGCTGCTGCTGGTGAACAGCCCGCACAACCCGACCGGCACGGTGCTCACCCGTGACGAGCTGCAGGCGATCGCGGACGTCGCGCTCGAGCGCGACCTGGTCGTGGTCACCGACGAGGTCTACGAGCACCTGGTCTTCGACGACCTCGAGCACGTCCCGCTGTGCACGCTCCCCGGGATGGCCGAGCGAACCGTCACCCTGTCCAGCGCGGGCAAGATGTTCTCCTTCACCGGTTGGAAGATCGGTTGGGCGACCGGCCCGGCGGACCTGGTCGGCGCGGTCCTGGCCGCGAAGCAGTGGCTGTCGTTCAGCAGCGGCACGC
>JBEVFC010000249.1:0-3586 GCA_040512455.1 Nocardioides sp.
AGGTCGATCGCCTTGTCCGGGAGCTGACGGCCGGAGATGTAGCGGTCGGACAGCGTGGCGGCGGCGACCAGGGCGGCGTCGGTGATCCGGACGCCGTGGTGGGCCTCGTTCTTCTCCTGGATGCCGCGCAGGATCTGGATGGTGTCCTCGACGCTCGGCTCGCCGACGAAGACCTGCTGGAAGCGGCGCTCGAGGGCGGGGTCCTTCTCGATCCGCTCGCGGTACTCGTCGAGCGTGGTCGCGCCGATCATGTGCAGCTCGCCGCGGGCCAGCATCGGCTTGAGCATGTTGCCGGCGTCCATCGCGGAGTCGCCGCTGGCCCCCGCCCCGACGACCGTGTGCAGCTCGTCGATGAACGTGACGATCTGGCCGCCGGCGTCCTTGATCTCCTCGAGCACGGCCTTGAGCCGCTCCTCGAACTCACCGCGGTACTTCGCGCCGGCCACCATCGCGGCCAGGTCGAGGCTGAGCACCCGACGACCCTTGAGGGAGTCGGGCACGTCGCCGGCGACCACGCGCTGGGCGAGGCCCTCGACGACGGCGGTCTTGCCGACGCCGGGCTCGCCGATCAGGACCGGGTTGTTCTTGGTGCGACGCGAGAGCACCTGCACGACGCGGCGGATCTCGGCGTCGCGGCCGATGACCGGGTCGAGGCGGCCGGCCTCGGCAGCCTCGGTGAGGTCGACGGAGTACTTCTCGAGCGCCTCGTACGTCGACTCCGCGTCCTCGCTGGTCACCCGGCGGTTGCCGCGGACCGCGGTCAGCCCGTCACGCAGCCCGGACTCGGACAGGCCGGCGTCGGTGAGCAGCTTCTGGGCGGGGCTCTCCACTCCGGCCAGGGAGATCAGCAGGTGCTCGGTGGCGACGTAGTCGTCCTTGAGGGAGGCGGCCAGGTCGAGGGCGGCGGCCAGCACCCGGGTGAGCGCGGCGGAGGCGGCGGGCTGCTGCACGGTCGCGCCGCTGGCGCGGGGCAGCGCGGTCATCGCGGCCTCGGCGCGCGCCGTCAGGGCGGCGACGTCGACACCGGCCTTGGTGACGAGGTTGCGGCTGGTGCCCTCCGGGTCGCGCAGCAGCGCGACGAGCAGGTGCACCGGCTCGGTGTGGGTGTTGCCGGCGGTGGTCGCGGACAGCTGCGCCGCCTCGATGGCGGCGCGACTGCGGGTGGTGAACTTCTCGGCGCCGAACTGGCTCAACGTGGTCCCTCCGTGGTGCTCCGAAAACCCTGCCGGGGGCGGGCGTCGCACGCGGCCCCGGCGACGGCACCCAGTGTGTCCGTCATCCACCCCAACGCGCCAGAAGTTGAGTCTGTTCCACTCAACTTTGCCGATGTCGGCGCGCCCGTCCCCCGCCTCTGGGGCGTGGCCCTACGATGTGCTCGGGTGGCCGCCAGGGCGTGCCTGCTGGCGGAAGGCGACGCGATGCGACTGTTCCGCAAGAAGGAAGAGGCACCGCCTCCGCCCTCGCCTTCGCCCGCGCCCGCGCCTGCGCGTCCCTTGCTCACGGTCGTCGTCGTCGACGACACCGAGGACATCCGCAGCCTGATGCGCATCGCGCTGGAGCGGGCCGGGTTCAAGGTCGTCGCCGACGCCGCGGACGGCGAGGAGGCCATCGTGGTCGCCGGGGAGCACAAGCCCGACATCATCCTGCTGGACCTGCACATGCCCGGGCTGGGCGGCCTGGAGGCGCTGCCCCGGCTGCTGCGCGCCAGTCCCCGGTCGCGGGTCGTGGTCTTCTCCGCCATGGCGGCCACCCGGATGCTGGAGGCCGCCTTCGACGCCGGCGCCTCGGGCTACATCGTCAAGGGTGTCTCCCCGAAGCGGATCGCCGAGCACCTGCGCCGGGTGGCCACCTCGGGTGCCGTCCGCCCGGTCCAGCCCTGGCCCCTCGCCGGCGGCTAGGACTCCGCGCGGTCCGGCGGCTCCTGGTGCCACGGCGGCCGCTCGGTCGGCGCGGGCTCGACCAGGCAGGTCCGGCAGAAGTCCTCGCCGAACGGCGTGAGGTGGATGCTGCGCCGGACCACCTTGGCGAACTTCACCGAGTGCACGACCGCGAGCACGTCGGGCTGCGCCTCGAGCACCTGGTAGTCCATCGGGTCGGTGACCGGCTCCGGTGACAGCCGGACCAGCCCGAGCCGGTCGAGGTTGTTGAGGTACGCCGGGACGCGGTCGGCGTACCGCACTCCGGCGCGGGCGCCGATCATCGTCAGCCCGGGCGCCAGCAGCTGGGAGCTGACCATGCCGACCGGCCCGCCGGTGCGCACGTCGACGCTGGGTTGTGGGCCGGCCTGGGCCAGGTGCACCAGCAACCGGGCCTCGTCGGGTGCCAGGTCGTCGAGGATCCGCGCGAACGCCGGGTGGGTCTCCTCCTCGGACCACACGTCGCGGGACCGCTCGAGGAGCCGGGCGCCCCGGGCACGGAGGTCGTCGGGTTGCGGAGACGCCTTCTCGGGTCGGTCGGGCTCGCTGGGGACCACGTGGAGGGTCGCCCCGAGGACCGCGGCGTTCTCCGTGAGCGCGGTGGCGACCGGCGTACCGTCCTGGATCCGGCGGGCCACCGTGGACACCGTCCGGGCCGCCTCGGACAGGTCGCGGGCGACCTCCTCGAGCAGCTCGGCGGAGGCCTCCGGGTCGGTGACGGTGCGCAGCACCAGCCGGCCGGTACGGCGGGTGGCCTCCGCGGTCCACAGGGTCGAGCGCCACGCGGCACCGGCCGCGATCCGGGCGATCCCGGGCACCTGCTCGAGACGTTCGTCCATCAGGCTGAGCCTCCGAAGATCAGGAGGTGGAGGACTCCACCGCCGAAGCCCATGATGGCCCCGTGGGCGTAGAGCATCCACTCGTCCTCACGGATCGCCGCCCGCATCATCTCCACGAAGTCGCGCGGCGGCAGCTCCTTGGTGCGTCGGGCCACCAGGTCACGGATCCTGGTCGACTGCTCGCGGCTGAACCCCGGGTCCTTGAACGGGCGGATCGTCCTGTCCACCGCCACCTGCGCCAGCGACTCCCGGATGTTGTCGAAGCGCTCGGCGCCCACCGCTACCCGGACCGCGGCACGCGCCGGGCCGGCGGCGCGGTCGATCGCGGGCAGCATCGCGGTGGCCAGGAGGTGGCGGGTGCGGTCCCCGTTCGGGCCGTCGAGGAGGTGGTCGCCGATGTTCTCGAGGGTGATCACGTCGCTGGCGATGATGTCGGCGTACACCTCGGCGGCCTCGGCCTGCCGGCGCGGGAACAGCCCGTGGGCGCGGAACGGGCCGTAGGTCCGTGGCTCCGGCGGCTCGAAGATCAGCCACATGCCCAGGGCGTTGGTGGCCCAGCCGACCAGGACGCCGAGGATCGGCAGCAGCCACCACTGGTGGAAGACCTGGTCGACGACGGCGACGGGGATGCCGAGCAGGAAGCCGAAGACGAACCCGAACGTGACCATCAGCCGCAGCTCCTTCTCGCCGAAGTCGCGGAAGATGCGGACCACCAGGGACGGGTCGCCGCGGAACTGGTCGATCACCATGAGCTTGGGGTCGAGCAGCTGGTCGGTGTGCTCGCCGATCTGGTCGGTGACGTCCTTGACCACCGCGGGCAGCTGGGCCTGG
>JBEVFC010000255.1:0-3780 GCA_040512455.1 Nocardioides sp.
TGGCGCCCTCACCGTTGAGCGTGCCGGACAGGCCGGAGTCGCTGCCGGAGGCCTCGTTGCCGGCCCCGCAGGCCGAGAGGCCGGCTGCGAGGGCGACGACGGCGACGCCCGGGACGAGCGCGCGGCGGATGGAAGTGCGGTTCACTTCATGTCTCCTGAATGTCTTTTGGTCATGGCTGACATATAGGAAGTTAGGCACCCGAAGTGACGTGACCCGGCGGCCTCGGTGAACGGCGGGTGAACGGTGCTGGGCCACCTGGTCACGAGGCGGCGGAGATGAGACGGCGATCACGTGAAATGGGCGCCGGGACCTTGACTCAGCGCACGTGGTGCGCCTCGGTCGCGACCATCCGCCCGTGCCGGTGATGGACAACCACCATCGCGCCGGGCTCGAGCTTCCAGGCGTCCATCCCGAGGGTCTTCCAGAGCGTTGGCAGCACCGGCCGGTGGGTGCAGACCACGGTCCGCTTGCCGTGCGTCAGCAGGTCGGCGACCACGTCGCGCAGGTCCTTCGCGGTGTGGTCCTCCTCGGACAGCCGGTCGTCGCACTCGACCTGGACACCGGCGCTGTCGGCGTACGGCGTCACGGTGGCGACGCAGCGGGTGCTGCTGGAGGTGACCAGCCGGGACACGCCGTACGCCGCCAGCAGCGGGACCAGCCGCTCGGCCTGCGCGGTGCCGGTGGCCAGCAGCGGGCGGTACCGGTCGTCGGCCCGCCAGCGGGTGCGCGAGCGCGCGTGCGCGTGCCGGAGCACGATCAGCGTCCGGGTGGCCCGGTCCTCGGCCAGCGCCTCGCGCAGGGTGTCGACGTCGCGCGGGTAGGTCAGCAGCTTCGCCGCCTTCTTGCGGCCGACCCAGGCGACCTCGTCGATCTCGGAGTTGGGCGCGTAGTCGCTGACGTCGTCGTCGCCGGCCACCCGGCCGACCCAGTAGTGCACGGTCTTGAACCGCCCACCGGTCACCGGGTAGCGCTGGTCGTCGAGCGGCCGGCCCAGCCGGATCCGCAGCCCGGTCTCCTCGGCCACCTCGCGCACGGCGGCGCTGGTGGGGTGCTCGCCGCGGTCGAGCTTGCCCTTGGGGAAGGACCAGTCGTCGTACTTCGGCCGGTGCACCAGCAGCACGTCGTCGCTGCCCTTGCGCAGCACCACGGCACCCGCGGCGAGGACGTCGGGCCGGTTCGGCATGCGGCTAGTCTCACACCACCCGTCCCGAGGAGTCTCCGATGTCCGCTCCGCGCGTCACCCGGCGCGTCGCGCTGCTCACCGCACTCCTGGTGCTGGTGGTCGCCGTCGCGGCGGTCGTGGGGTACGTCGTGTGGCCGCGCGGGAGCGAGTTCCAGCGGGCCGCGGGACTGCTGCCGGACAAGACCCTGCGGGTCAGCTGGACCGACTGGGCCGCCCTGCGGGACCAGTCCGACGTGGACGACCCGACCGGTGCCGGGGTCGAGGACTTCCTGGCCGAGCTGTCGGATGCGGACTACTCGGTGTCGTCGCTGGCGTCCGCCGCGGCGCCGCTGAAGGAGACGCTGGGCTTCTCACCGGTCGAGTCGGAGTGGGAGATCCTCGGGCAGTCCCGCTCCGGGATGGTGATGATCCTCAAGCTCGGCGAGGACGCCGACTTCGAGGCCATCGCCGAGAAGTACACCGCCGCCGGCTTCACCCGACCCGACGACGATGCGCTGTCCGGCGGAGTCTGGGAGGGCGGTCCGGACGTGGTCAGCGGGCTGGAGGGGCTGGAGAGCCCGGAGCTGCAGAACGTCGCGTTCCTCGAGGACGAGGGACTGCTGCTCAGCTCGGACACCGCGGCGTACCTCCGCACCGCGGTGCCCTTCGCGCAGGGCGACAAGGACGGGCTCGACCTCTCGGACCTGGCCGGGCCGGCCGGCGACCCGCTGGCCGCGGTCGTTCTCGACGACGACCTCGCCTGCGACTCGCTGAGCATGCGCAAGGCGGACCCCGACGCCCAGACCACCGCCGACCAGCTGGTGGAGCAGGCCGGCGGGGTGTCGCCGCTCAAGGGGTACCTCGTAGCGCTCGGCGCCGACCGGTCACTGACCCTGGTGTTCGACTTCGAGAACGACGACCAGGCCGAGAAGAACGCCCGGTCGCGCGAGGCACTGGCCGGCGCGGAGGACCCGGGGCAGCTGCTGGCCTACGACGAACTCTTCGACCTCGACGACGTCGTGCAGGACGGGCACCGGGTGGTGCTCACCGCGACGACGGTCGGAGGCAGCGCGCCGCTGTCGAACCTGGCCGCCGGCCCGGTGCTGCTGGCCTCCTGCTGACGCAAGAACTCACACCTCGACGCGCAAGAACCCGCACTTCGGCGGGCAAGAACTCACACCTGGTCAGCGACGCTTGCGTTGACGTTCGATGAGGAACTCGTGCAGGTGGACGGCCTCCACGCCGGGTTCGGGGGTACGGCGCCACCCACCGTCGGCGCCCAGCTGCCAGGCCGCGATGTCGTCGGCGAACGAGGTGTCGAGCAGCTCGCGCACCTCGTCGACCAGCTCGTCGCCGGGCAGCTTGACCAGCACCTCCACCCGACGGTCGAGGTTGCGGTGCATGAGGTCGGCCGAACCGATCCAGACGACGGGGGAGCCGCCGTTCTCGAACCAGAACACCCGGCTGTGCTCGAGGAACCGGCCGAGGATCGAGCGGACCTCGATGGTCTCCGACAGCCCGGGCACCCCCGGGCGCAGCGCACAGATGCCGCGCACCAGCAGCTGCACCGGCACCCCGGCCTGGGAGGCGAGGTACAGCGCGTCGATGAGCGCCTCGTCGACGATGGAGTTGGCCTTGATCCGGATCCGCGCGGGGAGGCCGGCGGCGTGGGCGGCCACCTCCGCCCGGATCTGGGCGAGCAGCCCGTCGCGGACCGAGTCCGGAGCCACCAGCAGCTGGTCGTAGGACGCGTTGCGTGAGTAGCCGCTGAGGTTGTTGAACAGGTGGGCGACGTCCTCGCCGATGGCGACGTCGCGGGTGAGCAGCCCGAGGTCCTCGTACAACCGGGCGGTCTTCGGGTTGTAGTTGCCGGTGCCGATGTGGGTGTAGCGGCGGATGCCCTCCGGCTCGTCGCGCACCACCAGGGAGAGCTTGCAGTGCGTCTTGAGCCCGATCAGGCCGTAGACCACGTGGCAGCCGGCCTGCTCCAGCTTGCGCGCCCAGCGGATGTTGTTGGACTCGTCGAAACGGGCCTTGATCTCCACGATCACCAGCACCTGCTTGCCGGCCTCGGCCGCGTCGACCAGGGCGTCGATGATCGGCGAGTCACCGGAGGTGCGGTAGAGCGTCTGCTTGATGGCGAGCACGTTCGGGTCGGCTGCGGCCTGCTCGAGGAAGCGCTGCACCGACGTGGCGAACGAGTCGTAGGGGTGGTGCAGCAGCACGTCGGTGCGGCGTACCGCCTTGAAGACGTCGACCGGGCTGGCCGACTCGACCTCGGCCAGGTGCCGGTGCGTGCTCGGCACGAACGCCTCGTACTTCAGGTCCTCGCGGCCGAGGTCGGCGATGTCGTGCAGCCCCCGCAGGTCGAGGGGTCCCGGCAGCCGGACCACCTCCTCCTCGGCGACCCCGAGCTCGGAGACCAACAGCTCCAGCACCCGCGGGTCGATCGACTCCTCGACCTCGAGCCGGACCGGGGGGCCGAACTTGCGGCGCAGCAGCTCCTTCTCGAGAGCGGCGAGCAGGTTCTCCGCGTCGTCCTCCTCCACCTCGAGGTCCTCGTTGCGGGTGACCCGGAAGGTGTGCACCTGCAGCACCTCCATGCCCGGGAACAGCC
>JBEVFC010000265.1:0-4965 GCA_040512455.1 Nocardioides sp.
GGCGCGCATACCTTTCATGGTGGCCCTGTGGCTCTGCCGGCGGAACCCGATGCAGACAGAACCACCCGAACGGGCCGGGTCAGAGCCGCGAGCGTCCGTCCCAGCCGCCACGCGGCGCGCCGAGGCCGAAGAACTCGGCGACCGTGGGTGCCACGTCCTGCGTGCGGGCGTGGCCGGAGGAGGTGACCCGATGGGGTACAGCGGGGTGGCCGCCGGCCAGGAAGAACGGGATCGGGTACGTCGCGGGGTGGCCGTGGTTGCCCGGGATCGGGTTCGAGGTCTGGGACGGGTCGCTGAACCGCCAGCCTGCCTTGCACCAGACCACGACGTCGCCGGCGCGGTCGCCGAGGCGCAGCCAGGGCTGGCTGGCCTTCAGGTCGTACGCCGCCAGCACGCCCGGGTGCGCCGATGCGAGGCGGCGCATCCGGGCGATGGCCCGGTCCCGCTTCCGGTCGGGCCCGGTCCAGTAGAGGAGGTCGGCGCCGCCGTTCTGGGCGATCGTGACCCGGTCGGCGAGCAGCGGGTCGGCGTCGAGCAGCGGCTGCAGGCTGATCAGCTGGTGCGGCAGCGACCAGTCCATGGAGTGGTCGGCGAGCACCACGAGCATCGAGGACGCCCACCTGCCGCTGGACTTCAGCAGGTCCACGAACCGCTTCACCTGCTGGTCGGTGTCGGCGAGCGCGACCCGGCGGGCGGCCTCGACCGTGGCCCCGGTGAGGTCGCTGTGACCCACCCGGTCGATGTCGCCGAGGTTGACGAACACGAAGTGCGGGTCGAGCTCCTCGACCATGCTGATCGCCGCGTCGATGGTGAACACGTCGGGCGCGTGCCCGGAGACCGGCACGATCGGCTGTGGCTCCCAGCGGTGCGTGGCCCGGGTGCCGAAGACCCCGTAGAGGTACTCCTTGCTGAGCACCGTGCCGGTGGTCCGGCCGCTGCGGTTGAGCTGGTTGATGACGGTGGTCGTCCGGATGTCGGAAGCACGGTCCATGTCGCGGACGTCGCCGAGCGCGCGGTCGTAGATCGTGTTCGCCGGCACCCCGTTCCGGTCCGGGCGCACCCCGGTCATCATCATCACGTGGTTGGGGATGGTCTCCATGATCGGCAGCGAGCTGGCCCGGGGGTAGTTCTTGCCGCCGTCCCGCAGCGCCTGCACGGTCGGCATCAGGCCGCCGCCGATCTCGTCGGGGCGGCAGCCGTCGAGGACCAGCACGTAGCAGCGCTTGCGCCGCGCGGCCAGCGCGGGGGCGGACGCCGCCGAGGAGAGCAGCACGGTGGCGCCTCCGGCGCCCAGCACCTTGAGGAAGGTACGTCGCTCGGTGCCGCCCGTCGTCTCACCGACCGCCTCGGGGCCGCACATCAGGCGCCCACAGGCTTGTCGACGGGCCGCAGCTTCTGGGTCCCCGAGTCGGAGGCGTAGGACGCGGTCCAGGAGAGCCCAGTGCCCTTGTCCGCGCGGTCGTCGATCACGAACCAGTCCATCTGGACCCGGGCCGGGGTGATGTCGAGGACCGAGAAGCCGTGGTCGTCGAAGTTGAGGTACTTCACGTGGCGGTTGTTGGCCTTGATGGTGGTCTCCACCGCGATGCTCGAGGTCCGCGAGGGGGTGCCGGTGATGTCCTTGAGGTTGTTGGAGGTGACCGAGCTGCACACCAGCTCCACGCCGGCGCTGTCGCCGACCGCGGGGTAGGTGGACGCGTCGTACGGCAGCTCGCAGGCCCAGCCCGAGTGGATGTCACCGGTGAGGAAGACGGTGTCGCGGACGCCGCGGTCCCGGATGTGGGCGAACACCTCGCGGCGGTCATCGGTGTAGCCGTCCCACTGGTCGGTGTTGTAGGCCAGCCCGTCGTCGGGCAGCAGCCCGGTGACGTCGTTGACCGGGTCCAGCACGTCCCGGGGCAGCTGGGCGAAGGTGACCGGCGCGATCATCACCGGGTTGCCGACCAGCTTCCACTGCGGACCACCGCGGCGCAGGCCGTCCTTGAGCCAGGCGAGCTGCTCGCGGCCGGCGATGGTGCGGTCGGGGTCGCTCATGTCGGCGTCGGCGGCCGGGCCGACGGGGGAGCCGGGCACGGAGGAGGCGACCATCTGGTCGCGGTAGCTGCGCAGGTCGAGCATGCTCAGCTCGGCCAGCGAGCCGAACCGGAACCGGCGGAACAGCCGGGTGCCGTCGCGGAGGTCGGCGGTGCCGTTCAGCCGCGCCGGCATCCACTCGTCGTACGCCCGGTGCGCCCTGGCCCGTCGGGCCCGGTAGTCGCCCTCGCTCGCGTCGTGGTTCTCGGCGCCGGCCCTCCACTGGTCGTTGGCGACCTCGTGGTCGTCCCAGGTGACCACGAAGGGGTACTTCGCGTGCAGGCGCTGGAGGTCGGGGTCGGTCTTGTACTGCGCGTGCCGGCGGCGGTAGTCCTCGAGCCGGACCATCTCGCGGGCCGGGTCGTGGGAGCGGATGTCCTGGTTGGACCGGCCGTAGCCGTACTCGCCGGGTCCGTACTCGTAGAGGTAGTCGCCGAGGTGCAGCACCGCGTCGAGGTCGTCGCGCTCGGCGAGGTGGCGGTAGACGCCGAACCAGCCCGCCTGGAGGTTGGCACAGCTGACCACGCCGAAGCGGAGCCCGGCGACCTCCGCGTCGCGGGCCGGGGCGGTCCGGGTGCGGCCGACGGGGGAGGAGACACCGTCGTAGCGGAACCGGTAGTAGTACCACCGCGCCGGCGCCAGGCCGGTGACGTCGAGCTTGACGGTGTGGTCGCGGGCCGGGCCGGTCGCGAACCGGCCCTCGCGGACCACGTGCCGGAACCGTCGGTCGGTGGCGACCTGCCAGCGGACGCTCACCTTCGGGCCCCTGCCGGAGCCGGGGGTGGCCGCCGCCGTCGGGGTGACCCGGGTCCACAGCACCACCGCGTGCGGACGCGGGTCGCCCGAGGCGACGCCGTGCCGGAAGGAGCGACCGCCGGTCGCCGCCTCCGCGGCCCGACCGGTGGCCGCGCCGACGACGGCGGCGGCCCCGGCAGTGGCCGCGGTGCCCTTCAGGACGGTGCGCCGGTCGACCCCGGATGCCCGCTCGGGTGCTCTCTGCTCGATGCTCACGCGGTGCTCAACGACTGAGCCGTGCTCCGGTGACGTTGCGTTGCCGCTGTTCACGAGCCGTTCACCCGGTGCTGGCGGGCACAGAAATTCACCGGCCGCCCGGGGAAACTCAATCCTGTCAGGGAAAGCATTGCCTGACAGGAAAGGAATTCACCGGCCGCCCGGGGAATTCATGGGGCCGGATCAGACCCGGCGGAGCACGGCGGTGACGATCCCGAGGATGCTGGCGTGGGTGCCGTCGATCGGCTCGTAGGCGTCGTTGTGGGGGAGCAGCCAGACCTCGCCGTTCTTCTTCTGGAAGGTCTTCACGGTGGCCTCGCCGTCGATCATCGCGGCGACGATCTCGCCGTTGTTGGCGGTCGGCTGCTGGCGGATCACCACGTAGTCGCCGCTGCAGATCGCCGCGTCGATCATCGAGTCGCCCGAGACCTCCAGCAGGAACAGGGTGCCCTCGCCGACCAGCTGCCGGGGCAGCGGGAAGATGTCCTCGACCCGCTGCTCGGCCAGGATCGGGCCACCGGCGGCGATCCGGCCGACGATCGGCACGTTGACCGCGGTCGGCATGGCGTCGCCGATCCCGGTCTCGTCGAACGACGTCTCCTCGGCGTTGCCGATCGACCGGCGGGCGGCCATCACCTCGGGCAGGAAAACCTCGAGCGCACGCGGCCGGTTGGGGTCGCGCTTGAGGAAGCCCTTCTGCTCGAGCATCCGCAGCTGGTGGGAGACCGAGGAGGAACTGGTCAGCCCGACCAGCTCGCCGATCTCGCGCATGCTCGGCGGGTAGCCGCGGTCCTCCAGGGAGTCGCGGATGACGCCGAGGATGCGCTGCTGGCGGGGCGTCAGACCGGTGGCGTCCGGCGGCCCGTCGGGGAGTTCGGTGACCTTGTCGGTGCCGCGAGGGGTCATCGTGGTGCCTTCCGCTGAAGTCCGGTGCGCGCGGTCCGGTGGGGCCTCGCGTGTTCCCTCACCGTAGACCTGCGACACCCCCCAGTTCAAACACCTGTTCGAACGTGTCGCGCCCCGAAATCACCGCCGAGGAGTGACTTCTGGCGATCCTCAGGCGCTCTCCGGCGGCATCCAGATCCACTGCGGCGTCTGGCAGACCTCCACGAACCCGAGCCGCTCGTAGATCGGGCGCCCGAGCTCGGTGGCGTGCAGGATCGCGTTGCTGCAGCCGGCGTCGACGCCGACGTTCATCAGCGCCGCCGTCATCGCGTACCCGAGGCCCCGGCCGCGGTGCCGCTCGGGGACGGCGACGTTGTAGATCCCGGCGGTGCCGTCGTCCAGGAAGACGGTGCCGCAGGCGACCGGGTGGTCGCCCTCCCGGGCCAGCAGGTGCACGAACAGCTCGGGGTCCAGGGCGTTGACGAACAGCTCGCCCATCGGCACGCGGACGAACTCCGGCATCGCGAAGCCCTCCATGAAGACGTCCAGGTACGCCGCGAGGTCACCGTCGCCGACCGGGTCGATGCGCAGCTCGGTGCGCGGGTCCACCCGCCCGGCCAGCTCGACGTACATGCCCGGCACCCCCTCACGATGCAGTCCACGGGCCTCGAGCGCGGGCTCGTGCGGCCGGTGTCCGGGGGTCTCCCACCAGAGCCACGGCAGGCCGTGGGCGGTCATCAGGTCGGCGAGGTCGCCGGTCCGCTCCTCCTCCCGGCCGGGGAGGAAGTCCGCTCCGGCCACCATGTTGAACATCGGGAACGGGATGTCGGAGGTGAAGACCAGCGCGTCCCGGACGCCGGCGCGTCGCAGGATCGGGGTGTCCGCCACGGCCGCGAAGAACGCCTCGAGATTGGCGCCGACGGGTGCGCTGCGCAGGTCTGTCATGCGCGAAACCTACGCCCGGGGATGTCGAAAGGGGCGGGATCCGGAGGAGGA
>JBEVFC010000311.1:0-6061 GCA_040512455.1 Nocardioides sp.
TCTGGATGTAGAAGCCACTGAAGCCACCGGTCGGGTAGGCAGCGGTCACGACGCCTCGCGTGGTCGCGATGTCGCCCTCGTGGGGGGAAGCGGTCCCGGTGCCCTGGATCTCGGCGATGGTCCCTTCGAACTCGTCGGGTGCCGGCGGCGCGACGTAGCCCGATCCCGGGGTGGGCGCGAGGGAGGAGAAGTCGGCCGAGTTGACGTCGGTGTCCTTGTTCTCGACGTCTGCAACCTTCTGGCGCTGGAGACTCGTCGTCAGCGACGCAGCAGTAGTCGCAGCACCTTCGGACGCGTTGGTGGTGCCATAGCCGAGCAGATCGACCACGGAGGCGGCGCTCGCGACCGGGTTGATCGCCGACGTGCCATCAGCCAGGAAGATGCTCCCCGCGGAACCGCTCGGCTGCAGCGAGCTGACCTGGTCAACGTTGGGGACCGCGATCCCATTGGCGCCCTCGGTGCCGTTGAAGCCGCCGCGCAGCACGTAGTAGTCGTGCGCGGCAACAGTGCCGGTCAATGCGACTGCCGTGCTGGCAGTTCCCGTGCCGGTGGCACTGCGGTACTGGACCGACCGGCCGGTCAGGTTGATCGGGTCGCTCGTCGGGTTGTAGATCTCGACGAACTTGTGGCTGTACGTCGCGCCTGCCGACCCACCGTTCAGGTACGCCTCGGTGATGACGAGACCGTCACCGGCCGGATTGGCGGTGGCGGTCTGGGCGAAGGTGAGAGGGGCGGCAATCAGCCCGAGTGTGGTTGCTGCAATAAGCGCGCGTGAGCGCGGTCGCATGTCGCGAAACATGGGTCTCCCAGGGAACGTGCACGAGGAGCCGACAGGGGATGCCGACGGGATCGTCGGTGGCGGCCGAGCCATCCTGCAACAGGACCGGCGAGAAAAGACAGAGAACGCGGGAGATTCGTTCGAAAATATGTCCAGTCGTTACCGGACGTTCGTCAGGCGGTGCGCGTACCCCTCCGCTGACGAAGCACGTCGCGGTAGAACTCGAAGCCCGACCACAGCGTCATCGCCACCGCACCGGCCAGCAGCACCTGGCTCAGGTAGAACAGGATCTCGCCGACGAGGTCGAGCGATCCGTCCACCTGGCGCAACGGCAGGCAGAGCCCGGACAGGGCCACGGCCTGGAGCGTGGTCTTGATCTTGCCGAGCTGCGAGGCCGGCATCACGACGTCCTTGAGCACGGAGAGGCGCAGCAGCGTCACGCTCCACTCGCGGGCCAGCACCAGGATGGTCACCCACCACCAGATGTCGCCGACGATCGACAGGCCGATGAAAGCCATGCCGGTGATCGCCTTGTCCGCGATGGGGTCGGCGATCTTGCCGAAGTCGGTGACCAGGTTGCGGGCCCGGGCGATGTCACCGTCGATCTTGTCGGTGATCATCGCGGCGACGAACAGCGCAAAGGCAATGAGGCGCCAGGTGATCGAGTCGCCACCGTCGTGCAGCAGCGCATAGCCGAAGAACGGGACCATCACGATCCGCAGGGTGGTCAACGCGTTGGGGAGGTTCCAGTTGCTGCCCTGGGACTGGTCGGTCATCGGGTCTCCTCCCGGCTCGTGGGCGTCGCGATCAGGTCGACCCCGTCGGTGCCGATGACCTCGGCGCGCACCAGGTCACCGATGGCCACTCCGGAGAGTACGCCGGTCAGCAGCGTGGTGCCGTCCACCTCGGGGCCCTGGTGGTCGGCCCGACCCTCGGGGCCTTCGTCGGTGAGGGACTCGACCAGCACGTCGACGGTCTCGCCGATCCGCTCCTCGGCCCGCTGGGCGTTCAGCTCCTCGACGAGCGCGGTCACCCGCTCGGTGCGCTCGCGCACCACGTCCTCGTCGAGCTTCCCGTCGTACGACGCGGCCTCGGTGCCGTCCTCGTCGGAGTAGCCGAACACCCCGGTGACGTCCATCCGGGCGGCCTCGAGGAAGTCGCACAGGGTCTCGAGCTCGGCCTCGGTCTCGCCGGGGAACCCAACGATGACGTTGGAGCGGACGCCGGCCTCGGGGGCCAGGTCGCGGATGCGGGCCAGCAGGTCGAGGAAGCTCTCCGGGTCGCCGAACCGACGCATCCGGCGCAGGACGGTCGCGGACGCGTGCTGGAAGGAGAGGTCGAAGTAGGGCACCACGCCGGGGGTGGTGGCGATCGCCTCGATCAGCCCCGGACGGGTCTCGGCCGGCTGGAGGTAGGACACCCGCACCCGGTCGACGCCGTCGATGGCCGTGAGCTCGGGCAGCAGCGTCTCGAGCAGTCGCAGGTCGCCGAGGTCCTTGCCGTAGGAGGTCGAGTTCTCGCTGACCAGGAACAGCTCGCGGACGCCCTGGGTGGCCAGCCACTGTGCCTCGTGGATGACATCGCTCGGGCGGCGGCTGACGAACGAGCCGCGGAAGCTGGGGATCGCGCAGAAGGAGCAGCGGCGGTCGCAGCCGCTGGCCAGCTTCAGCGGGGACATCGGGCCGCCTTCGAGCCGGCGACGCACGGTCCGGGGACCGGTCGCGGGGGCCCCGACACCGATCTCCTCGGTGGCCACGCCATGGCCGGGCACGCTGAGGTCGCTCGCGGCACGGTCGACCGGGGAGATCGGCAGCAGCCTGCGACGGTCCTGCGGGGTGTGGGCCTCGTGGGTCTCTCCGGCGAGGATCGACCGCAACCGGGCGGCGATGTCCGGGTAGTCGTCGAAGCCGAGCACCGCGTCGGCCTCGGGCAGCGAGGTGGCCAGCTCCTTGCCGTAGCGCTCGGCGAGGCAGCCGACGGCCACGACGGCCTGGGGCCGTCCGGACGCCTTGAGGTCGGCGGCCTGCAGCAGCGTGTCGACGGAGTCCTTCTTGGCCGCCTCGACGAAGCCGCAGGTGTTGACCACCACGGTGTCGGCGTCGGCCGGGTCGTCGACCAGGCGAAAACCGTCGGACTCGAGCCGACCGGCGAGCTCCTCGGAGTCCACCTCGTTGCGGGCACAGCCGAGGGTCACCATGGCCACGGAGAGCAGTCCGTCGGTCGGGGCAGTAGGAGTCGTCGTCATCGCTCGTCCGAGTATGCCGGTTCGGCGCGCAGGCGGCGCATTCACGCCGCCTGCGCGGTGACCGTGGTCACGCAAGAAGTGCGCCCTCGGCGCGCCATTTCACGCACTTCGGCACACCAGAACCGACACGTGGTCAGCTGGCGTTGGCCCGGAAGGTCTTCTTGGCGGGCTGGCCGGCCTTGCCGAGGGTCCCCCGGTCGTTGCCGTTGATCTGGACCGCGATCGCGCCGCCGTCCGGCGAGGACACGACCGCCGGCGGGCGGATGTCGAACCGGTGGATCTCCCCGACGGGGACGTCGGCGTCGAAGACGACCTTCCCGTTGCCGTTGGTGACCTTGAGGTGCGTCGAGCCGACCGCGGTGGTCTTGAGCGTGACGCGTGCGGGTGCACCGGCGTCGGGCTGCGAGGGACCGTCGGACCCGTTGAGCAGGGACGGCGCGTCCGAGGGCAGCAGCACCGGGGTGTCCATCACCAGGCGGGCGATGGACCAGGCCAGCACCACCGTCATGATCGCGGCGATCAGCACCGACCAGTTCGGCCCACCGCGGGTCGAGCGGATGCCCCCACTGGAACCCGTGGCCAGCTCGGCCTCGAAGACCCGGCGCGGGTTGATCGGGGCGTCGGCGTACTTGTCGTCGTAGGCGCGCAGCAGCGGCGTCGCGTCCACACCGAGGATGCGGGCCAGCGTCCGCAGGTGACCGCGGGCGTAGAAGTCCCCACCACAGGGCGCGAAGTCGTCGACCTCGATGGACTCGATGACGTGCGGGCGGATCCGGGTGCGTTCGGCGAGCTGGTCCACGGTCAGGCCGAGCCGGGTGCGGGCGGCGACCAGCTCGGGACCGACCACCGGGTCGGCGGCCGGCTCGACCTCGAAGTCGTCGATGACCAGCGGGTCCACGGCTTCGCCGGGACGGGCGATCGGGTGGACCCGGTCCCCCCAGACCTGCGTGTCCTCGACCAGGTTGACGCTGCCGGGGCGACGGAGCTCACGCCCCTCGGGCGCCGGCGGCTCCTCGTCGTCGGTGGGTACGTCGGCGCGGACCTCCGAGCGCCTGCCGCCGCGGGGCTCGCGCAGCGGCGACGGGGTGGCGCTGGCGATGACCCAGGACGTGGGCTGCCGTGTGTCGTCGTCCTCGAGCGGCTCGTCCTCCTCGTCCTGCACGTCCTGGTCCGCCTCGACCTCGTCCTGCTCGCGGCGGGTGAAGGTGCGGGTGGCGAGCCGACCGATCACGGCGGCCAGGCTCGGGCGCGGGTCGTGCAGCAGCGGGGGGTGCTCGTCGGCCGCGACCTCGTCGTGCGTCTCGAGCTCGGGCTCCGGGTCGACCTCGGTCCGGAGGTCGGGTCCGGTCTCCGGCTCGGTCTCGAGCTCCGGCTCGGTGACGTCGGGCTCGGCAGGCGCGGCGACCGCGACCTCGGGCTCGATGATCTGGGTGGCGTCGCCGGCCAGCTGGCGCAGCGTGGTGGTCAGGTCCTCGGTCGCGCCGGTGACCCGGGTCGAGAGACCCAGCGGCAGCGCGAAGGGCGCGCCGTACAGCTTCTCGCTGAGCCGGCTCTGGCGACGGCCGGACGCGTCCAGCTCGCTGAGCACGCGCTCGGTGTTGTGCGGGTGCAGCACCAGGCGACCGTCACGGAACAGCCCGCGGCGCGGGGTGTGCTGGACGATGGCCAGCGCGCCCCACGGCAGACCACGCCAGGCACGACCCAGCCGGAGCCGGACCCCCTGCGCGTCGGCCAGCAGCAGCGGCGTGCGCGCGTCCAGGAACGCGTGCAGGTAAGCCGCGCCAAGCACGGTCATGACCCCGAACAGGGCCCAGTCGAGCACCGCTCCGGTCTGGGCGGCGCGGGCCAGGTAGGCGATCGCCACCCCCGAGGCCAGCACCCCGACCAGGGCTGCGACACCGGCGTTGCGGCGGATCTCGACCACGTCGGGTGCCGCGCTGAGCGCGTTGCCCGTCGTCTCGTCATAGTGCCCGCCGAGCTCGTCCTCGTAGCGTTCTGTGGCGCTCACATTTCCCCCTGCAACGTCGCGATGACCCCGTCGATCTCGTCCGGCTTGACCAGCACGTCCCGTGCCTTCGATCCCTCGCTCGGCCCGACGATTCCCCGGCTCTCGAGGATGTCCATCAGGCGCCCTGCCTTGGCGAAGCCGACCCGCAGCTTGCGCTGCAGCATCGACGTCGACCCGAACTGGGTGGACACCACGAGCTCCACGGCCTGGATGACCAGCTCCATGTCGTCGCCGATGTCGTCGTCGAGCTCCCGCTTGCTCTGCGGAGCCACGGTGACGTCCTCGCGGTACGTCGGCCCCAGCTGCGCCTTCACGTGGGCGACGACCTGGGCGACCTCGGCCTCGGTGACCCAGGACCCCTGCACACGCACGGGTTTGCTGGAACCCATGGGCAGGAACAGTCCGTCACCCTGACCGACCAGCTTCTCCGCACCCGGCTGGTCGAGGATGACCCGGCTGTCGGCCAGCGAGGATGTCGCGAACGCGAGCCGCGACGGCACGTTGGCCTTGATCAGGCCGGTGACCACGTCGACCGACGGGCGCTGGGTGGCCAGCACCAGGTGGATGCCGGCGGCACGCGCCAGCTGGGTGATGCGCACGATCGCGTCCTCGACGTCGCGTGGCGCCACCATCATCAGGTCGGCCAGCTCGTCGACGATCACGCAGAGGTACGGGTAGGGCACCAGCTCGCGCTCGCTGCCCGGCGGCACCGTCACCTTGCCCGCGCGAACGGCCTTGTTGAAGTCGTCCACGTGCCGGAAGCCGAAGTTGGCCAGGTCGTCGTAGCGCATGTCCATCTCGCGCACGACCCAGGCCAACGCCTCGGCGGCCTTCTTGGGGTTGGTGATGATCGGGGTGATGAGGTGCGGGATGCCCTCGTAGGCGTTCAGCTCGACCCGCTTGGGGTCGACCATGATCATCCGCACCTCGTCGGGCGTCGACCGCATCAGGATCGAGGTGATCATCGAGTTGATGAACGACGACTTGCCCGAGCCGGTCGCGCCGGCCACCAGCAGGTGCGGCATCTTCG
>JBEVFC010000223.1:0-4785 GCA_040512455.1 Nocardioides sp.
GACCGGCCCCATCATCGGCAGGTCGCGTCCCCCGACCACCCGAGGCAAAACAGGTGGCGTCACGCCCCACGGAGTCGACAGCACTAACACCTGCCTGAGCGCGCTGCGGTCCGACCGGGCGCTACCTGACGCAGGCGCTGCCCGAGCACGTCGAGTACGCGGTCAGCGTGGACGCCAGGGCCGCGACGGTGGCGGCAGGAGGGTCGTTGGCCGTGTTCGCGTCGCCCAGCGCGTTGGTGTTCTCCGCCGGGTCCTTGACGAGGTTGTAGTACTCGCGGAAGACCACCGCGCCGGCGGCGTCGTAGTTCTCGACGTACTTGGCCGTCGCCGTGCGCACCATCCGCCAGGTATTGATCGCAGGCACGGTCGGATCGTTGTGGTGCTCGCCGTACAGCGTCGTTCGACTGGTGGGGCGCAACAGCGACTCGCCGTCGAGCGGAGGCGCCCCCACCGGAAGCGTCACTTGAGCCGCCTGCAGGATGGTCGGAAGGATGTCCACGTAGCTGACCAGGCGGGCCGTGTTCGTGCCCGCGGCGATGTGACCGGGCCAGCGCATCAGCAGGGGCACGCGCATCGACGGCTCGTATGGCGTGAACTTCGACATCCTGCCGTGCTCCCCCCAGTTGAAGCCGTTGTCGCTGGAGAAGATCACGAGGGTGTCGTCGAGTACGCCGCGGTCGGCCAACAACTGCATGGTGGCGCCGAACTCGTCGTCGGCCGTCATGACGGCCCGCATCATGCTCTCGCAGACCTCTTGCGCCCGCGCGGTGGTGACGGAAAAGGCGCGGCGCACATAGGCCGGCTTGTCGCTGCGGTCGGCCTCAGGGATGCCCGCACACGGCCCGACCGGGGCGTCGCGGTACTTGGCGTCCGGGACCGCCAGGTCCGTCGTCGTGCCGTCCGGCTGGGTCACGTCGACCCAGTGCGGTGCCTGCGGCGTCTCGTAGAGCAGGAACGGGGCGCTTCCGGCGAGGGCGGCAGTGATGTACTCGCGGCCTCTCGTCCCCAGGTAGGTCGTCGAGTATCCCGGCGCCTTCTGGCTCACGCCGTCGACCCTCACGTTGACGTTGTTGTAGCCCCCGAACATGACCGTGGAGTGGTCAAAGCAGGGCGGTCGCTGATCCCTCGGCCAGGTGGTCAGGAACTTGCCGTCCGCGTAGGTCGCGTAGCCGGCACCGTCGAGGTAACACCCCATCGAGTGCGCGAAGTCGAAGCGGGGGCCGTCACCCTGGAGCAGGATGCCGTTGTTGTGCGGGAAGCGGCCGGTCATGAGCGACGACCGCGAGGGGCAGCAGGAGGGATTGACGACGAAGGTCTTCTTGTAGCGCTTGCCCGCCACCATCCAGGTCCGGACCTGCGGCATGTAATCGAGCGGATCGATCCCGCCCGGGAAGGCGTCTCGGAGGTCGTCGAGGTTGTAGAAGAACACGTTCGGCCGCACAGCAGCCGCCGCGGCCGGCGCGGCCGCGTCCTGCGTGCCCGACCGGCCGCTGGGTAGCAGGTGGCCGAGGCCGCTGGCTGGGGGGGCTGCGGCCAGGACGAACAACAAGGCGCCGCCCACCAGCCAACGCCAGAAGTTCGAGCCAGCACTTGGCGCAGTTGCGCGATGGGTCGTGAGGTCCGCTCCGCGACCCACCTTCAGTGTGCGCATGGCCGCTCATCCCTTCCTGTCAGCCGTGGTTGGAGATCGCCAGTGGCCAGGCCGGGCTGTCGCCGTTGCCCTGTGCGCCGGTGCTGCTCACCGAGATTCGTTCGGTCGTGCCGGAGGCAAGGTCGCGGACGAACACGTCGCCGCGGTCGTAGTCGACGCCGACCGCCGGGGAACCGAGAAGCAAGAGCCCAGCCGACGTGAACGCGGCCACCGCGAGTCGGATCCGAGGCCTGCCACACGTGCGGGTAGTCGTTTTGGCTTCCAGCAGCATGGTGCCGACCCCCTCCATCAGTTCGACCGGGCGGGTGGCGTTCCGTTGGGGCTCGAGCGCCAAGAGCCGCACCAGTTGGTTCCACCACGGCGGGTGGTGCCGGCGGGCAATGGCACTTCGTGGATTTCCTGCTGGGAACGGGTTAACGAGGAAAGCCAATGAGGCACCAACGCGAGCCGGCATGGACTCACTACTCACTGTCCACCCGGCGGACCCCAAAGTCACTAGTCCAGATGGGCCCGTCGCCGCTGGGTCTTGAGTGCGTGCCGCCAGGGTAAGGACGCGCGAACGCCCGGGCGACGTAGGGGAGTGTCGAATTCGTCCTCATGGGAGTCAATGAGACGCGCAGCGGACCGGCCCGGGTTTCTGGCAGTAACCCCTTTCTGCTGCCGCTTCCAGAAGGGCTATTGCGCCCGTGGCGACGAAGAGCGCACGTTGGTGAGGACGGGGTGCTTCCTGAGCTCGGAGATGAGTGCCATGGACATGAACTTGCGAAGAATCGGCTGGCCGGAATACGGCGTGTACGTGGAAACTCCGGCCACCCCATTTGGTGCAGCCGGCTTCTTCGTCAGGTCAAGCCCCGCGCATCGGTCCGATACCAACCAAGGACGGGATTCCGGTGGTGTGAAGTGCGGTCGTATCCGCCACGACATTGACTTCAGCAACGAGGTCGTACGGATGCGAATTCCTGCGCGATGCTTCGACAAACCGCGATGGGTGAAGGTGACGCTGGCTAACACCTTGACGACGCGGGGATCTGCCGCGGATACGTCGGTCTCGTTGGCCGGTTTTCGATATTGGGAATTCTTCACGTGGCCGGAAACGCTGCCCCGACGCTTGTACCGAGCCGCCACTCCCGCACGTGAGTGGAACTGAGACCAGACCGTCCTCCACTCTGGGCGAAGTGGGCGCCCATAGCGGGCGGTGTGGGCGCCGCGAAAGTGCGTGCTGGTCGCAGCCGATCTGTGAGTGCGCCGGCGGACGCGGCGCCTGGGTCGAGCGACGGATTGGGAGGGGAGTCGGCACCGCCCGCCCGTGTCGGCCTGGAATTGGTTGGCTAGGGGTGGCTAGGTAGGTGGCCACTTAGTGGCCGTTTTCGGACCTCGCTCCGGTGTCCGGAGACCGTCCGGGCGGTGGCGTCTTCCCCGGCTCGGCGACGGCGGGGGAGAGTGGCCGATGGGTCCCCGTGCGTCCATCCCGACCTCTACCCAACCCGCTGCCGCGGATCGCCCCCGCTCCTGCACGGACTGACGGCCCGTGATCTAGAGCGAGTCGTGCTCGCGCTCGAGGCCGAGCTGGGCGCCTCCACCAGGTCCGTGTACGCCTCGGCGTGGCGGCAGTGGGAGGCCTGGTGCCGCCATCGAGGGCTGGAAGCGCCGCCCGCCGACCGATAGGCCATCTGTGCCTACCTGGCCGAGCTCGCCGAGGTCGGCCTGGGCGACGGATCGATCGACCTGACCTGCCCAGCGCAACCCTGGCCCGCCGGGTCAGCGCGACGCCACCATCACCAGCGTCAGGAAGTATCGAAGCTAGGCGCGCTGGCGGAGTCGCAGCCCCATCACCGCAAACCATGCCAACAATATGATGACCAGCCCGTAGAAGGACACCTGGCCTAGGGGCGAAAGTGCTACAGATACCGCAACCGCAAGAGGAGCGTTGACCAGCGAGTAGACCCAATAACCCTTCCAACCCGATGCGCCTCGAAGCGCTAGTCCACTGGCAAGGAAGGCCACTGCTGACCCGAGCATCAGTAACACAAAACCAATGCCGTGCAGGAGGCCGTGCCAAGTGGCTGGCTCTCCGGGCAAATCGGTTGCGAATGCGCTGAACGGTCCCGACAAGCCAACCGCGAAGAGGCCCATCGTGGCGATCGCTCCGGTCCATCGGTGGACGAACTGAGTGCGCAGGCCGCGCCCGAAGATGAGCGCGAGCACGCCAAGCGCGATGAAGTTGAGTGCTTGGAGAAGACCCAAGTCGCCGCGCGCCAGGCCGCTGGGATAGTTCACCGCGCCCGGATCAAGCACGGTCCACCCCACCGCGTGCAAGAAGTCCCACTCCAGCCACGTCAGCAGCACCACCGTCAAGACGAAGACAGGGAGCATGGCCATGCCAGCGGTTCCGGCGATACGGAGGGTGCGCTCGCTCGCAACAGGGCGGGCTGAGGCACGCATGCTTTCAAGGGCCATGATCGCCTCCCCGTCCAACGACCCGAACTTCTTGGATGGGCTTGCATCGACCGTATAGCCAGGGCTGGAGGTTGGCCATGACCCACCTAGGCCATCCCAACCAACGGATTCTCCTCGGCCCCACAGGCGCAGCCGGCGGAGTGGCCGAGCTGCTGAGTGGCGGTCTCGGCGTTCACCCGCTCCGAGATCAGGACGCTGCGGCGACGACGAATCGGTGGGCCGCGTAGCAGTCCGGCCAGTCGCCCCTCCACGCCGACGAAGTCGAACCCCTTCTCCTCGATCAGCCTGCGGGTCAGCAGGTCACGTCGCTCGTAGAACTCGTGCGTGCCGTGTGACGCCTCGCCGATCCAGACGACGCGGGCCGGCCCGATCCTGTCGAGGACCGGGTCCAGGTCGGCCTGGTCCCGCAGGCGGGCGACGAGGTCGTACGGGGTGACAGGTGCGTGGGGGGATGGTGGTCGGAAGCCTCCTCGGTGGGCCGTGTCTTGGAGTACCCCAGCGGAAGAGATCGATTCGTTCGGCCGCGAATTGCCCCATGATGGTCCAGAGGGGATGACGCGTTCGAGGTCTCGACGCGCCAGACGCCGGACCTGCGGTCCGCAGTCAGCCGACGTCCGACCGGGCTGGCGCGCCGCGGGACGAAAGGGGGCAACCCACATGAGCTCCCCCGCGGCAGA
>JBEVFC010000313.1:0-3980 GCA_040512455.1 Nocardioides sp.
AAGGGCTACCGCGACTTCGGCCACGACATCGACAACACCGACTGCCCGCTGGAGGTCGGTCTCGGCTTCGCGCTCGCGCTCGACAAGCCCGGCGGGTTCCGGGGGCGCGAGGCCGTGCTCGCGCGCAAGGCCGCCAACGCGGCGGCCGGCGGGATGGGCCAGCGGCTGGTGCAGGTCCGCGTGCTGGACCCGTCGCCGCTGTTGTTTCACGCCGAGGTCGTGCACCGCGACGGGGTGCCGGTCGGGTACGTCCGGGCGGCGTCGTACGGATGGACGCTCGGCGGCGCGGTCGGTCTGGCGATGGTCTCCGGCGGCGGCGAGCCGGTCACCCCCGACTGGCTCAAGGCCGGCAGCTGGGAGGTCGACGTCGCCGGCGTCCGGCACCCGGTCGAGGTGTCGCTGCGCCCCCTGTACGACCCGACGTCGGCTCGGATCAGGATCGGACCCGGGGCGACGGGTCGGGGGCTCTCTCGGGGCATCGACGGGCACGACCCCCCGTCGTAGCCTGGGTCCGAGGAGGCGAACATGAGCAACGAGCCGACCGGTCGCCGTCACCTTCGTGGGATCGCCGAGATCCGCACCTTCTTCCGCACCAACCAGCAGCCGGTCTACTTCGTGGGCCCGACCGCGTTCAACCTGCTGGGGATCGACCGCTGGGTGAGGAACTTCCAGTACGTCGTCTACTACGACTCCTGGGACGGGGCCCACCCGCGCGTCTTCGCACCGAGGAAACGGCCCTACGTCGAGTTCGAGTCCAGCGAGCAGATCAACAACTACCTCCTGCGCGACCCCGAGGTGCAGGCGTACATGAAGCGGCGTGGCGGCACGCCGATGATCGCGATGGTCTTCTTCGACGAGGAGACGGAGGAGATCTGCCGCGAGCTCGGGTACAACCTCATCCTCCCCCCGGACGAGCTGCGGCGGCGGCTGGACTCCAAGATCGTCACGACCCAGCTCGGCAACGAGGCAGGTGCACCCTCCGTCCCGAACGTCCTCGGCACGGCGTCGACCTACGAGGAGCTCAACGCTCTGGCGACGAGCAACGGCCTGGGCACCGACCTGGTCGTGCAGACGCCGTACGGCGACTCCGGCAAGACCACCTTCTTCGTCGCGTCCGAGGAGGACTGGGACAAGGACGCCGAGCACATCATCGGCGAACAGCTGAAAGTCATGAAGCGGATCGACAACAAGGCCGCGGCGGTCGAGGCATGCATCACCCGTCACGGCACCGTCGTCGGCCCCTTCATGACGGACCTGACGGGCTACCCCGAGCTCACGCCGTACAAGGGCGGCTGGTGCGGCAACGACCTGTTCCCGGAGGCGCTGACCGCCAAGCAGCGGACGACTGCGATCGACCACGTGCGACGACTGGGCGATCGGCTGGCGCAGGAGGGCTACAAGGGCTTCCTGGAGATCGACGTGCTCGTGGACCTCGCCGACGACTCGGTCTACCTCGGCGAGCTCAACCCGCGGATCTCCGGGGCGTCGTCGATCACCAACGTCACCGCCGGGGCCTACGCCGACGTACCCCTGTTCCTCTTCCACCTGCTGGAGTTCATGGACGTCGACTACTCCATCGACGTCGAGGAGATCAACGAGCGATGGCGCGACCTCGCCGCGGTGGACGTGTGGGCGCAGCTGATCATGAAGGAGCCCCACGACTCGGTCGAGCGCATCCTCGAGGCACCGCGCACCGGCACGTGGCACCTCGAGGACGACGGGTCGCTCAGGTTCGCCGGCGTCTCCAACGACTGGCACGACGTCACGCACGAGGACGAGGCGTTCTTCCTGCGCGTGTACGCCGCCGGGGACTTCCGGTTCAAGGGCGCCGACCTCGGGATCCTGGTCACCAAGGGGCGGATGCAGACGTCCGAGGGGCTGACGCAGCGCTGCCGCAGCTACATCGAGGGCATCCGGGCGCACTACACGTCCGAACCGTACGACCCGGCGCCGGCCGTGGCGCCCATCGCCTACGTGAAGTAGGGCAGCCGTCAACCAGGCAGCGGAGGATCCGACCCGACCAGGGCGAGCACGGCAGCCGACTCCTCCGGCGTGAGGCGGGTGAGACGTCGACAGCCGCAGAGGGTTCGGCCGGCTTGACGATCAGCCCGCGTGCGTCGAGCAGGTCGTAGGTCTGGCCCGTGCGGTCCGGACCGGGGGAGTGGCGCTTCCGCCGGGGATAAGGTCGCTGGGTGAGCGCACCGTTCTGGGGCCAGACTCCTCCCGCCACCCGCGTCACGCCGGACGAGGCCGCCGCCCTCGCTCGTGGCGTCTTCGGCGTCGACGGTGTCGCCGAGCCGCTGGGCTCCAACCAGGAGACCAACCTTCGCGTGCGCAGCGCCGACGGCAGCACATACGTGCTGAAGATCGCCAACCCGGCATTCGGTGCGGACGTGCTCGACCTGCAGAACAAGGCGATGCGTCACGTCCAGGCGGCGCGCACGGGCCTGGCGGTCCCCGTCCCGGTCCCGGCGCTGGACGGGAGTGAGCTGGCCAGGGTGCCGATCCGGGGGATCGACCACCACGTCCGCCTGCTCACCTTCGTCACCGGCGAGATGTTCTCCGACGCCGGCTACTTCGGCGACGAGGTGCTGCACAGGTTCGGCGCGCTCGCCGCGCGCCTGTCGGCAGCCCTCGCCACGTTCGACCACCCCGCCGCGGGTCGCACCCTCCAGTACGACAGCCGACACGCCGCGCTCGTCGTGGAGCGGCTGGCGAGCTCGGTGGCGGATCCCCGTCGGCGCGCGGACGCCGTCGAGCTCAGCGACCGAGCCTGGGCCGCCCTCGACCCCCTCGTCGCCGACCTGCGTGTGCAGATCGTCCATGCCGACCTGGCCGACTACAACGTGGTCGCCACCAGGGACGCGGCAGGTCGGCTCACGCCGAGCGGTGTCATCGACTTCGGCGACGTCGTGCGCAGCTGGCTGGTCGCCGACCTGGCCACGGCTGTCACCTCGCTGCTCGTGCGGGACCGGCGCCCGCCGCTGCTGGACGCGTGCGCCGTCGTGGCCGGGTTCCACTCCGTCACGCCCCTGTCCGAGCCGGAGATCTCCGCGCTGTGGCCGCTGGTGGCGGCCCGCGCGAGCGTCCTGGCCACGAGCGTCGAGGACATTCTCGCGGCCGATCCGGGCAACGACTACGCCCGCGAGGAGCAGCCGCTCGACTGGCTGATCCTCGACCGCGCAGCGGCGGTGCCGTTCCCGCTCGCCGAGGTCGCGCTGCGGCAGGCGGTCGGCCTGGACTCCGGTGCGACGGCGGCGAAGGTCGCTGCGTGGCGGCCCAAGGGGCCCGTCGTGGATCTGCCCGCCCACGCTCCGCGGATCGACCTCTCGGTCACGACGACGCTGCTTCCCGGGGCAGCCTGGACGGACCCGCCGGCGACGCGGGCCCTGCTCGGGGCGGAGCTGCTGGAGGAGTACGGCGTCGCGGGCAGCGGAGCGAGGTTACCGTTCGTGGCGCGCGACACCGCCGCCGAGGTCCGTTGCGTGCACCTGGGCAGCGATGCCTTCGCTCCCGGCGGCACCGTCGTCCGCGCCCCAGCAGACGGCGACGTCGTCGACGCCGGCGACGACACCGTTGTGCTGCGCAGCGGTGACGTGGACGTGCGCCTGGCCGGCCTACGGCCTTCGGTCCCCACGGGTGCCCGGGTGGAAGCCGGCGACGTCGTCGGTCGTGTCATCGGGACGCCGACTGACGCGGGTCCGCTGCCGCCGCACGTCCACGTGCAGCTCACGCCGGCCGGTGTGGCTGCGCCAGGAGTGGTGGAGCCGTCCCTCGCCAGTGCCTGGCGGTCGCTGTCACCGACCGCCTCGGAGCTGGTCGGCACGTCTGCTGTCGACGAGTCGAGCGACCCCGACGGCGAGCTCATCGCCCGACGCGACGCCGTCGTGGCTCGCGTCCAGGAGCACTACTTCGAGCGGCCGCCACGCATCGAACGCGGTTGGCGCCACCACTTGATCGACACCTCTGGCCGGGCCTAC
>JBEVFC010000224.1:0-5951 GCA_040512455.1 Nocardioides sp.
ACGTCGGTGCGGGCGATCGTCTCCGACCACCACTTCGCGGCGTCGGAGAAGCGGGTGGGACCCGACGTGCGGATCATCGCGGCGACGCCCCAGCCCACCAGCCCCTCACCCCGGCGCAGCCAGGTGACGGGGGCGTCGAGAGGCAGCAGGTCGACCAGGTCTCCCGCTGGGAGGTCCATCGCCACGGTCCGGGCGACGAGGGTCTCGTCGGGGGTGGCATGGGTGGTCACGAGGCAAAAGCGTACGCCGACGCCTCGCGACCACCGATTCCAGAGGTCAGCTCCGGTAGACGATGACCTTGTCGCCCACGCTCACCTGGTCGAACAGCCACACCATGCCGTTGTAGTCGCGGACGTTGACGCAGCCGTGGCTGTTGCCGTTGTAGCCGTTCGCCGCGAAGTCGGGGGAGTAGTGCACCGCCTGGCCGCCGCTGAAGAACATCGCGAAGGGCATCGACGTGTGGTAGAGCGTCGACACGTGGTCGCGGGACTTCCGCTGCACCGAGAACGCGCCCTCACGGGTCGGCAGCTCGTCGGACCCGAAGCGGGCGGCGTACGTCGCCTTCACGGTGCCGTCGACCACCCAGCGGACCGTGCTGCTGGACTTGTCCACGCACAGGGCCCGGCCAGTGGCGCAGCGCGGGTCGAGGGGCGCGTTCGTGCCGCTACCGGTGCTCGGCGCCTTGTTGTGCTTCTCCCCGTCGGTGGGAATTCGGGTCATCGAGGTGAGCCGGTCCATCGTGCGCCGGTCGATCTCACCGGTGACCGGGATCGCGCGCTTGGCCTGGAAGCCCTTGACCGCCGCGACCGTCTTCGCGTCGTACGTCCCGGTGACGTCCCCGAACAGCCAGGCGATCTGCTTGAGGCGGGCCTGGACGTCGCGCACCGGGTCGCCGCTGGCACCGGAGGCCAGCAGGGCCGGACCGGGCTTGAGCACGTTGAACTTCTGGTCGTGGGTGGGTGTCTTCGTCATCGCGACGAGCTTGGTCCACGTCTTCTTGTCGACGACGCCGGTGGCCTTGAACCCGCGCTTGCCCTGGAACCCCGCGACCGCCTCCTTGGTCGCCGCGTCGTAGCGGCCGGTGGTGAGCTCCGGCAGCCACGCCATCTGGAACAGGCGGTGCTGGAGCTCCCGGACCTGCTCACCCTTGGCGCCGGGCTCGAGTACGGCGGCCGGCTTCGGCGGCGCTGCGGGCTCGACCGGGGCGGTGGTCTCCGGCGTGGTCGAGGGTGACCTGGTCGGGGTCGTCGCCGGCGCGGGCTCACCGCTGCGCGTGGGGCTGCTCGACGCCGACTCGTCACCGAGGTGGCGGTAGGCGCGGCCGGCGCCGTACGCCGTCCCCGCGAGCAGGGCGGCGACGAGCACGGTGAGCAGGACGAGGCGTAGTGCCCTCATGGCGGGTCCTTCCGGTTCCGAGAACGTTCAGTGTCACAAGGGTTGACGCATCTTGGGTGCATTTGGTTGCTCGGATTCCGAACCGTGTCTTGCTGCCGTCTAGGGTGACGCCCGTGACCCGCGCTGACCTGGGCAAGAACCCGAACGACGTACGCCGCATGTTCGACGCCGTCGCGCGCCGCTACGACGTGACCAACGACGTGCTCTCCCTGGGGCAGGACCGCCGCTGGCGCAAGGACGTGATCGACGCGGTCGACCCGAGGCCCGGCGACCTCGTCCTCGACCTGGCGGCCGGCACGGGTACGTCGAGCCAGCCGTTCGCCGACCGCGGTGCGACCGTGGTGCCGTGCGACTTCTCCCTCGGGATGCTGAAGGTCGGCAAGGAGGCCAAGCCGCACCTGCCGTTCACCGCGGGCGACGGCACCCGGCTGCCGTTCGCGGACGACACCTTCGACGCGGTGACCATCTCGTTCGGGCTGCGCAACATCGTCGACCCGCGGGCCGGCCTGCGCGAGCTGCTCCGGGTCACCCGGCCCGGCGGCCGCCTGGTGGTCTGCGAGTTCAGCCACCCGACCTGGGCGCCGTTCCGGACCGTGTACGTCGAGTACCTGATGAAGGCACTGCCGCCCATCGCCCGCGCGGTGTCCTCGAGCCCGGACGCCTACGTCTACCTCGCCGAGTCGATCCGGGCCTGGCCGGACCAGCAGGGCCTGGCGGGCTGGATCGCCGAGGCCGGCTGGTCCGGGTGCGAGGTCCGCAACCTCTCGGGCGGCATCGTCGCGCTGCACCGCGCGACCGCCTGACCGCCCTGCCTGCGGGCCCGGGACCGGGCTACATCTGGTCGACGTTGAGGTCCTTGGTCCGGCTGTCCAGGTCGTCGTTCACCAGCTGTTCGAGGGAGTCCGCGCCCGAGGCCGACTCTCGTGCCAGCGCCCGCGGCGTTGCCGCCGTACCGTCACGCAGCAGCCGGTCCTGCTCGTCGACCCAGGCCCTGAGGTCCTTGGTCGCCTCGCGGCTGAGCCGCTCGCCGTGCGGCGTGGCCACCACGAGCTGGTAGGCGAGGGCCGCGGTGTCGCATTCCTCGCAGGCGGCGTTCGTCGCCAGCGCGCGGTTGTTGGCGGTGACCTTGCGGGACCCCTGCACGACCACGACCTGCACCGAGAGCGCGGTGCCCCCGCAGGTGGAGCAGCTCGACCACGCCACGGCGGCGTTGTCGACCTCGATCTCCTTGGGCCAGCGCGCGTAGATCACCTGCAGGGTGGCCGAGTGGCCGCTGCAGTTGTCGCAGGTCGCCGAGGTCAGTGCGGAGGTGTCGGCGCGCACGCTGCTCCGCCACGACGACTCGACGTCGTAGGCCCGGTCGGTCACATCGGGGGCGACCTCGGTGGGGTGTGCCGAGGCGGTCAGGTCGATGCCCTGCCAGCGGTGGCTGGTGTGGGCGAGGGAGGACATCATGTTGGACCCGAGCACCAGGACGAGTGCGCCCGTGGTGGTCGCGACGATGCGGCTTGCGGTGTTGTTCATCGGCGGAGCCCCTGTTCTCTGAAGTTGTCGGCGACTGCTGCCGCCACCTGGACGAGGTCGTCCCGGGTCTGACGTCGCAGCCCCGACAGGTTCGTCTGGGCGCCGGCTTCGAGGGCCGCGTCCCAGGGGACCGTGAGCACGTGCTGGCAGCGCTTCTCGAAGTGCCGGCGCATCAGGTCGTGCAGCGGGTCGCCGGAGCGGCGGAGTCCGTTGATGACCACCACCGCACGCGTGACCAGGTCGTCGAAGCCGTGCTGGCCCATCCAGTCCAGGGTCAGCGCCGCGGCGCGGCCGCCGTCGAGACCGGGACCGAGGACCACGACCAGCTGGTCCGCCTCCTCGAGCAGCCCCTGGTTCGCGCTGTCCAGGATGCCGGTGCCCGTGTCGAGCAGGATCAGGTTGTAGAACCGGTCGAGAAGGGTGATCAGCCCGTGGTAGTCGTCCCGGTCGAGGGCCTGCCCGATCCGCGGGTCGTCGTCCGAGGCCAGGACCTCCAGCCTCGACTCCTGGGCCTGCGAGGTGTAGTTGCGGAGGACCGCGTAGCTGTCGATCCCCTCGGCCTCGTGCAGTACGTCGGTGATCTTGCGGTCGTGGGGCGGCGCCACCCGGTGGGCGAGGTTGCCGGCGTCCGGGTTGGCGTCGACGGCGACCACCCGGTCGCCCCGGAGCATCGCGAAGATGCTGCCGAGGGCCAACGTCATCGTGGTCTTGCCGACGCCGCCCTTGCGGCTCATGACCACCACGCGGCGCGAGCCCTCGATGGGGGTCCGCAGCCGGGTCTCGAGCTCGGCGCGCCGCTGCTCCTCGGCACTGGGCCCGGGGTTGATGACGTGCCCGCTGGCCCGGTAGACGAACCTCCGCCAGCCGCCGCCCGGTGCCGGCGTCCGCGCGGCGAGCATGTTCTCGTCGGTGAAGTCGGCGGCGGAGGGTGTCCGGGGCCGCGGGACGGCGGCGATCGCGGCGGCCACGTCGGGGGTGATCCCGAGCTCCGCGTCGAGCTCGGCCAACGCCTGGGCCGCGGCCTCCTCGGCGGATGCCCGGCGTCGTTCGCTCGCCCGACGGAACAGGCCGTGGACGAACCTGACCAGCGGAGCGACCAGCTTCCAGAACAGCACCGCGATCCCGACCAGCGGGATCAGGATCAGGAAGATCGAGAGCACCGACAACGCCATCATCGCGTAGTCGCGCTCGGGCCAGGCGAGCGCGAACGCGTCCTGGTGGGCCTTCAGCCCGGTGCGCGCGGACTCGAGGATGTCCGGGAGCGCCCAGAACAGCCAGCCGACCACGAACGCGAGGATCGGCACCACCATCAGGACCCAGCCGGTGACGAGCCGACGGGCAGCCGGCTTCAGGTCCCGCACCTGGGGGTCGGGCGGACGCCCGGGCCGCAGGCTGCGGAGGACCGGCCCCACGCGCGCGAACAGGTCGGGCACGCCGGCCAGGTCCGCGAGCACGTAGTAGCCGTCGAAGCGGACGACGGGGATGAGCTGCTGGAGCATCTGGATCTGCAGCACCAGACCGGACAGCAGGAGCACCGCCGCGCCGGTCTGCAGGTAGGCGAGGCCGAGACCGACGACGCACCAGGCGTTGAAGTAGAGGCCGCCGAGGTCGGTCCGCACGCGTCCGGCCCGGCCGAGCCGGTAGGAGTCGGTGACGTCGGTGAAGAAGGCCGGGAAGACGATGTACAGGCCGGCCCCGATGGCGCCGGGCTCGGCACCGCCGTACCGGCAGGCGGTGGCGTGCCCCACCTCGTGGATCAGTGCGGCCGCGGTCAGGATGGCGTACATCACCAGCGCGAGCGTCGGGTGCAGGAACAGCTCGAGCAGCGCGCCCGTGAAGTCGGCACGGCTGGCGACGATGACGTCGACCGCCACCATCGCCGCGACCACGAGGACGACCACCGGGGGCCAGTACACGGGGTGCAGCCACCGCGCCAGCCGCCGGGTCCAGGTCGGAGGGACCACGGTGCCCTTGACGGTCATGGACAGCAGCGGGTTCGCCCGCGGAGGCCGTGCCGTTGACTCCTCACCGACCCGCTCGACGAGCCCGAGCGGTTCCAGCTGCTTGTCGATGAGGTACTCGAGCCCGGCCGGGGTCAGGGTGCGACCGTCGGCGGCACTGACCAGCTCGGCGATCTCCTCGGATGATCGGGACGGCTCGATGTGGATGAGGACGAGGTGCAGCAGCTCGGTGAGCTGGAGCATCTGGTCGTCCCACCGTCGTACCAGGTAGGACGGGTCCCGCAGGCCGGAGTCCGGCGCAGGACCGAGTATCTCGAGATCCAGGGCCCGCCGCCAGCGCGGCGACCCGTTCTGTGTGGTGACGTTCCATCCGCCGTCGGCGGCGTGGACTCCGTGCTCCGTGGCCTGGTTCATGGCTGGCCCCGCTCTGGTGTGCTCTGGTGTGCTCTGGTTGCTCTGGTGGGGACTGCCGAGAGAACGACGGCGGACGCGCCAGAGCCGCACGTCCGCCGCACGACTGGGTTCCTAGTGGTGCTGCGCGGAGACGAGGTACTGCAACGCCACTGCGTTGGCCTGGCTGTTGATGGTGGCGGCATTCACTGCGATCGCGAGGTTGACGCCTACGATGTTGGTGACGTTGACGCAGCCGAAGTAGCACAGGGTCTCGCGGCGCGGCAGCAGCTGCGCGTCCTGCGACCTGAGCTCGTCGAACCCGATGACCGGGCGTGGGGACATATCGGTTCACCCCCTCCCTGCGGAGCGATGGCCGGCTGGGGCGTGGCCCCCGGACGGAGGCCACGCCGGATGATCAGCCCTGGCTGACGATGACAGCCTGGTTTGCGCTGCTGTGTGCAATCGAGAACGCCGAGCCGGCGTTGAATGCCAGCGACGAGTTGCTCGCGTAGACATTGGCCCAGTTGGCGTTGCCGAAGACGAAGAGGGTCTCCCGAGCCGGAAGCAGCTCGACCCGCTCACCGTCGAGGTCGGCGAAGGTCAGTTCCTTGCGCATGATGTCACCCCCTTCCGCTGCGCTGGATATGTGACGGGTACATGGAAGCCCCGGCAGCGTGA
>JBEVFC010000231.1:0-6079 GCA_040512455.1 Nocardioides sp.
CGACCCACCATCACCGCGTCGAGCTGGACCCACCAGACCTCACCCTGACCATCGAAAGCGCCACATGCCTGCCTCTGCGAACCACCAGCCGGCCGGACACCCGTTCGAGGGTGACCCGGTCTTCGACCTGCACGTCGGCGGCAAGATGGAGATCCGCTCGCGCGTCGCCCTGGCCGGCAGCGCCGAGCTCTCCCTGGCCTACACGCCCGGCGTGGCCCGGGTCTGCGAGGCCATCGCCGCCGACCCCGGGATGACCCAGCACTACACGTGGGTGCCGAACACCGTCGCCGTCGTCACCGACGGCACCGCGGTGCTCGGCCTCGGCGACATCGGCCCGGCCGCGGCGATGCCGGTGATGGAGGGCAAGGCGGTGCTGTTCAAGCAGTTCGGCGGCGTCGACGCCATCCCGATCTGCCTGGCCACCACCGACGTCGACGAGATCGTCGAGACCGTGGAGCGTCTGGCTCCGTCCTTCGGCGGCATCAACCTCGAGGACATCTCGGCCCCCCGCTGCTTCGAGATCGAGCAGCGGCTCAAGGCCAGCCTCGACATCCCGGTCTTCCACGACGACCAGCACGGCACCGCGGTGGTCACCCTGGCCGCGCTGGAGAACGCGCTGCGCCTCACCGGCCGCGCGATGGGCGACGCCCGCGTGGTCATCTCGGGGGCCGGCGCGGCCGGCGTCGCGGTGGCCCGGATCCTGCTGGCCGCCGGGCTCCGCGACCTCGCCGTCCTGGACCGTCAGGGCGTGCTGAACTCGGTGCGCTCCGACCTCACGCCGGTCAAGCGGGCGCTGGCCGTGGACACCGCCGACCACTTCGGGCGCACCGGCGGCCTCGCCGAGGCGCTGGACGGTGCGGACGTCTACATCGGCGTCTCCGGCGGCACCGTGCCCGAGGAGTACGTCGCCACGATGGCGCCCGAGGCGATCATCTTCGGCCTGGCGAACCCGAACCCCGAGGTGCACCCGGAGGTCGCGCACCGGCACGCCCGGATCGTGGCGACCGGCCGCTCCGACTTCCCGAACCAGATCAACAACGTGCTGGCGTTCCCGGGCATCTTCCGCGGAGCCATCGACGTCCAGGCGACGTCGATCACCGAGGGGATGAAGCTGGCGGCCGCCAACGCGCTGGCCGCGCTCGTCGTGGACGAGCTGCGGGAGGACCTGATCATCCCCGGGCCGTTCGACCCGAGGGTCGGGCCGGCGGTCGCCGCCGCCGTCGCGGCCGCCGCCATCAGGGACGGCGTCGCCCGGGTGTGACGGCCCGCTAGCCTCGGGGACATGTTTGCCGTCTACGCCTCGTCCTTCTCCTCCGACGACCCGCTGAGCGGGCTGGTGGTCGGGGAACGCCCCGACCCGGTCGCTCCCGACGGGTGGACCGCGGTCACCGTCAAGGCCGCGTCCCTCAACCACCACGACCTGTGGTCGTTACGAGGGGTGGGTCTCAAGGAGGACGCGTTGCCGATGATTCTCGGCTGCGACGCCGCCGGGCTGGACGAGGACGGCAACGAGGTCCTCGTGCACGCGGTCGTCTCCGACCCGGGCTGGTCCGGCGACGAGACCCTCGACCCCCGGCGCTCGCTGCTCTCCGAGCGGCACCAGGGCACCTTCGCCGACACGGTCGTCGTACCCCGCGGCAACGTCGTTCCCAAGCCCCCCTCGCTGTCGTTCGAGGAGGCCGCCTGCCTGCCCACCGCCTGGCTCACGGCGTACCGGATGCTGTTCGTCCAGGGCGGCCTCAAGCCCGGCGACTCGGTGCTGGTGCAGGGCGCCGGCGGCGGGGTCGCGACCGCGCTGATCGTGCTGGCGCGTGCCGGCGGCCTCAAGGTGCTGGCCACCAGCCGTGACGAGGCCAAGCGCGCCCGGGCGCTCGAGATCGGCGCCCACGACGTCTTCGAGTCCGGTGCCCGCCTGCCGATGAAGGTCGACGCGGTGATGGAGACCGTCGGGCGGGCCACCTGGTCGCACTCGATCCGGGCGCTGCGCCCCGGCGGCACGATCGTGATCAGCGGCACGACGTCCGGGCCGAAGGTCGACGACGCCGAGCTGACCCGGATCTTCTTCCTGCAGCTGCGGGTGATCGGCTCGACGATGGGCACCCGCGGCGAGCTGGCCGCGCTGACCCAGATGCTCGACGCCACCGGCACCCGGCCGCTGATCGACCGCACCCTGCCGATGACCGACGCCGCGGCCGGCTTCGCCGCGATGGCGGAGGGCCAGCAGTTCGGCAAGATCGTGTTCACGCGATGAGCCCCCGCGTCCACCTGGTCACCGGCGCCGGGTCCGGTATCGGTGCCGCGGTCGCCCGGGCGCTGCACGAGCGCGGGGACGAGCTGTGGCTGCTCGCACGCAGCGCCGGGCGGGCGGCCGAGCTCTCGACGGCGTTCCCGGGGGCGCACCTGGTCGTCGCCGACCTGGCCGACCCGGAGTCGATGCTCGGCATCGAGACCCTGCCGGAGCGGCTGGACTCGCTGCACCACATCGCCGGCGTGGTCGAGCTCGAGCCGGTCGCGGAGCTCGACCCGGCGTCGCTGCGCGCGCAGGTCGACGTGAACCTGGTGGCGCCGATGCTGCTCACCCGGGCCTGCCTGCCGGCCCTGCGAGCCGCCCGCGGACTGGTGGTGGTGGCCAACTCCGGCGCCGGCCTGAGCGCCAGCGCCACCTGGTCGGCGTACGCCGCCTCGAAGTTCGGCATCCGGGCCTTCGCAGACGCACTGCGCGCCGAGGAGCAGGACCACGGCGTACGGGTCACCACGGTGTACCCCTCGCGCACCGCCACCCCGATGCAGGAGAAGGTGCACGAACAGGAGGGCAAGGTCTACGACGAGCGGATGTGGATCCAGCCCGAGACGGTCGCGGCGACGATCCTGCACGTCCTCGACCTCCCGCCCGACGCCACCATCCCCGAGGTCACCATCCGCCCCCTCGTCCCGCGCCCCACCTGACCCTGCCCCGCCCACGTGCGTGTTCTTGCGCGCCCAAGTGCGTTCTTTGGTGTGCCGAAGTGCGTGTTCTTGCGCTTCGAGGTGTCAGTTCTTGCGCTTGCCGTCGCAAGAACTGACACTTCGGCACGCCAAAACTGACACCTCGGCACGCAACAAGTGACACTTCGGCGCGCCAAAACTGACACCTCGGCGGGGGTGGGCGGAGAGCGGAGAGCGGAGAAAGGGGTCAGCCGAAGGTGAGGCGGAAGTTGGAGAGGGAGAAGGACCCCAGGGTGCGGTGACCGGCGAGGAAGGCGAGGGGGCCGGCGGGGTCGAAGTCCCAGTGGGCGCGGGCGGGGAGAGCCCGGGCGCGACCGCTGACCGGGGCGGTGACCGGGGTGCCGTCGTCGCGGGTCTGCCGGAGGGTGAAGCGGTACGGCGCGGGCGGCGCCAGGGCGGAGACGTCGCTGAACCGCGCGGTCGCGATCGGTCGGTCACCCAGCCCCGCGTGCCACGTCGTACGGCGCAGCGGGCCGGAGGTGGCCGACTCCATGCCGAAGTCGCACAGGTCCTTCGGGATCGCCCAGAGCTCCCGGCCACCGGCCATCGACGCGGGGGAGTCCACCCAGATGTCGGTGACGGTGACGGCGAACCGGTCCTCGTCGGCCAGCCGCGCCACCAGCAGCTCGTGGTACGTCAGCGGGCTCGGCTCGCGGTAGGTCACGAACGCGGCGCCGTACACGCCGTCTTGGCGCCCCTCGATGCCCTTCAACCGGAACAGCGACAGCCACATGTCGCCGTGGAGCTGCCACGGCGCCGGGGGATAGGTCACCCGTCAGTCCTCGGGGTCGTCGAGGCGCGCCAGCCAGGTGGCGAAGCGCTCGACCGGGGTCTCGAACTCCGGGTTGATGTCGGTGAACTCCTGCAGGCGCTCGGCGATCCACGCCAGGGTGACCTCTTCGTCACCCCGGCGCTTCTCGAGCTCCTCGATACCGCGGTCGGTGAAGTACATGTGCCGCCGCTCAGTACTGCTCGGTGCCCTCGGCCAGCGCGTCCACCCTGGCGAACGCCCGGGCGAGCAGGTCCTTCTGCTCCTCCTGGTGCCGCTTGGCCACGCCTACCGACGGCGACGCCGAGGCGTCCCGGGTCACCGGCTCGATGCGGATGCCGACCTTCTCGGCGAGCTCCGGCCACACGTTGAGCTGGTAGTGCGGCCACGGGCCCATGTTGATCGGCTCGTCCTGGACCCAGCGGATCGCCTTGAGGTTCGGGTACTTCGCGATCTCGGCGCGGATCTGGTCGACCGGACGCGGGTAGAGCTGCTCGAGCCGCGCGATCGCGACCCGGTTCCCGTCCTCCCGCTTGGTGCGCTCCACCTTGAGGTCCCAGGTCACCCGGCCCGAGCAGAGCAGCAGCGTGTCGACGGCGTCGACGTCGGCCTCGGCGTCCCCGATCACCGGGCGGAAGCCACCGTCCATGAAGTCGCCGGGCTGCGAGGCGGCCTCCTTGCGCTTGAGCATCGACTTCGGCGTGAACACGACCAGCGGCCGGTGCTCCTCGCCGAGCGAGTGCTGGCGCAGCAGGTGGAAGTACGACGCCGGGGTCGACGGCTGCGCGACCACGAACGCCTCCTCCGCGCACATCTGGAGGAACCGCTCGATCCGGGCGGAGGAGTGGTCCGGGCCCTGGCCCTCGTAGCCGTGCGGCAGGAGGAGTACGACGCCGGACTGCTGGCGCCACTTGGTCTCACCGGAGGAGATGAACTCGTCGATGACGGTCTGGGCGCCGTTGACGAAGTCACCGAACTGGGCCTCCCAGAGGACCAGCGCCTCCGGACGGGCCACCGAGTAGCCGTACTCGAACCCGAGGGCGGCGTACTCCGAGAGCAGCGAGTCGTAGACGTGGAACCGGGCCTGGTCCTCGGTCAGCGTGCTCAGCGGCGTCCACTCGGCGGCGTTGTGCCGGTCGATGATCGTCGCGAACCGCGAGACGAAGGTGCCCCGGCGCGAGTCCTGGCCGGCCAGCCGCACCGGGCGGCCGTCCATCAGCAGCGCGCCGAACGCGAGGATCTCGCCGGTGCCCCAGTCGATCGGGCCGTCGGTGATCGCGGCGGCGCGACGCTGCAGCTGCGGCATCACCTTCGGGTGGACGGTGAAGCCGTCCGGCGGGGTGATGTAGGCGTCGGAGATCCGCTTCATGACCTCCTGCGTGACCGCCGTGGTGGTCTCGCCCGTGGGCTTGTCGGGGTAGTCCGGGACCGTGGTCCACTCGTCGGGCTGGCCCTTGGCCTCGCGCACCTCGGTGAAGACCCGCTCCAGCTGCAGCTGGTAGTCCTTGAGGACCTGCTCGGCCTCCTCGATGGTGATGTCGCCACGACCGATGAGGGACTCGGTGTAGAGCTTGCGCACCGAGCGCTTCTGCTCGATGAGGTCGTACATCAGCGGCTGGGTGTACGACGGGTCGTCGCCCTCGTTGTGACCGCGGCGGCGGTAGCAGACCAGGTCGATGACGACGTCCTTCTTGAACGCCTGGCGGTACTCGAAGGCGAGCCGCGCGACCCGGATGCAGGCCTCGGGGTCGTCGCCGTTCACGTGGAAGATCGGCGCCTGGACCATCCGGGCCACGTCGGTGCAGTAGAGCGAGGAGCGCGACGAGCCGGGGGAGGTGGTGAAGCCGACCTGGTTGTTGACGACCAGGTGGACGGTGCCGCCGGTGCGGTAGCCGCGCAGCTGCGAGAGGTTGAGCGTCTCGGCCACCACGCCCTGGCCGGCGAACGCCGCGTCGCCGTGGACGAGCAGCGGAAGCACGGGGTACTCGGCGCCGCGGTCGAGGACGTCCTGCTTGGCGCGGGCGATGCCCTCGAGCACCGGGTCGACGGCCTCGAGGTGGGACGGGTTCGCCGCCACGGACACCTTGATCTTGTCGCCGGAGTCCGCGAGGAACTCGCCCTCGGCGCCGAGGTGGTACTTCACGTCGCCGGAGCCCTGGACGGTCCGCGGGTCGATGTTGCCCTCGAACTCCCGGAAGATCTGGGAGTACTTCTTGCCGACGATGTTGGCCAGCACGTTGAGGCGGCCGCGGTGGGCCATGCCGATGGCGACCTCGTCGAGGCCGGCCTCGGCGGCGGCCTCGCAGATCTCGTCGATCACCGGGA
>JBEVFC010000268.1:0-6738 GCA_040512455.1 Nocardioides sp.
GCTGCCGCAGCGCCTGGTGGCGATCGAGCGGGGCATCGAGGAGTGGATCGACCGGCACGCGCCCGACGCGGTCGCCGTCGAGCGGGTCTTCGCCCAGCACAACCTCCGCACCGTCATGGGCACCGCGCAGGCCAGCGGCGTGGCGCTGCTGGTCGCCGCCCGCCGCGGGCTCCCGGTCGCCCTGCACACCCCGAGCGAGGTCAAGGCCGCGGTCTCCGGCAGCGGACGGGCCGACACGGCCCAGGTCGCCGCGATGGTGACCCGGCTGCTCCGGCTGACCGAGGCGCCCAAGCCGGCCGACGCCGCGGACGCGCTCGCCCTGGCCATCACCCACATCTGGCGCGGCGGGGCCCAGGCCCGCATCGACGCCGCGCTCGCCCGTTCCGTCCAGCAGGCAGGACAGAGATGATCGCGTTCGTCCGCGGCACCGTCGCCGGTGTCACCCTCACCAGTGCCGTCCTCGAGGTCGGGGGAGTCGGCCTCGAGCTGATGTGCGCCCCCGGCACCCTGGCCACCCTCCGCACCGGCCACGAGGCCACGCTGCCGACCAGCATGGTGGTCCGCGAGGACTCGCTGACCCTGTTCGGCTTCCTCGACGACGACGAGAAGGCGTGCTTCGAGCTGCTCCAGACCGCCAGCGGGGTCGGCCCCAAGCTCGCGCAGGCGATGCTCGCCGTGCTGGCGCCCGACGACCTGCGGCTCGCCGTCGCCCAGGAGGACGTCAAGACGCTCACCAAGGTGCCCGGCATCGGGCAGAAGGGTGCCCAGCGGATCATCCTCGAGCTGCGCGACCGCCTCGGTGCCCCGGTCGGCGCGGGCAGTGCCGCCACCCGCACCGGCGTGGCCACCTCCGGCGCGCCGTGGCGCGACCAGGTCCACCAGGGCCTGGTCGGGCTCGGCTGGTCGGCCAGGGAGGCCGAGCGTGCCGTCGACGAGGTCGCCGACCTGGCCGCCGGCCCGACGCCCGACGTCGGTGCCCTTCTGCGCGCGGCCCTCCAGATGCTGCGGAAGGCCTGAGCGTGGACCACCTCGAAGCGGCCGAGGAGGCGTACCTCGCGCGGCTGACCGCGGCCGACGCCGACACCGACGAGCGGGCCGTCGAGGCCGCGCTGCGACCGCGCACCCTCGACGAGGTGATCGGCCAGCAACGCGTCCGCGAGCAGCTCGGCCTGATCCTCGACGCGGCGAAGGCCCGGGGGCGCGCCCCCGACCACGTGCTGCTGTCCGGCCCCCCGGGGCTCGGCAAGACGACCCTCGCGATGATCATCGCGGCCGAGCTGAGCTCGCCGCTGCGACTGACCAGCGGTCCGGCGATCACCCACGCCGGCGACCTCGCCGCGATCCTGTCCGGTCTCAACGAGGGCGACGTGCTGTTCGTCGACGAGATCCACCGGATGTCCCGCGCCGCCGAGGAGATGCTCTACCTCGCGATGGAGGACTTCCGGGTCGACGTGATCATCGGCAAAGGGCCGGGGGCGACCGCGATCCCGCTGGAGATCCCGCCGTTCACGATGGTCGGCGCCACCACCCGCGCCGGACTGCTGCCCGGCCCGCTGCGTGACCGCTTCGGCTTCACCGCCCACCTGGAGTACTACGAGCCGGCGGAGCTCGACCGGATCGTGCACCGCAGCGCCGGGCTGCTCGACGTACACCTCACCGACGAGGGCTCCACCGAGATCGCGGGCCGGTCCCGCGGCACACCCCGCATCGCCAACCGGCTGCTGCGCCGGGTCCGCGACTTCGCCCAGGTGCGTGCCGACGGCGTGGTCACCCTCGACGTGGCCGAGCGCGCGCTGGAGCTCTACGAGGTCGACGCGCTCGGGCTCGACCGGCTGGACCGCGGGGTCCTCGACGTGCTCTGCCGGCGGTTCGGCGGGGGACCCGTGGGCCTCTCCACGCTGGCCGTCGCGGTCGGCGAGGAGCGCGAGACCGTGGAGGAGGTCGCGGAGCCGTTCCTGGTCCGCAACGGCTTCCTCGCCCGTACGCCGCGGGGCCGGGTCGCGACCCCGGCAGCCTGGCGCCACCTCGGTCTCGCGGTCCCCGCGGGTGTCGACGGGGATGCCCCCCTGTTCGGTGGGTGAACGACGTACACTTCTGCGTTGGTCGCCGGGCCTTACTTCGGCGACGTCCGTCGTTTCACCTGTGAGAGGTCATTTCCGTGCAGGACCTGGTGTCCCTTCTGCCCATTCTGGGTATTTTTCTCGTCTTCTGGCTGCTCATCATCAGGCCAGCCCAACGCCGGCAGAAGGCCCTCAAGGAGGTGCAGCAGCAGATCACCGTGGGTGATCGTGTGATCACCGGCTCCGGGATCTTCGGCACCATCGCCAGCGAGGACGGGGACCGCTTCGGCCTCGAGATCGCCGACGGCGTCATCATCACCGTCGCGCGCCAGTCCGTGGTCGGCACCGTCGACGACGAGGAGCGCGACGCCGCCGGCGCGGACGAGATTCACGAAACACCCGCCGAGGAGCCCGCCACCCCGGCGGACAACGAGGCGCCCGGCACGCACAAGGAGCTGTAGACCGGTGGCACGCAAGCCGTCCCGTCCGGGGCGCACCCTGATCGTCTTCGGCCTCTGCATGGTGGTCCTCTTCGGACTCGTCGCGCTGGCGGGACAGTGGAAGCCCTCCCTCGGTCTGGACCTGCAGGGCGGGCAGCGGATCACGCTGCGCGCCGCGGACGACAACGTCCCGCAGAGCCAGCTCAAGGAAGCCGCGAAGATCATCAACAGCCGGGTCAACGGCTCCGGCGTGGCCGAGGCCGACGTGACCACCCAGGGCAACAGGAACATCGTGGTCGAGATCCCCGGCGACTCCAACCAGGGTCTGGTGGACGTCGTCCAGCGCCAGGCGCAGCTGCGCTTCCGGCTGGTCGCCTGCAGCACCCAGAACCCCGGCCCGTGCGCGACGGCGGCCCCCAGCGACGGCAGCCTGCCCGGCGTGACCACCCCGAACCGCGCCGCGCCCGAGGGGTTGCTCAAGCCGAGCGCCGACAAGAAGGCCAAGAAGAAGGCGGCCGCGACCGAGTCGCCGAGCGCCTCTCCCAGCGCCACCCCCGAGGCGTCCACCGCTCCGGAGGCGGACCAGCCGGAGGGTACGTCGGTCGACGACGCGCTCGCGTGGTCGAAGAGCCCGACCCCTGCGTGGGTGAAGAAGTACAACGAGGCCACGTGCCCACTGGCCAACGCGCCGGAGGACGATCCGAAGAAGCCGCTGGTCACCTGTGACGAGGAGGGCGTGAAGTACCTCCTCTCCGTTCCCGTCGTCGAGGGCACCGAGCTCGACAGTGCCAACGCGGGCCAGGACCAGCAGTCGATCGACTGGCAGGTCCAGCTGTCGCTGAAGGAGCAGGGCACCAAGGCTTTCGCCCAGGTCTCCCAGGCGCTGGTCGGCACCGACCAGCAGTTCGCGATCGTCCTCGACGGCACCGTGATCTCCGCCCCGACCATGGACGCGGTCATCACCGACGGCCGGGCCAGCATCACCGGCAACTTCAAGGAGTCCGAGGCTCGCGAGCTGGCCACCAGCCTGAAGTTCGGTGCGCTCCCCGTCGCGTTCGAGAAGGAGCCGAAGAACGACACGATCGGCCCCTCGCTGGCCGGCAACCAGCTGTCCGCGGGCATCTGGGCGGGCATCGTCGGTCTGCTCGTCGTGATGCTCTACTGCCTGCTGTACTACCGCGGCCTGGGCCTCGTGGTCATCGCCTCGCTGCTCGTGGCCGGGGTCCTGACCTACGGCCTGGTCCTGCTGCTGAGCAAGGGTGCCGGGTTCACCCTGTCCCTGCCCGGCATCGCGGGACTGATCGTCGCGGTCGGCATCACCGCGGACTCGTTCATCGTCTACTTCGAACGCATCCGTGACGAGATGCGCGACGGCAAGTCCATGCGCGTCGCGGTCGAGTCCGGCTGGAAGCGTGCGCGGAACACCTGTCTCGCGGCCGACACGGTCAGCCTGCTGGCCGCGGTGGTCCTCTACATCTTCGCGATCGACGAGGTTCGCGGCTTCGCGTTCACCCTGGGCCTGAGCACGCTGGTCGACCTCGTGGTGTTCTTCTGGTTCACCAAGCCGATGGTCTCCTGGCTGGCCCGGTTCACGTTCTTCAACCAGGGCCACAAGCTGTCCGGTCTCGACGCAGAGAACCTCGGCGTCGACAGCTTGCCCGGTGTCCGCATGGCAGGAGCCAACCGATGAGCAAGCTGTCCCGCCTCGGCAACGCCCTCTACGAGGGTGATGTCTCGATCGACTTCGTGAGCAAGCGACGTCGTCGGATGTGGTACTCCATCTCGCTGCTGATCGTGCTGATGGCCTCGGCCGGCCTGTTCATCCGCGGTCTCAACCTCGGCATCGAGTTCGAGGGCGGCTCGGAGTACCGCGTCACGCTGCCCTCGGACCAGGTCACCCAGGACACCGCCGACAAGCTCCGCGAGGCGGTCGGTGCCCTCGGCATCAAGGACGCCGAGCAGCCGGTGGTCACCACCTCCGGCAACGAGGCGGTGCTCGTCCAGACCGAGACGCTGACCACGGCCGAGAGCAAAAAGGTCGCGGACGCGATCCTGGCCGAGACCGGGGCCACCGAGGCCGACCTCTCCCAGAGCAACATCGGGGCCAGCTGGGGACGCGACATCCTCCAGCGCGCGGTCATCGGCCTCATGGTGTTCCTCACGTTGGTGGTGCTGTTCATCTGGGCGTACTTCCGCGAGTGGAAGATGTCCGTCGCGGCGATCGTCGCCCTGGCCCACGACGTGCTGATCACGGTCGGCATCTACGCCCTGTCGGGCTTCGAGGTGTCACCGGCGACCGTCACCGGCATCCTGACCATCCTCGGGTTCTCGCTGTACGACACGGTCGTGGTCTTCGACAAGGTCCGCGAGAACACCAAGGACCTCCGCGGCAAGCACACGACGTACGCCAAGGCAGCCAACCTGGCGGTCAACCAGACGCTGGTGCGCTCGATCAACACCTCGATCGTGGCGCTGCTGCCGGTCGGCGCGATCCTGTACGTCGGCGTCGTGCAGCTGGGCTCCGGCTCGCTGAAGGACCTGGCTCTCGCCCTGTTCGTCGGCATGGCCGCCGGCGCCTACTCCTCGATCTTCATCGCGACTCCGCTGCTCGTGCAGCTGAAGAGCAACGAGAAGGAGGTCCAGCAGGCGGAGAAGCGGTTCGCCGTCCGGGCCGCCAAGGCCGACCGCTACGCCTCGGTCCCGACGTTCCGCGAGGACATGCCGATCGAGGGCGAGCCCGGCACCGGGCGGCGGGAGCCGGCTCCGGCCAGCAGCCCGGCGCAGCAGCCCACCCGGCCCGAGGCCAGCGGGTCCGGTCGGACCGTGCCGGAGCCGCACCGGCCGGTGGGTGCGAGCAAGTCCGCGAAGCGGCAGCAGCCGCAACGCCAGACGCGCTCCAAGCGCGGCAAGAAGTGAGCACTCGAGAAGTGAGCGCTGCCGCACGGGCCCTCAAGGACCTGGTCCTCGACGTCCCGGACTACCCGGAGAAGGGCGTGGTGTTCAAGGACATCACCCCGCTGCTGGCCGACCACGACGCGTTCACCGCGGTCGTCGCGGCCCTGGCGGCCGCCGGCCGGGACGCCGAGGGCAACGTCGTCGTCGACAAGGTGGTGGGCATGGAGGCCCGCGGGTTCATCCTCGCGGCCCCTGTCGCCCTCGCCCTGGGCACTGGGTTCGTCCCGGTGCGCAAGGCCGGCAAGCTGCCGCGCGAGACGCACGCGGTGTCCTACGCCCTCGAGTACGGCGAGGCGACGCTCGAGATCCACCGGGACGGCGTCGCCGCGGGGGAGCGGGTGCTGCTGGTCGACGACGTGCTCGCCACCGGCGGCACCGCCGACGCGACCCGGCAGCTGGTCGAGAGCTGCGGCGGCGTCGTGCACGGCGTCGCCGTGCTGCTCGAGCTGACGTTCCTGCCGGGCCGGGCGACCATCGGCGACCTGCCGTTGACCGCACTGGGTCAGGTCTGACCGCCCGCGCCTCGCTCCTCCGCCTTGCGAGACACTCCGCCGGACAGCGCTCGCGACGGCAGGGCATGAAGCGACACGCCCTAGACTGTCTGAATGACCGAGGACCTGCCCGTCGCGCCGGAGAAGCCGGCGCGCGCCGCGGAGTCGACGGGGCCTCCGTCGGGCCGCCGGATGCGGGCCCGGCTGGCCCGGATCGGTGCTCGTCCGCAGGTCGCGAACCCGGTCCTGGAGCCGCTGTTCCGCTCCGTGCGGGCCAACCACCCGAAGGCCGACCTGGCGCTGCTCGAGCGCGCGTACCAGACCGCCGAGCGCATGCACGGCGCCCAGATGCGCAAGAGCGGCGACCCCTACATAACGCACCCGCTGGCGGTCACCTCGATCCTGGCGGACATCGGCATGACCGAGCCCACGCTGGTCGCGGCGCTGCTCCACGACACGGTCGAGGACACGGCGTACACCCTGGACGAGCTGCGCTCCGACTTCGGTGACGAGGTCGCCCGGCTCGTCGACGGCGTGACCAAGCTCGACAAGGTCAAGTACGGCGACTCCGCGCAGGCCGAGACCATCCGCAAGATGATCGTGGCGATGAGCAAGGACATCCGGGTCCTGGTGATCAAGCTCGCCGACCGGCTGCACAACATGCGCACCCTGCGCTACGTGAAGCCCGAGTCCCAAGAGCGCAAGGCCCGCGAGACGCTCGACATCTTCGCCCCGCTGGCGCATCGCCTCGGCATGAACACCCTCAAGTGGGAGCTCGAGGACCTGGCCTTC
>JBEVFC010000276.1:0-5188 GCA_040512455.1 Nocardioides sp.
GTGGTGTCGCCATGCAGCCGGGCAAGCCGCAGGGCTTCGGCGTGGTCGGTGACGACGAGACGCTGATCTTCACGCTGCCCGGCAACCCGGTCTCGGCGTACGTCTCCTTCCAGGCCTTCGTGCTGCCCGCGCTGCGCAAGCTGCAGGGCCGGCTCCCGTACGAACGGCCCACCCGCACCGCCCGGATCACCCACGGCATGAGCTCGATCCCCGGCCGCCAGCAGATGGTCCGCGGCCAGTACGACGCCTCCGTGGTCACCCCGGTCGGCGGGCACGGCTCGCACCTGATCGGCGACCTGGCCGACGCCAACTGCCTGATCGTGGTGCCGGCTGAGACGGAGTCGCTCGCTCCGGGCGAGTCGGTGCAGGTGCTGCTGCTGGACCAGGAGTTCTGATGACGGACAGGCTCACGCACGTCGACGAGACCGGCGCCGCCCGGATGGTCGACGTGTCCGGCAAGGACGTGACGGCCCGGGTGGCGACGGCGTCCGGCCGGGTGCTGGTCTCGGAGGCGGTGATCGGGCTGCTCCGCGGCGAGGGGGTGCCCAAGGGCGACGCGCTCGCGGTGGCCCGGCTGGCCGGGATCATGGGCGCCAAGCAGACCCCGGCGCTGATCCCGCTCTGCCACCCGTTGGCCATCTCCGGCGTGACCGTCGACCTCGCCGTCGCCGACGACGCCGTCGAGATCTCCGCCACCGTGCGCACCACCGACCGCACCGGCGTCGAGATGGAGGCCCTCACCGCGGTCTCGGTCGCGGCGCTCACCGTGGTCGACATGGTCAAGGCGGTCGACAAGGGCGCCGTCATCACCGACGTGCGCATCGAGACCAAGTCCGGCGGCAAGTCCGGCGACTGGTCGCGACAATGAGGGCCGCCGTCGTCGTCGCCTCCAACCGCGCCGCGGCCGGGGTGTACGACGACACCACCGGGCCGCTGATCGTGGAGGCCTTGCAGGGCTGGGGATTCGACGTGGGCGCACCAGTCGTCGTACCCGACGGTGACCCCGTCGGCGCCGCGATCTCCGCGGCCGTCGCCGACGGGGCCCGCGTGGTGCTGACCACCGGCGGCACCGGCCTGACCCCCACCGACCTGACCCCCGAGGCAACCCGCCCGCTGCTCGACCGGGAGGTGCCGGGCATCGCCGAGGCGATCCGGGCGTACGGCGTGGCGAAGGGCGTGCCGACCGCCGCCCTCTCGCGCGGCCTGGCCGGCGTGGCCGGGTCCTGCATGGTGGTCAACCTCCCCGGGTCCCGGGGCGGGGTCAAGGACGGCCTGGCCGTGCTCGAGCCGCTGCTCGTGCATGCGGCCGAGCAGGTCGTCGGAAGTGACCATTGACCGTGCACTGGCCGGTCACGCTGCGCCGCGGCGAGGTGACCCTCAGGCCCCTCGAGAGCGGTGACGCGAAGGCGTGGCGCGAGGTCCGGGTCCGCAACGCCGCGTGGCTGAAGCCGTGGGACGCGACCGTCCCGCCGGGTGCCCACGGCCGGCCGGCGTCGTTCCGCGTGCTGGTGCGGCGGCTGTCCCGGCTGGCCCGCGACGACGCCGCGATGCCGTTCGCGGTGGTCGTCGACGGGGCGTTCGTCGGGCAGGTCACCGTCAACAACATCGTCCGCGGGTCGGCGCAGTTCGCCTCGGTCGGCTACTGGCTCGACCAGCAGGTGGCCGGGCGAGGGATCATGCCGCTCGCGGTCGCGATGGTGATCGACCACTGCTTCATGGCTGCCGGGCTGCACCGGATCGAGGTCTGCATCCGGCCGGAGAACACCAACTCGCTGCGGGTGGTGGAGAAGCTCGGCATCCACGAGGTCGGCTACGCGCCGCGGTTCCTGCACATCGACGGTGCCTGGCGGGACCACCGCATCTTCGCGATCACCGCCGAGGACTGCCCGGGAGGCCTCGTCGCCCGCCTGGAATCACAACAGTCACACGAGTAGTTCTGCGACACACCTATGGACATCCGCCCCACCGTGCGCTAGCCCTCCTAATCTCTGTACGTGGAGCTGTCCGGAATGATCTTCGTCGCCCTTGCCATCGCCTGGGCCGTCTACCTGATCCCGAAAGCGCTGCGTCATCACGACGAGGTGGCCAGCAGCAGGTCGGTGGACCGGTTCTCCGACACCATGCGGGTGCTGGCCCGCCGCGAACCGGTGAACGGGCGCGACGCGCGCCTGGTCGTCACGCCCGGACGCGCTTCCTCGACCGCCGAGGTCACCGTCAAGCCGACCGCAGCTGCGCCCACCCCTGCGCAGCTGCGTGCCCGGCGGGAGACGGTCGCCCGGGCGACACGCCGCCGCCGCAACGTGCTCGGCGTACTGCTGCTCGCCAACGCCGTCGTCGCGACGCTGGCCTCCCTCCAGGTCTTCGGTTGGGTCTGGCAGGCGATCCCCGGCGGTCTCGTGGTCGTCTGGCTGGTGCTGTGCCGGGTGATGGTGAAGTCCGAGATCCGCGCGGACGCGCCGGTTGCCGTCGTCGACGCCGAGGAACCCGCTCCGGACGCGCTCGACGACCTGCCGGCCGACTACTCCGTGGAGCGCAACGCCCAGGGCTTCGACGAGGTCGCCGCCTCCGCCGAGACCTCGACGATGCCCGCGATCGTCGACGGGACCCTGTGGGACCCGCTGCCGGTCACCCTCCCGACGTACGTCACCAAGCCCGCCGCCACCCGCCGCTCGGTCCGCACCATCGACCTCGGCGAGCCGGGCGCCTGGACCTCCGGCCACACCGACGAGTCCAGCGCGATCGTCCGCGAGGCCGACGCCGCAGCCAAGGCCACCCGGGACTCCGGCGAGGAGCCGACCCGCAAGGCCGTGGGGTCCTGAGGGGGCTGCTGGTTTCACTAGGTACCTAGTGAAACCAGCGCTTACCGTGCGAAGTTTCGCGAGGTAAGCGCAAGGATCGCGTGGTCAGCACGCCCGATTCGGAGGGCCGCTGGCCCGGTGGTATCTTTTCGCCTTGCGTCAGTATGTCGACGCGATGGGGCTGTGGCGCAGTTGGTAGCGCGTCTCGTTCGCAATGAGAAGGTCAGGGGTTCGAATCCCCTCAGCTCCACCAAAACCTGCTGGTCAGCAGGATCCCGCGCCGCATCCACTCCTATGTGGAGTCAGCGGCCGATGATCTATTCGCTGATCAACTGGCAGCGTGGGCCGGGTCCGACGACGGCCGTTCGATGCCGGTGCGTGCCGACGCGCTGGCCGATCCTCGGGACCAGGGCCGCCTCCTCCTCGAGGGACTCGGCGAGTGGGCACGGCTGCCGGCTCGCGGTCGGATGAGGATGACTGGTGGGACGGCATCTTCGGCCGCTGAGCAGCGCTCACGTCGGTGGCGTCCCCGGGAGGGGTGTAGTTCTCGGGGACGCCCCCCGCTGTCGACCGCCGCATGTGCAGGCCTCAGCCTCCACGCCCACCGTGGGTCATGTTCTCGGGAGCCCATGTGAGCCAGGCCGCGGCATTGTCTACGAGGATCTGCCGGGTGGCCTCCTCGCCCACGGCCTGGCGAAGCCGGGGCACGAACCGGTCGAAGAGATAGGAGAGACCGGGCATGCCGCCGTAGGCCACGTAACGAGTCCTGCGCGCAACGTCGCCGCCCAGGACCACCCGGTCCCCGGCGCCGGCGGCGACCAGGAAGGCGAGCGACTCGAGGAGGGCCGAGTCCGGCCAGCGGTGGTGGCGGCCAGCGCCGTCATACCCCAGCATGGCACCGCGTCGGGCGAGCTCGAGGTGCAGCTGCGGGTCGACATTGCGGTCGACGTGGGCCAGCACGACGCGATCGGGGGCGCAGCCCAGCCCTGCGAGAAGGTCGAGCACCTCGTGGGCGGCGCTGCCGTGCTCCAGATGCACCATCACCGGAGCAGCCGTCCGGGCAGAGATGGCTCCCACTGCCGTCACCACACGTCGCTCGAACTCGCTGATCGACCAGTAGCCGATGCCGGCCTTCAGCACTCCGGCTCGCACCGGTCTGCCGGACGGATCCAGGGCGAGCTCCGTCGAGGCGGGGTCCTCGCTCGCCCGCATGCCGTCGGACAGCTCGCCCGCGAACAGGTCGGTCAGCGACGCGACCGACGCGTCGAGCAGTGGGTCTCCGGCGGCGTAGTGGGCCTCACGATGTGCGCCGGTGGTGTGGACCACGTGGAGGCCGGTGGCCGCCGAGATACGAGCGACAGCCGCCGGGCGCCGACCGAGACCCCATGGGGTGGCCTCGACCATGGCCGAGGCTCCTGCGTCCCTCAGGAGCACCGACTCGGCCTGGCTGCGCCGTTCGTCGTCCAGCTCGTCCCCCGGAAGGAGCCGGGTCACCTGGAAGAGGTGCTCGTGGTAGTCGACAGCGCCCAGCGTCCCGGGATCCACGTCGCCGAGCACCGTGCGGACGACCGGGCTCACCGGGCCTCCTCGGCGACCCGAGCGAGCTCCTCGACCATGTCGGGGGACAGGGCGATCTCGAACACGTCGGCCATGACGTGCGTCCAGCCGTGGATGAAGTACCGCCACCCGTCCACGACGGTGGTCAGCGAGCGTGGCTCCCTCTGGGAGAGCGCCTGCTGCAGGAACTCCAGGCTGCCGCGGTAGTTGAGTTCCCACACGACGGCGTGCCGGGGGAGGGGGACGTGGTCGCCCAGGGGGCTGCCGGGGCGGTCCTTGCCCATGCCCGAGGCGTTGACGACGAGGGTCCCCGGCGGCGAGGCGTCGAGGATGGCCGGCACGGTGTCATCCGGCGGCATGGTCCGCAGCTCACCCCGGCGCATCCGGGGCCCGACGACCTCGCTGAGATGGCGCAGCCGCTCCGCATCCGGGTCGACGAACGTGATCCGGGCCGGGGCGTCGGGTCGCCCCGCGAGGTACCAGCCGATCGCAGTGCCCGCCCCACCCGCACCCAGGCAGACGACCTCGGCGCCCGAGGAGAAGTGCCCAGGGGCGAGGAACTCCTCCAGGGCGCGACCGGCGGTGAGGGGGTCCTTGGCGGCGCCGCTGAGCCTTCCGTCCCGGACCACGATCGAGGAGATCTCACCGCAGGCGACCGCGAACTCGTCCAGGGAGTCGAACAGGTCGGCAGCCGCCTGGTACACGCCGATCTTGTGGGTGGTGACCAAGGCGCCCACGCAGTCGGGATCCTCGGCGAGCTCGCGCATGGTCGCGCGGTACTGCTCGGGGGAGGCGTCTAGGGGGAGATCCAGCCCGACCAGCTCGGCGTCGAG
>JBEVFC010000285.1:0-3957 GCA_040512455.1 Nocardioides sp.
GCTGCTCGGCACCTTCGTCGGCGTCCTCCCCGGCATCGGCCCGGCGATGGCGATCGCGCTGCTGCTGCCGGTGACCTACGGCATGGAGCCCACCCCGGCGTTCATCATGTTCGCCGGCATCTACTACGGCGGCATGTACGGCGGCTCGACGACGTCGATCCTGCTGAACACCCCGGGTGAGTCCGCGTCCGTGATGACCGCCCTCGAGGGCAACAAGATGGCCCGGAAGGGTCGTGCCGCCCAAGCGCTGGCCACGGCGGCGATCGGCTCCTTCATCGCCGGCACCATCGGCACCCTGCTGGTGGCGTTCTTCGCCCCCGCCCTCGCCGAGGTCGCCGTCGACATCGGGGCGCCGTCGTACTTCGCGATCATGGTGCTGGCACTGGTGATGACCACCGCGGTGCTGGGCTCCTCGCAGCTGCGCGGTTTCATCGCCCTGTTCCTCGGCCTGGCGATCGGTCTGGTCGGGCTGGACCTGAACACCGCCCAGCCGCGGCTGAGCTTCGACATCCCGCAGCTCGCGGACCGCCTCGACATCGTGGTGATCGCGGTCGGCATCTTCGCCCTCGGCGAGGCTCTCTGGGTGGCCGCGCACCTGCGCCGTCGCCCGATGGAGGTCATCCCCGTCGGACGTCCCTGGATGGGTCGCGACGACCTGAAGCGCTCGTGGAAGCCGTGGCTGCGCGGCACCGCGTTCGGCTTCCCGTTCGGCGCGATCCCGGCCGGAGGTGCGGAGATCCCGACGTTCCTGTCGTACATCACCGAGAAGAAGCTGGCCAAGAACGGGGGCGAGTTCGGTCACGGCGCCATCGAGGGTGTCGCCGGTCCTGAGGCCGCCAACAACGCGTCGGCCGCGGGCATGTTCGTGCCGATGCTGGCCCTGGGGCTGCCGGTCACCGCGACCGCGTCGGTGATGCTCGCCGCCATGCAGGGCTACGGCATCCAGCCCGGGCCGCAGCTGATGACCGACCAGTCCGACCTGGTCTGGACGCTGCTGGCCAGCCTGCTGATCGGCAACTTCCTGCTGCTGGTGCTGAACCTCCCGCTGGCTCCCCTGTGGGCCAGGCTGCTCCGCATCCCGCGGCCGCAGCTGTACGCCGGCATCCTGTTCTTCGCCTGCCTCGGCGCGTACACGACCAACCTGGACCCGTTCGACATCGGACTGCTGCTGCTCTTCGGCCTGCTCGGCGTGATGATGCGCCGCTTCGGGCTTCCGGTGCTGCCGCTGATCCTGGGCGCCATCCTGGGCCCGATCATGGAGACCAAGCTCCGCGAGGCGCTGACCATCTCCGGCGGCGACCTGTCGGGCCTGTTCGACGAGCCGCTCGCGATCGCCGTGTACATCCTCATCGCGCTGCTGATCATCGTGCCGCCGGTCCTGCGCCGGCTGCGCCCGAACGCACCGCATTCAGTGGACGAGATGGAGAAGGAGCTGATCGAACGATGAGCGGAATCGTGGTGGCGTGGTCGCCCGACGGCTACGGACGCGCGGCGGTGGATGCCGCCCTGGTGGAGGCCCGTCGACGAGGCGTCGGCGTGGTGGTGGTCAACAGCACCAAGGGCGACGCCCTGGTCGACGACTCCTACGCCTCCGCCGAGCAGCTCGGCTCCCTGGAGTCGGTGCTCGCCGGCGCCGACGTACCCCACGAGGTGCGACAGACGATGGGCGCCGACATCGCCGAGCAGGTCCTCGCGGTGGCCGACGAGACGGGCGCCGAACTGGTGGTCATCGGGCTGCGCCGGCGCTCGCCGGTCGGCAAGCTGATCATGGGCAGCACCGCGCAGCGGGTGCTGCTCGGCGCGCACTGCCCGGTGCTGGCGGTGAAGCCCACCGGCGCCTGACCCGGAGACGCAGAGGGGCCCCGACCGCTGCGGTCGGGGCCCCTCTTGCACGCCCCGGGGCGCTAGCTGCAGGACGCGGCCACGTAGCTGTCGCCGTTGGTCCTGACGAAGCTGGTCCGCCCGGCCGTGACCCAGGGGATGGCGACCTTGTAGGTGTAGGAGGTCGCGGCCCGCACCTTCCAGCGCTTCTTGAACTGGTTCACCCCGTGTCGGCCCCAGTCGAGGATCCCGATCGCGCAACCGCCGTTCTGCTTGGCGTTCCACAGGAACCACTGCATCTGGTACTTCGACACCGCGTTCAGGGCGCCGACCGCCGAGCAGGCACCGCTGGCCGGGGTGAAGCGGATGAAGTAGCAGGCCTTCGACTCCCAGCCTGCCGCATTCGCCCAGGCGCCGATCCGCTGCGTGGTGGCCCTGCTGTAGACGACCAGGTAGTCGTTGCTGCCGAGATCCCAGTACGTCGCCCCGGCACGGCGGGCGACCATCCCCTGCACGGGATACCCGGAGCCACGGCCGACGACGCCGGTGCCCGCTCCGTCCGAGGGCGGCTTTCCGCCCTTGGGGTCGCCCTCGGCGCCCTTCTCGCAGGACCTGCGGGTCGCCCGGGTGTCATAGCACGCGTCGCGCGCCGTGCCGCCGTTCATCGTGTCGTTGCCGTCCTGCCCTTCGAGGAGGTCGCCTGCGCCGCCGCCGTCGAGGCGGTCGTCGCCGGCGTTGCCATAGAGCAGGTCGGTGCCGCCGAGACCCTTGACCACGTCCTTGCCGGGGCCACCGAAGAGATGGTTGCTGCCGGCATTTCCGAGGATGAGGTCACCGGTCTTGGAGCCGAAGGCACCCTCGATCGAGACGAGCGTGTCGTTGCCGTGCGGGCCCGCCCTGACGGACCTCTTCGCGAGGTCGATCGTTGCCTTGGACCTCGACGTGAAGTAGGTGACCAGGTCCTTCCCCGCGCCACCGTTGAGACGGTCGTCACCCTCGTCACCGCGGAGCACGTCGTCGTCGAGATCCCCGGTCAGGGTGTCCTCGCCCTGGCCACCGACCAGCTGGTCCTCGCCATCACCGCCACGGAGGACGTCGTTCCCGCCGTTGCCGAACAGGACGTCGTTCCCGCCGTACCCGCAGATCACGTCGGGGCCGGAGGTGCCGGTGAGACGGTCTGCCTTGGGCGTGCCCTTGATCGTGCACCCGTCATCCGCGCCCTGGTAGGCGATGCCCCAGTCCGGGGACGACCCGTCGAAGGCGACCGTGGCCGCCTCGGCCCCCGCCGGGTCGATGATCACCTGTCCTGCGTTGCTGTAGGCCACGTCTCCGGCAGCGTTCACCGACGGTGGCAGCGAGGAGGCCGGGCCGACGACGGAGCCGTCGACGACCACTTCGTACTCGTTGGTCGGAGTGGAGGTGCAGTAGCCGTCCGCCCCGGTCGGGGGGAGCTGGGTCTGGACGTAGGCCAGCGTCCCGCCACCCTCATGACCACCGACGATGCCGACGTCGTCGTTGCCGGCCACCTGGCTCATCACCCCGGCAGCGGTCACGCGGTAGAGCCGGGAGGCGTGGTTCAGCTCGTCGAAACCGCCCATGTCCTCGCGACAGATCCGTACCCCGTGCGTACGGACGTAGAGCAGGGACTGGCCGTCGGCCGACCACTGGGGAACAAGGCTGCGGTGATCCTCGCCGGCTGTGTCGTTCGTCCAGTTCTTCAGCCCGGTGCCATCGACGTTGACGCTGAACAGGTCGACGGGGCCGCCGGAGGAGCGGCTGAAGGCAAGGACGTCGCTCGTCGGCGAGAAGTCCGGGGCAGACCCGAACGAGCCGGCACCCAGCTCCGTGTGGGTGTTGGTCTTGAAGTCGTAGACCCAGGTGGCGGGGTAGATCTTGTAGGCCACGTAGCGGCCGTCGTGGGACAGCGTCGGATCCGCCTCGCTCGCGGTGCTGTTGGTCAGGTTCACCATGTCGGAACCACTCGGGTGAGCGATCCAGATGTCGCCACCCTGAGCGAACACCACGCGGACCTCGGCGGTCCACGTGGCCGCCGAGGCTGTCGGCGGCGTCACCACGACCAGTGCGGCAAGCGGCGCGAGGGCGCACGCGAGAACGGCTCGACGAACCATGGAAAAC
>JBEVFC010000291.1:0-4747 GCA_040512455.1 Nocardioides sp.
TCTGCCGACTCTCCGGGGAGTTCACGCTCCGCTCCGGCCAGGTCAGCTCGGAGTACTTCGACAAGTACCTCTTCGAGGCGCAGCCCGACCTGCTGGCCCGGATCGCCTCCGAGATGGTCGACCTGGTCCCGGACGACACCGACCTGCTCGGCGGCCTCGAGCTCGGCGGCATCCCGATCGCCACGATGGTGAGCTCGAAGACCGGCATCGCGGCGCTGTTCGTGCGCAAGAAGGCCAAGGAGTACGGCACCTGCAAGCTCGCCGAGGGCCCCGACGTCGCGGGCCGGAGGGTGACCATCGTCGAGGACGTGATCACCACCGGCGGGGCCGTCCGTGACGCCACCCGGGCGCTCCGCGAGGCGGGTGCGGTCGTGGAGGTCGTCATCTGCGCGATCGACAGGAGCCCCGCGGGGCAGAACCCGCTGGCCGACGTCGGGCTCGAGGTGCGACCCGTGCTGACCAAGGCCGACCTCGACGCAGCTCGCGGGTAGGGTCGTGCGCGATGTCCGAGACCACGCCGCCGTCCCGCAAGCCTCGCGTCGCCATCGTCTTCGGCGGTCGTTCCAGTGAGCACGTGATCTCGTGCTCGACCGCCGGCAGCGTGCTGCGCGCGATCGACCGGGAGAAGTACGACGTGGTCCCGATCGGGATCGCCCGGGACGGCCGGTGGGTCCTCGAGTCCGGGGACCCCGAGCGGCTGCGGATCAAGAGTGCCGACGAGCTGCCCAGCGTGGACGACTCGGGGGCCGCGATCGCGCTGGCCCCGACCGCCGGCTCGACCGACCTCGTCGTGACCGAGGCCGCCCAGCCGCCGCGCACCCTCGGCGAGGTCGACGTGGTGTTCCCGCTGCTGCACGGTCCGTGGGGCGAGGACGGGACCATCCAGGGCATGTTCGAGATGGCCGGAGTCCGGTACGTCGGCGCGGGCGTGCTCGCGTCCGCGGTGAGCATGGACAAGGCGTTCATGAAGGTGGTGCTGGCCGGAGCCGGCGTACCCCTCATGCCGTCGGTGGTGATCACCACCCGTGAGTGGCAGCAGGACCCGGCGGGCTGCCGGGAGCGGGTCGCGGAGCTGGGCTACCCGGTGTTCGTGAAGCCCGCCCGTGGCGGCTCGAGCTTCGGCATCTCCAAGGCCCACGACGCCTCCGAGCTCGACGAGGCGATCGCGGTCGCGCAGCGCGAGGACCCCAAGGTGCTGGTCGAGGCGTACGCCGCCGGCGCCCGGGAGGTCGAGTGCGGGGTGCTCGGCACGCCCGACGGCGGCTGCGAGACCAGCCTCCCCGCCGAGGTGCGGGTGACCGGGGACCACGAGTTCTACGACTTCGCGGCGAAGTACCTCCCCGAGGAGACCACCGAGCTCGACGTGCCGGCCGACCTGCCCGACGAGGTGACCGCGCGGCTGCGGTCGCTGGCGGCGCGGGTCTTCGAGGCCGTCGGCTGCGAGGGCCTGGCCCGGGTCGACTTCTTCCTGATGCCCGACGGCGAGCTGGTGGTCAACGAGATCAACACGATGCCCGGCTTCACGCCGACGTCGATGTTCCCGCGGATGTGGGCCGCGACCGGGTTGGACTACCCGGCGCTGGTCGAGCGGCTGATCCAGCTGGCGCTGGCGCGGGACACCGGCCTGCGCTGAGCGCCCGCGGAGAGCCGGTCAGCCGGGCAGGTTCGCGTCGTTGCGGTAGCTCCGGATGCGGACGATCCGCTGGTCGGTGACCGTGAAGATGTGCGCGATCATCGTGCGCCGCGGCCCGAACGGGCCCTCGAGGACCGACAGCTGCTCGACGAGCACGTCGTCGCCCGCGGCGACCAGGTTGACCGTCTCGGTCGAGAGGCTGGACGCGGAGTTGATCGCCTCCTGGAGACGCGCGACCACCGAGTCGGCGCCCCGGTGGGCGACCCGCCACGGATCGTCGGCCCACCCACTGGCGAGCAGGATCTCGATCTCGGGGTGGAGGAACCGGTGCAGAGCCTCGAAGTCCTCGTCCCGGCCCGACGTGCGCGCGTCCTGGGACGCGGCCAGCCACGCACGCACCAGCTCGACGTCGTCCCTGTCCCCAGTCATGGACCCAGTGTGCTCCCGCGGTGGTGTGCGACGCGAGGGGGTCAGACGCAGGGCCTGGTCCGCGTGAGGGACTTCTTCACCGCGGCACCGATCTCGACCAGGACGTCCGCGGGCGGGCGGTACTCCGCCGGCACCTCGATCCGGACCGCCGGGCTCCAGCCGATGGTGGTGATCGAGACGATGTCGTCCGGGTGGGTGTACGCCTCCTCCGGGATGAACCAGCCGACCCCGTCGACCTCCTCGCACGGCGAGAACTCGTCGAAGTCCTCGGGCATGTCGACCCCGCAGGTCACCACGATCGGCGGGTCGCCCCAGGCGGCACCGAGAGCGTCGTTGGGCTCGGTCTGGCGCTGTCGCTCGCCCGACACCTTCTCGGGGACGACGTCCAGGAAACGTGCGCAGGCCGAACGGGTCTCGGCGTCGACGTCGGGGGAGTCGATCTCCACGGCGCCCGTGCACGAGGAGACCAGCAGGGCCAGCCCGGACATGACGACGCCCCGGGTCCACAGGGACACGGGGCGTCGTACGGGCACTCGGGTGCTCAGATGTGGACGACCGGGCAGGTCAGCGTGCGGGTGATGCCATCAAGGTTCTGGACCTTCGAGACGACCAGCTTGCCCAGCTCGTCGACGTTGCGGGCCTCGGCGCGCACGATGACGTCGTAGGGACCGGTGACGTCCTCGGCCAGGGTCACGCCCTTGACCTGTGCGATCGCGGTGGCAACCTCGGCTGCCTTGCCGACGTCGGTCTGGATCAGGATGTAGGCCTGGACGACCATCGTGCCTCCTTGACTGGTGGGGAATCTGCGGTGAAACCTGCGGCCAACCTACCGCCTCGGTCCCGCGTGTCGATAGGTGGTGCACCACGACCGGCTGATGGGATGAGCGACATGCCTGCTGCACCCTTCGACCCCGCCGCGACGCTCGCGGATGTGGGGGAGTTCGCCTTCATCGCCGCCCTCGACGACGTCTTCACCCAGGGCGAGCACGTGCTGGTCGGGCCGGGTGACGACGCCGCCGTGCTGCGGGTGAAGACCGGCCACGTGGTGGTCTCCACCGACCTGATGGTCGAGGGCCGGCACTTCCGCCGCGACTGGGCCGGCGCCGCCGACGTCGGCGCCCGGGCGGCCGCCCAGAACCTCTCCGACATCAACGCGATGGGGGGCACCGCCACCTCGCTGACCATCGGCCTGGCCGCCCCCGCCGACCTGCCCGCCGCCTGGGCCCTGGACTTCGCCCGCGGGTTCGCCGACGAGTGCGCCAAGGTCGGCGCCAGCGTCGTCGGCGGTGACCTCACCCGGTCCGAGACGCTGGTCATCGCGGTCACCGTGATCGGGGCCTGCACGGTGGCGCCGGTGCTGCGCTCGGGTGCCGAGTCCGGCGACGTCGTCGCGCTGGTCGGCCGCCAGGGCTGGGCCGCCGGGGGCCTGGCGGTGCTCGGGCGTGGCTTCCGTTCCCCCCGGGTGCTGGTCGAGGCCTACCGCCGTCCGGAGCCGCCGTACGCCGCGGGGCCGGTCGCCGCCGACGCCGGGGCCACCGCGATGATCGACGTCTCCGACGGGCTGCTCGCCGACGCCCGGCACATCGCCGACGCCTCCGGGGTCTCGATCGACATCCGCCGCGCGTCCTTCGAGATCGCCGAGCCGTTGCACGCGGTCGGTTCCGCGCTCAATGCCGACCCGCTCCAGTTCATCCTCGGCGGCGGCGACGACCACCCGCTGCTGGCCTGCTTCCCGTCCGCGGACGCCGTACCCGAGGGGTGGACCGTCATCGGCACCGTCGTCGATGCCGACGAGACGGTCGGTCCCGTCGTCACCGTCGACGGTGGCTCGTACGACGGCCCCACCGGGTGGACCCACTTCTGATCGCGCTCTCTCCAGCGGTGACAAATGACGGAAAGCCCCCCGATCCCTGGTGGGATCGGGGGGCCTTCGCGTGTGTCACGCGACTAGCGCGTGACCTTGCCGGCCTTGAGGCAGCCGGTGCAGACGTTCAGGCGCTTCGGGGAACCGTTGACGGTCGCCCGCACGCGCTGGATGTTGGGGTTGAAGCGACGCTTCGTAATCTTGCGCGACCACGGGCGGTTGTTACCGAAGCCCGGCTTCTTGGCGCAGATGTCACAGACGGCAGCCACCGTGAACTCCTGGAAAGATCGATGTTTGGTAAGACAAGGGCCAAGGCATTCGCGCCCGGCAACCGAGCAAGAGTATCCGACGACGGGGGCTACCAGGAAATCGTCCCCGGCAGCCACTAGCCTGACCCTGCGCGGCGGGTGGTCCGCGCACCGGGGCGACGGAAGGGAGCAGGCGTGTTCCAGCTCGGCATCGTCCTCCGCTTCGTCGACATCGCGACCCGCGAGCTCGGCGACGCCCGCGAGGAGATCGACGCCCTCAACGTCTACCCGGTCCCGGACGGCGACACCGGCACCAACATGTTCCTGACGATGTCAGCGGCCCGCGACGCCCTGCGCGAGGCGACCGGTGGCAGCCCGACCGCCGACCTGGCCCCGGCGCTGGCCTCGTTCTCGCGCGGCGCTCTGCTCGGTGCCCGCGGCAACTCGGGCGTGATCCTCTCCCAGATGCTCGGCGCCATCGCCGGCCGGATCGCCCGCGCCAGCCCGGACGACCGCACCGCGCAGGTGTTCGCCGAGGCGATGCACGAGGCCACGGAAGCCAGCTACGCCGCG
>JBEVFC010000157.1:0-6156 GCA_040512455.1 Nocardioides sp.
CACCATCTCGTGGCAGCTGATCCTGGCCGACCAGGGGTTCGTGGTGGAGACGCTCAAGTTCCTGCACATCCTCGGCGCCGACGGCCACCTGCTGGCGACCCCCGTCGCGGTGGTCACCGGAATCACCTACAACTTCCTGCCGTTCATGGTGCTGCCGCTCTACGCGTCGCTGGAGAAGATCGACCCGCGGCTCATGGAGGCGGGCGAGGACCTGTACGCCTCGCCGTTCACGACGTTCCGCACGGTCACGCTGCCGCTGTCGCTGCCCGGTCTCGTGGGCGGCACCCTGCTGACGTTCATCCCTGCGGCCGGTGACTACATCAACGCCCAGCTGCTCGGGAACACCCAGACCCAGATGGTCGGCAACGTCATCCAGAAGCTCTTCGACGGCGGCTCCTACCCCGAGGCCGCGGCCCTGTCGGTGACGCTGATGGCGGTGATCGTGGTCCTGGTGCTCGTCTACGTGAAGCGGGCCGGCACGGAGGAGCTGCTCTGATGCGCGTCGGCAAGTGGATCGGCGACCACCTGATCCTCGGTATCGGCATGCTGGTGCTGCTCTACATGTTCGTCCCGATCTTCATCGTCATCGGGATGTCCTTCAACGAGCCGGCCGGCCGCAACAGCTACTCCTTCAACGAGTTCACGCTGCACAACTGGACCAACCCGTGCGAGCCGCTCGGCATGTGCGACTCGGTGGTGCTGTCGATCCAGATCGGCCTGCTGGCGACGCTGATCGCGACCATCCTCGGCACACTGATGGCATTCGCGCTGGTCCGGCACCGCTTCCGCGGCAGGTCGGTGGCCAACGTGTTCACGTTCCTCCCGATGGCCTCGCCCGAGATCGTGATGGGTTCGTCGCTGCTGGCACTGTTCGTGGCGACCGGCTTCGCCGGCGAGCTCGGCTTCAAGACCATCCTGATCGCACACATCCTCTTCTGCCTGAGCTTCGTGGTGGTCACCGTCAAGGCCCGGCTGGCGGGCCTCGACCCGCGCCTCGAACAGGCAGCGATGGACCTCTACGCCAACGAGTGGCAGACGTTCTGGAGGGTGACGTTCCCGCTGGTGTTCCCGGGCATCCTGTCCGCGGCGCTGCTGAGCTTCTCGCTGTCGTTCGACGACTTCATCATCACGAACCTGAACGCGGGCCAGGAGGTCACCTTCCCGATGTTCGTGTGGGGGGCGGCGCAACGTGGCATCCCCCCGCAGATCAACGTGATCGGCACCGTGATGTTCGTCGTGGCGATGGTGCTGGTGCTGGGCGGCGAGGTCAACAACCGGCGCCGTGCCCGGGCCCGGGCGTGACGCTCCGCCACGACGGGAGGGGACGGGTCGCCGGTCCGGCGCAGGCTGCGCTGGCCGGTGCGGAGCCGACTGCCTACTGGCTGGAGGACCCTGCCCGCCCCGACCCGCTGCCGCCGCTGACCGGGCAGCACTCCGCCGACCTGGTGGTGGTCGGGGGCGGGTACTCCGGTCTCTGGACCGCGCTGCGCTCCCGCGAGCGGCACCCCGACCGCTCGGTGGTGCTGCTCGAGGCCGGCCGCTGCGGCGACGAGGCCAGCGGCCGCAACGGTGGCTTCGCCTCCGCCAGCCTCACCCACGGCTTCGGCAACGGGCACGCCAGGTGGCCCGACGAGCTCGCGCAGCTCGACCGGCTGGGTCGGGAGAACCTCGCCGCCATCGGCGCCACGGTGCGCGAGCACCGGATCGACTGCCACTGGGAGGAGACCGGCGAGCTGATGGTCGCCACTGCTCCGCACCAGGTCGAGGAGCTGGCCGCCGAGGTGGAGGTACGCCGCGCGGCCGGGCACGACGTCGTACTCCTGGACGCGCAGCACACCCGCGCCGAGCTCAGCTCCCCGACGTACCTCGCCGGTGTCCTGGACACCCACGGCACCGCGATGGTCGAGCCGGCCCGGCTGGCCTGGGGACTCCGGCAGGCCTGCCTGGACGCCGGGGTGGTCATCCACGAGGGCACCCACGTGTCCGGCCTGGAGCGCGGCCGGCACCTGACCGTCCGCACCGGCGGCGGCTCCGTGGTCGCCGACCGCGTGGCGCTGGCGACGAACGCGTTCGCCCCACTGCTGCGGCGGCTCCGGCTGATGACGGTGCCGGTCTACGACCACGTGCTGATGACCGCGCCGCTCGACGGCGAGCAGCTGGCCTCGATCGGCTGGGACCGGCGCTGCGGGGTCGGCGACGCGGCGAACCTGTTCCACTACTACCGCCTCACCCGCGACAACCGCATCTTGTGGGGCGGCTACGACGCGGTCTACCACTTCGGCAGCCGGATCGCCCGCGAGCTCGAGCAGAGCGACGTGACCCACGCGCTGCTGGCCGAGCACTTCTTCGCGACGTTCCCGCAGCTCGAGGGGGTGGGCTTCAGCCACCGCTGGGGCGGTGTGATCGACACCTGCACGCGGTTCTCGCCGTTCTTCGGGACGGCGTACGACGGGCGGGTGGCGTACGCGCTCGGCTACACCGGGCTCGGGGTGGCCGCCACCCGGTTCGGTGCCGAGGTCATGCTGGACGTGCTGGCGGGCGAGGACACCGAGCGGACCCGGCTGCGGATGGTGCGGGAGAAGCCGTTGCCGTTCCCGCCGGAACCGGTGCGATACGCCGGGATCCAGCTGACCCGATGGTCGATGGAGACGGCCGACCGCAACGGCGGTCGGAACAACGTGTGGCTGAAGGCGATGGACCGCCTCGGCCTGGGCTTCGACTCCTGACGGGGTCGGAGGAAGAGGGAGTAGGAGCATCACGATGACAAACCCGCGGAGCATCGGGCACTGGCGCAACGGGGCCGCCTGGGCCGGCAACGGCGAACGGCACGGCGACGTGCACGACCCGGCCACGGGGGAGGTGACTGGGCACGTCCGGCTGGCCTCCGCGGCCGACGTCGACGCGCTCGTCGCCGACGCCGCCACGGCCGCTCGCGACTGGGGACTGGCCTCGGTGACCCGGCGCACCAACGTGCTGTTCGCGTTCCGCCAGGCGCTGCTCCGGCGCCGGGAGGAGATCGCCGAGGCGATCACCTCCGAGCACGGCAAGGTGCTGGACGACGCCCTGGGCGAGGTGCAGCGCGGCCTGGAGGTCGCGGAGTTCGCCTGCGGTGCCCCGCACCTGCTCAAGGGTTCGTTCAGCGACGAGGTCTCGGGTGGCGTCGACGTGCACTCGCTGCGACAGCCGCTCGGCGTGGTCGCGGTGATCTCCCCGTTCAACTTCCCGGCGATGGTGCCGCTCTGGTTCGTCCCGGTCGCCATCGCCGCCGGCAACGCCGTGGTGCTCAAGCCCAGCGAGAAGGACCCGAGCGCGTCGCTGCTGCTGGCCGAGTGCTGGGCCGAGGCCGGCCTGCCGGAGGGCGTCTTCAGCGTGCTGCAGGGCGACAAGGAGGCGGTCGACGGGCTGCTCACCCACCCGGCCATCAAGGCGGTCTCGTTCGTCGGGTCGACGCCGATCGCCCGCTACGTCTACGAGACGGCGACGGCGCACGGCAAGCGGGTGCAGGCGCTCGGCGGCGCGAAGAACCACATGGTGGTGCTGCCCGACGCCGACCTGGACGCCGCCGCGGATGCCGCGGTCAACGCCGGCTTCGGCTCGGCGGGGGAGCGGTGCATGGCGATCTCCGTCCTGGTGGCGGTCGACCCGGTCGGCGACCAGCTGGTGCCGCGGATCACCGAGCGGATGGCCGGACTGCGCACCGGTGACGGCCGCAAGGGCTGCGACATGGGTCCGCTGGTGACAGGGGCGCACCGCGACAAGGTGGCGTCGTACCTGGACGCCGGCCGGGAGGCCGGGGCCGAGCTGGTCGTCGACGGCCGCGACGTGGTGGCCGAGGGTGCCGAGGACGGCTTCTGGCTCGGGCCTTCCCTGTTCGACCACGTGCAGCCGGGGATGCCGGTGTACGACGACGAGATCTTCGGGCCGGTGCTCTCCGTGGTCCGGGTGTCGTCGTACGACGAGGCGCTGGCACTGGTCAACGCGAACCCCTACGGCAACGGGACCGCGATCTTCACCCGCGACGGGGGTGCGGCCCGCCGCTACCAGCGCGAGGTCGAGGTCGGCATGGTCGGCGTCAACGTGCCGATCCCGGTGCCGATGGCCTACTACTCGTTCGGCGGCTGGAAGGCCTCGCTGTTCGGTGACGCGCACGCGCACGGCACCGAGGGGGTGCAGTTCTTCACCCGCGGCAAGGTGGTCACCTCACGCTGGCCCGACCCCGGCACCAGCGCCATCGACCTGGGCTTCCCGAGGCACGACTGAGGCCCCGGGCAGCGCGAACCCGTCCGGGGCGCACCCTCCCCGGGCGCCCCGAACGGGTCGGCGTGTCAGTGGATGCGTGCTCTCACAGCATGCTCCAGGCCTTGTCGAGCACTACGCGCAGGATCTGCTCGATCTCGTCGAAGTGCTCCTGCGTGCAGACCAGCGGCGGCGCCAGCTGCACCACCGGGTCGCCCCGGTCGTCGGCACGGCAGTAGAGGCCCTCGTCGTACAGCGCCCGCGAGAGGTAGCCGCGCAGCAGCCGCTCCGCCTCGTCGTCGTTGAAGGTCTCCTTGGTGGTCTTGTCCTTCACCAGCTCGATGCCGTAGAAGTACCCGTCCCCGCGGACGTCGCCGACGATCGGCAGGTCCTTGAGCTTCTCCAACGTGGCCCGGAAGGCGTCCCTGTTGTCGCGGACGTTCTCGAGCACCTTCTCCTTCTCGAAGATGTCGAGGTTCGCCAGCGCGACCGCGGTCGAGACCGGGTGGCCGCCGAACGTGTAGCCGTGGGCGAACGACTCGTGGCCCTTCAGGAACGGCTCCATCAGCCGGTCGCTGGCGATCATCGCTCCGAGCGGGGCGTAGCCCGAGGTGATGCCCTTCGCGCAGGTGATCATGTCGGGCTGGTAGCCGAACCGGGTGGCACCGAACATCTCGCCGAGCCGACCGAACGCGCAGATGACCTCGTCCGAGACCAGGAGCACGTCGTACTCGTCGCAGATCTCCCGGACCCGCTCGAAGTAGCCGGGCGGCGGCGGGAAGCACCCGCCGGCGTTCTGCACGGGCTCCAGGAACACGGCGGCGACCGTCTCGGCGCCCTCGTTCTCGATCGCGATCGCGATCTGGTCGGCCGCCCAGCGCCCGAAGCGCGTCAGGTCGTCGCCGTGTTCCGGTGCGCGGTAGAAGTTCGTGTTCGGGACACGGAACGTGGAGGGAACCAGCGGCTCGAACTGTGCCTTCAACCCCGGCAGGCCGGTGATCGACAGAGCTCCCTGGGTCGTGCCGTGATAGGCGATGGCACGACTGATGACCTTGTGCTTCAGAGGCTTCCCCACAAGCTTGAAGTAGTTCTTGGCCAGCTTCCACGCGGTTTCTACCGCTTCACCACCCCCACTGGTGAAGAACACCCGGTTGAGATCACCGGGAGCATGTGACGCCACCCGCGCGGCGAGCTCGATCGCCGTCGGGTGGGCGTAGGACCACAGCGGCATGAAGGCGAGTTCCTTCGCCTGCTTCGCCGCTGCCTCCGCGAGCTCCGTCCGCCCGTGGCCGAGCTGGCTCACGAAGAGCCCGGCCAGGCCGTCGAGGTAGCGCTTTCCCTGGGCGTCGTAGATGTAGGCACCCTCGCCGCGGACGATGATGGGGACGTCCTGCGACTCATAGGTGGAGTGCCGGGTGAAGTGCATCCACAGGTGGTCGCGAGCGTCGGCCTGGAGCTGCTCGTAGTCGCCGGTGAGCATGGGTATCGCGTCCTTGCATATCGGAGGTTCCTAGGTCGCCCAGTCTGCCCGGGCACGGGGGGCGAGGCAAGCGGATTCGCACCCGAAGTGGGTTATTGTCGAGCGATTCAGCCGTTGCAACCGGCTGTTCACTACGAAATCCGTGGCACAGGAGGGTTTTGATGGCAGTGGTGGTCTTCCGCAACGGGAGCATCTTCGACGGGTTCCGGCACCGCACCGGGCAGGCCGTGGTGGTCGACGGCGACCGGATCCGTGCCGTCGTCGGCGAGAGCGAGCTCGCCACCCTGGATGTCGCCGACGAGACCGAGGTCGACCTCGCCGGAGGCTTGCTGCTGCCCGGTTTCGTCGACGCCCACGTGCACCCGGTCCAGGGCGGCCTCGAGCGGGTCCGCTGCGACCTCTCCGAGGCGCACACCCGCGAGGACTACCTCCGGATCGTG
>JBEVFC010000340.1:0-9802 GCA_040512455.1 Nocardioides sp.
GCTGTTCGCCACCCGGGCCGCCAACGTCCGCGACCTCGGCATCCGGATCTCGCTGATCACCCGGATCTTCGCCACCGTGATGATGACGGTGCCGGCGCTGGCCACCGCGATGGTCTACGGCGTCGGCGGCTACCTCGCGATCCAGGGCCAGCTGAGCACCGGCACCCTGCTGGCGCTGGCGACCCTGCTGCTACGCCTTCTCGGTCCGTTGCAGGGCCTCTCCAACGTCCGCATCGACGTGATGACCGCGCTGGTGAGCTTCGAGCGCGTCTTCGAGGTGCTCGACCTGCCCTCCTCGATCCAGGAGAAGCCCGGCGCGGTCGAGCTGCCTCCGACCGCGTCGCGTGTGGAGTTCGAGCACGTGGCGTTCCGCTACCCCCGTGCCGAGGACGTCTCGCTGGCCTCACTGGAGTCGGTGGCCCGCAAGGAGAGCCGCGACACCGGCCAGGTGCTCCACGACATCTCGTTCGTCGCCGAGCCCGGACAGATGGTGGCCCTGGTGGGCCCCTCCGGGGCCGGCAAGACCACGATCACCCACCTGGTCGCCCGGCTCTACGACGTCGGCTCGGGCGTCGTCCGGGTGGGTGGCCAGGACGTCCGCGACGTGACCCTGGAGTCGCTGGAGGACGTGGTCGGCTACGTCACCCAGGACGCCCACATGTTCCACGACACCATCCGCGCCAACCTGCTCTACGCCCGGCCCGGCGCCGATGACGTGGCCGTCTGGGCCGCGCTGGAGGCCGCGCAGATCGCCCGCTTGATCCGGTCGCTGCCCGACGGCCTCGACACCGTCGTCGGTGACCGCGGCTACCGCCTCTCCGGCGGCGAGCGGCAGCGGCTCGCGATCGCCCGGCTGCTGCTCAAGGCGCCCGCCGTGGTGGTCCTCGACGAGGCGACCGCGCACCTCGACTCGGAGTCCGAGTCGGCCGTGCAGCATGCCCTGGACGCGGCGCTCGAGGGCCGCACCAGCCTGGTCATCGCGCACCGCCTCTCGACGGTCCGGCAGGCCGACCAGATCCTCGTGGTGGACGACGGGCGCGTCGTGCAGCGCGGCACCCACGCCAGCCTGCTGGCCGAGGGCGGCCTGTACGCCGACCTCTACCGCACCCAGTTCATCGATGACCTGCCGGTGACCGCCGGCACCTAGGCCCGGCTCAGGGGCCCAGCAGCTCGTCGACGTTGGGCAGCCCCTGGAAGTGGGAGAAGGTGCCCGACTCCCGGATCTCGGCGGCGGCATCGAGGAAGCCCGCCCACGCGGTGCGCGCGAGGGTGCCGCCGACGCTGATCCGGCGTACCCCGAGCCGGGCCGCGTCGTCGACGGTGATGAACGGAGCGTTGATGAGCAGGTTCACCGGGGTGGGGGCCACGGCCTCGACGATCGCGGCGACGTGGTCGAGCCTGTCGAGCCGGGGCGCGTAGACGCAGTCGGCCCCCGCGCCGGCGTACGCCTTCAGCCGCCGGATCGTCTCGTCGATGTCGGGCCGGCCGCGCACGAATCCCTCGGAGCGGCCGGTGAGGAGAACGCCGGTGCCGCTCGCGTCGATGGCCTCGCGGGCTGCGCGCACGCGGTCCACGGACAGCTCGAACCCGAAGAGCGGCTCGGTGTCGTCGCCCGACGCGTCCTCGATCGACAGCCCGGCGATGCCGGTCTCCACGGCCAGCCCGACGTTCGCGGCTACGTCGGCGGGCTCTGTCGCGTAGCCACCCTCGAAGTCGGCGTTGACCGGCACGTGCACGGCGGCGGCGACGGCGCGCAGGTGCGCGAGCGCCTGGTCCAGCGTCACCTGGCCGTCGGGGCTACCCAGGCTCCACGCCATTCCGGCGCTCGTGGTCGCCAGAGCCGCGAAGCCCATCCGTTCGAGGGCGCGCGCGCTGCCCACGTCCCAGGGGTTGGGCATCACGAAGCACCCCGAGGAGTGGAGGCGGTGGAACGTCGCGATGGGATCGAGGGAGTCGTCGTGCAGGGTCATGGCAGTCCTCTCAGAAGTAGTCGCGGATGTGGAACCCGGGGCCGACGAACACCGCGTCGAGGTCAGCGTCCCGTTCGGGGTCGCCGCCGGTGACCAGCCCCGCCAGCCGCAGCTGTGACACCCGCATGGCGCCGGCATAGAGCACCGAGAGACCGCCGACGGCGAGGGTCGGCCCGTCGACGTCACTGTCCCGCTCGCAGCGCGCGGTCCCGTCCTTGAGCACGATCCGCCAGCCGCCGTCGAGGTCGCCGAACGCGTCCCCGGTGACCGTGAACCCGACCGAGGTGTCCAGCGCCGGCGGGTAGTGGCGCGGCTCGACGGCTGCCGGCAGGTCGAGCACCCGGAGCATGTACGGCCAGCTCTCCACGGGCGGGGGCGGCAGCCCGGGGAGCGCCAGGTGCACCAGGTCGGGCCGGGAGGTGCGCAGCACGACGTTGCCGGTCACGATCGCGAACGACCCGAGCATCCGGAGCAGCGCCCGGGTCGCCGCCGGTGTGGTCGCGATCAGGTCGCCGACGTCGATGCGGGCGGAGTCGTTGTACCCGCTGCCACGGTTCCAGGAGACGTAGCCGACCACGTCGTCGGCCGCGTCCAGGGCCACCGTGACGCCTGTGTAGCGCTCGGTGATCCGGTCCGCGCCGTCGGGGAAGTTGGGGCCGGTCCGGGTCAGCGGCCCGTTCTGCCGGGACGCCCACGCGGTGTAGACGGCGTGGATCGCCGCGCCGTCCCCGGGGACCGCCCGGCGCAGCCGGATGCCTTCGGTCGGCTGAACCGCGGTCAGCGCACTGGTGGGCAGGTGCAGCTTCTCGAAGCCGCCGACGAGCTCGAACCCGACGCTGCGATAGACGCGGGCCGCGGTGAAGAACAGGGTGGACACAGCCATGCCCCGGGCCTGGGCCTCCACGAACGACGCGGCGAACAGGTCGCCGAGCAGCCGGCGGCCCCGGTGCTCCGCGGCGACCGCGACGCCGGCGATGCCCCAGGTGGGGATCTCCGCGCCCCCGAACCAGGAGTGGTACTCGCGCCCGTTCAGCTTGGCGAGCAGCTCGTCCCCGTCGAAGGTGCCCACCACGTGGGTGCCGTCCGGCGGCCACACCGGGGGAGCGGCGGGCAGGCCTCCCGGCCAGGAGCCGAACGCCTCCTCGTCGATGGCCACGGACCGGTCGCGGTCCGCGGTGCCGAGCGGGCGGATCACCAGCGCGCTCACCGGAACGCGTCCTGACCGGTGATGGCCTTGCCCAGCACCAGCGTGTGCATCTCGGCGGTCCCTTCGTAGGTGAGCACGGACTCCAGGTTGTTCATGTGCCGGATCACGGGGTACTCCAGCGAGATGCCGTTGGCACCGAGGATGGTCCGGGCGGTGCGGCAGATCTCGAGCGCCTCGCGGACGTTGTTGAGCTTGCCGAAGGACACCTGGTCCGGGGTCAGCGTGCCCGCGTCCTTGCGCCGCCCCAGGTGCAACGCCAGCAGGGTGCCCTTGCCCAGCTCGAGCGCCATGTCGGCGAGCTTGGCCTGGGTGAGCTGGAAGCCGCCGATCGGACGGCCGAACTGCTCGCGGGTGACGGAGTACTCCCGCGCCGCCTCGAAGCAGGACCGAGCCGCGCCCATCGCGCCCCAGAGGATGCCGAAGCGGGCCTCGTTGAGGCAGGAAAGCGGACCACGCAGGCCGCGCACCTCCGGGAACATCGCGTCCGCCGGGAGCCGCACCTCGTCGAGGACCAGCTCGGCCGTGACCGACGCCCGCAGCGACATCTTCTGCGTGATCTCGCGGGCGGAGAAGCCGGGGGAGTCGGTGGGCACCACGAAGCCCCTGATCCCCTCGTCCTCGACCTGCGCCCACACCACCGCGACGTCGGCGATGGAGCCGTTGGTGATCCACATCTTGCCGCCGTCGAGGACCCAGTCCGACCCGTCGCGGCGGGCCCGGGTGCGCATGCCCGCCGGGTCGGAGCCGTGGTCGGGCTCGGTGAGCCCGAAGCAGCCGATCGCCTCACCGGCCGCCATCCGGGGCAGCCACTCCTGCTTCTGCTCCTCCGAGCCGTGCTTCCAGATCGCGTACATGGCCAGGGAGCCCTGCACGGAGACCAGCGACCGGATGCCGGAGTCGGCCGCCTCGAGCTCCAGACAGGCCAGCCCGTAGTCGACCGCGCTCATCCCCGCGCACCCGTAGCCCTCCAGGTGCATGCCGAGCAGGCCGAGGGCGCCGAGCTCCCGGGTCAGGCCGCGCGGGTCGGGCACCGTCGCCCGGTCGAACCAGCTGCCGACGTGCGGCGTGATCCGGTCGTCGCAGAAACGGCGTACGACGTCACGGATGTCACGCTCGTCCGGCGTGAGCAGGTCGTCGATGCCGAGGAGGTCCATCACCCCAGCAGTATCGCCCCCGCAGCACGGCCGCCACGAGGATGACAGGATCGGCGACATGGATCTCGAACTCACCGACCGTGTCTACGTCATCACCGGGGGCGCCCGCGGGCTGGGCCGCGCCACCGCCGACCAGCTCGTCGCCGAGGGCGCCAAGGTGGTGCTCTCCGGACGCAACGAGGAGAGCCTGGCCGCCGCGGTGGCCCAGCTCGGCGACGCAGCGGTGTCCGTGACCGCGGACAACGCCGACCCCGAGACCCCGGCCCGGCTCGTGGAGGCCGCCCGGGAGAGCTTCGGCCGTCTTGACGGCGTGCTGGTCTCCGTCGGTGGCCCGCCGACCGGCACGGTGGCCTCCACGAAGGACGAGGACTGGACGAGGGCGTTCGAGTCGGTGTTCCTCGGCGCCGTCCGCGTGGCCCGTGGGGTCGTCGCGGAGCTCGGGGAGGGCGGCACGGTCACGTTCGTGCTGTCGTCGTCGGTGCGGTCCCCGATCCCCAACCTGACGATCTCCAACGGCCTGCGTCCGGGGTTGGCGATGGTCGCCAAGACGCTCGCCGACGAGGTCGGGCCGCGAGGGATCCGGGTGAACGGGCTGATGCCCGGGCGGATCGGCACCGAGCGGGTGGCCGAGCTGGACGCCTCGACCGGCGACGCCGAGGCGGCGCGAGAGCGGGCCCTCAAGACGATCCCGCTGGGCCGCTACGGCGAGCCGGAGGAGTTCGGCCGGGCGGCCGCGTTCCTCATGTCCCCGGCGTCATCCTTCATCACGGGCATCATGCTGCCCGTCGACGGCGGCATGCTCCGCACGATCTGAGCCCGACGGCTCCGGCGGCTCGCCACGGCGGGCCCGCCGGAGCCGTTCGGCACCCGGCCCGCCGCGCCACTCGTCGTACGCCAGGTAGAGGAAGCCGCCCACCGCGAGCAGCCCGAAGAACCACCACTGCAGGCCGTAGAAGAAGTGCGGTCCGTTGGACAGGTCCGGCAGCTCCGCCTTCTCCAGCGCCTGCTCGGGCGCCGGGTCCTCGCTGTCGAGGTCGACGAAGCCGCCGTACGTCGTGATCCCGAGGGCCTCGCCGATCGCCCTGCTGGAGATCGAGCGGGTGGACTGGTCCGAGACGTGCGTCGAGTCGCCGGTGGCGTCCTGGCGGACCCAGCCGGTCACCGTCACGGTCCCGGACGGCGGCAGGGGTACGTCGTCGGGGGACGCCCCGCGGTTGTCCGTCGCCAGCCAGCCACGGTCCACCAGCAGCGCGGTGCCGTCGGCAGTCACCAGCGGCACCACGACGTCGATGCCGGAGGCTCCTTCGCGGGTGCGGTAGCGCACCACCACGGTGTGCTCGGTGTCGTAGACACCCTCGGCCGTGACCCGGCGGTACTGCTCGCTGGCCGGCACGGGGTCCCCGGCGGCCATCACGTCGTCGACCGGGACGGGGTCGGCCGCGGTGTTCCGCTCCACGATCGCGTTGCGCTCCTTGCGGTCCGCGAGACGGTGGAACTGCCACTCGCCCAGGGCCCAGGCCAGCCAGGCCAGCAGGACCACCACGATCGCGAAGAGGACCCAGCGACGGCTGGCCAGGAACGACAGGGACCTCACGCCGAAAAGGCTATAGGGGGCGCCCAGCGGACAGGACGGCGCCTCGGGTGACCGGCCGACCCCTAGGATGGAGCCATGAGCGCACTGACCGACACCTGGGGCCGCGTGGCCACGGACCTTCGGGTCTCGCTCACCGACCGCTGCAACCTCCGGTGCAACTACTGCATGCCGGCCGAGGGCCTCGACTGGCTGCCCGACGACAGTGTGCTCACCGATGACGAGGTGGTCCGCCTCGTCGACATCGCGGTGTCCCGCCTGGGCGTCGACGAGGTGCGCTTCACCGGCGGCGAGCCCCTGGTCCGCCGCGGCCTGGTCGACATCGTCGCGCGCACCGCCAAGCTCGACCCGCGGCCGGAGATCTCGATGACCAGCAACGCCCTGGGTCTGGCCCGCAACGCGCAGGCGCTCGCCGACGCCGGCCTCGACCGGGTCAACATCAGCCTCGACACCGTCCGTCCGGACACCTTCCACGAGATCACCCGCCGCGACCGGCTGCACGACGTGCTGGCCGGCCTGTACGCCGCCCGCGACGCCGGCCTGGGCCCGGTCAAGGTCAATGCGGTGCTGCTGCGCGGCGTCAACGACGACCAGGCGCCGGAGCTGCTGCGCTGGTGCGTGAGCGAGGGCTTCGAGCTGCGGTTCATCGAGCAGATGCCGCTGGACGCCCAGCACGCGTGGAGCCGGGCCGCGATGATCACCGCCGACGAGATCTTCGCCCGGCTCGAGACCGAGTTCACGCTCACGCCCGCCGCCGAGCCGCGGGGGAGCGCCCCCGCCGAGCTGTTCGCCGTCGACGGTGGCCCGGCCACCGTGGGCGTCATCGCCTCGGTCACCCGGCCGTTCTGCGGTGACTGCGACCGGGTCCGGCTCACCGCCGACGGTCAGGTCCGCAACTGCCTGTTCGCCCGCGAGGAGTCCGACCTGCGCACACCGATGCGCAACGGTGCCTCCGACGAGGAGATCGCCGAGCGGTGGGTGAAGGCGGTCACGAACAAGCTGCCCGGCCACGGCATCAACGACCCGTCGTTCCTGCAGCCGGCCCGGCCGATGTCCGCGATCGGCGGCTGAACCGCCCGAACGTCCCGCCTCAGCCGAGAGGCTCGACGTCGCGGAGGAAGTTCCGCGCGCCGAGGAAGTCCGACAGCGACTCCCGGTGGTCGTCGCACGCGAGCCAGGTCTTGCGCCGGTCCGGCGTGTGCAGCTTCGGGTTGTTCCAGAGCAGCGCCCAGGTGGCGGTCTCCTGGCAGCCCTTCGCGGAGCAGCGCCGTTCGTCCTCGCCGGGGGCGGGCTCGGGCTGGCTCGCGGACATGCGGGGCTCCGGGACGCTGGTCGGGACGGGTCGTCGAGAAATGGGGATGCCGGACGGCCACGGGGGGGAGCCGTCCGGCATCGATGCGGGCTCAGACGGGGGAGACCGAGCCCACGTCGTTCATTCTTGCACGAGGCAGGACTGATTGCACGGTCAGCCCTGGTCGGTCACGGGCCCCGCGGCGGGGTCGATCGGGCGCTCCGAGGCACCCGGCGAGAGCTCCCGCTCGGCGCCACCGACCTGCCGGAGCGCGGCGTCGGTGTTGCGGCCCGGGCCGGCGTTCGCCATCACCACGGCGACGTACGGCAGGAAGATCGCACCGACCAGGAACGCCCACATCAGCCAGCCGCCGCCGACGACCACCGCCCCGACGAAGCAGACCGTGCGCAGCCCCATCGAGTAGATGTAGCGCTTCTGGCGCGCCGCGATGTCCTCGGCGCGCGAGCGCGGCGCGGTCGTGATCCGAACCGCCTCCGCCGTGTGGTGCCGGTCCCGCAGAGCCATGGCACCACTCTACGTCGCTAGTCTCGGGGAACCATCCCGCGCGTCCCCCTACGGAGGCCCATCATGTCCAACCGCACCTACCGCGTCACCGAGATCGTCGGCACCTCCCCGGACGGCATCGACGCCGCCGTCCGCAACGGCATCTCCCGTGCCAGCAAGACCCTCCGCCACGTGGACTGGTTCGAGATCACCCAGGTCCGTGGACAGGTGAAGGACGGAGACGTCGAGCACTTCCAGGTCGGCATCAAGGTCGGCTTCCGTCTCGAGGACGAGTGAGACGTTTTCGTCTACCCACGGGTAGTCGATAGCGTCAACGACCGTGAGCAGATCCGTACTCGTCACCGGCGGCAACCGCGGCATCGGCCGCGCCATCGCCGAGGCATTCCTCGCCCAGGGCGACCAGGTCGCCGTCACCACGCGCAACGGCGGGGCCCCCGAGGGCGCCCTCGACGTGCGCTGCGACATCACCGACCAGGAGGCCGTCGACGCTGCGTTCGCGCAGATCGAGGAGGCCCACGGGCCGGTCGAGATCCTCGTCGCCAACGCCGGAGTCACCAAGGACACCTTGGTGCTCCGGATGTCCGACGAGGACTGGTCCTCGGTGATCGACACCAACCTGACCGGTTCGTTCCGGGTCACCAAGCGCGCCGCGAAGGGCATGCTGCGGCTGCGCCGCGGCCGGATCATCTACATCTCCTCGGTGGTCGGCCTTCTCGGTTCCGCCGGGCAGGTCAACTACGCCGCCTCCAAGTCCGGGCTGGTGGGCATGGCCCGCTCCCTGGCGCGTGAGCTCGGCTCCCGGTCGATCACGGCGAACGTCGTGGCCCCGGGCTTCGTGGACACCGACATGACCGCGGTGCTCACCGACGACCAGAAGGACGCGATCAAGAGCCAGGTGCCGCTGGGCCGGTACGCCGACCCCACCGAGATCGCCTCGGTGGTCACCTGGCTGGCATCGGACGGAGCTGCATACATCACCGGGGCCGTGATCCCGGTGGACGGCGGACTAGGGATGGGACACTGACGATGGGCATTCTCGACGGCAAGCGGATCCTGGTGGCCGGCGTCACCATGGACAGCTCGATCGGTTTCGCAGTGGCGAGGGTGGCCCAGGAACAGGGCGCCACCGTGCTGATCTCCAACTTCGGTCGGGCGCTGGGCATCACCCGACGGATCGCCAAGCGGCTGCCCACCGAACCGCCGGTCCTCGAGCTCGATGTCACCAACGACGAGCACCTCGCCGGCCTGGCCGACGCGGTGCGTGAGCACGTCGACGGGCTCGACGGCGTCGTGCACTCGATCGCCTACGGCAATCCCGAGACGTTGCTGGGCGGCAAGTTCCTCGACGGCCCGTGGCCGGACGTGGCGCAGGCCGTCCAGGTGTCGGCGTACTCCCTCAAGTCGCTGGCGATGGCCTGCCAGCCGATGATGTCCTCCGGCGGTTCCGTTGTCGGGATGACCTTCGACGCGACCGTCGCGTGGCCGGCGTACGACTGGATGGGTGTCGCCAAGGCCGCCCTGGAGTCGACGAACCGCTACCTGGCCCGCGACCTGGGCCCGCAGGGCATCCGCTCGAACCTGGTGTCCGCCGGTCCGCTCAAGACTCTGGCCGCCAAGGCGATCCCGGGCTTCGAGGACCTTGAGTCGATGTGGAAGACCCGCGCCCCGCTGGGCTGGGACGAGACCGACCACACGCCGACCGCCAAGGCCGTGTGTGCGCTGCTGTCGGACTTCTTCCCCGCGACCAGCGGCGAGATCGTCCACGTCGACGGCGGCTTCCACGCCATGGGGGCCTGAGCTCGTCGCCGGACCGGCTCGATAGCGTTCGGGAGTGACCTCACTCATCGAGCTCCGTGTCCTGGAGGGCCCGAACCTCTACTTCCCGCGCGCCGCCATCAAGCTGACGCTGGACATCAGCCCGCTGGCCGCGGCGTCGGACGAGACCGCTGCTCGGTTCGCGCGACGGATCGGGTTGCGCAACGCCCGGCCCGGCGCGGCCGAGTCGGGCTTCCGGCAGCGGTTCGCCGCTCGTGCGGTGGCCCGGCTGGTCCGCGCCGTCGCCTC
>JBEVFC010000005.1:0-17656 GCA_040512455.1 Nocardioides sp.
CGTGACCGACCACCGCACGAGGCAGGCCTCGCTGACACCGTCCTACGCGCGGGTCAGCCTGGCGATGATCACCGCGAACCGCGAGGCCAACCTGCTCGGCAACGTGCACGGCGGGGAGATCATGAAGCTGGCCGACTCCACCGCCGGAGCGGTGGCGCAGCGGCACAGCGGCGGCCCGGCGGTCACCGTGGCCCTCGACGAGATGGCCTTCCTGCACCCGGTCCACGTGGGCGACATCGTGCACTGCCACGCCCAGGTCAACTGGGCCGGCCGGTCGTCGATGGAGATCGGGGTACGGGTCGAGACCGAGCCGTGGACCGACGCCTCCGGGACCCTGCGGCACGTCGCGTCGGCGTACTTCGTGTTCGTCGCGATCGACGAGGAGGGCCGCCCCCGCCACGTCCCGGCGCTGACCCCCGAGTCGCCCGACGAGGTACGCCGGATGCGTGAGGCCGAGATCCGCCGAGCCCACCGCCTGGCCCAGAAGCGTGAGATCACCGCCGGCCGGGAGGGAGAGCTGGGCACGTCGAAATCACTAGGTACCTAGTGATTTGGGCGCATACCTCGCGAAGTTTCGCGCGGTAAGCGCTGGTTTCGCTAGGTACCTAGTGAAACCAACGCCCGGCGCGCCGTGACGGGTGTTACCTCTGTGACTGGTGATACTGAAGCCCCCAAGAGTGACGCAGACAACCGGCTTCCCCAGCAGAGAGGTTCGTCGATGCCGCCCGCTTCTTCCCCCGGGTCGCACGGTCAGCCCGAGCAACACCCGTCCCGTTCCGATGCGCGCGCCCGACGCGCGCCGGACCGCGCGGCCAAGGTGCGCTTCCGTCGCGCCGTGACGCTGATGGTGATGACCCTGTTCCTGCCCGGGTCGGCGCAGCTGGTGGCCGGGAACAAGAAGGTCGGCCGGTTCGCCCTGCGCACCTCGTTCGTCCTGCTGACCGTCGGCACGTTCACGCTCCTGCTCAGCCTGGTCTGGCACGGCTTCGCCTTCCGGATCGGAGCCAGCCCGCTCGCCCTCGGCCTCCTCCGGACCGTGCTGATGGTGGTCGCCATCGGCTGGGCCCTGCTCTTCGTCGACGCCTGGCGGCTGGGGGAGCCGCTGTCCCTGGTCAAGAACCAGCGGCTCACGGTGGTCGGCATCAACGGCCTGCTCTGCTTCACGGTGGCCGGCGCCCTGCTCTTCAGCGCCCACCAGGTCGGTGTCTACCGCGACTTCGTGGTCACCGTCTTCGGTGACGGCGCGGCAAGCGACCCGTCCCACGGCCGCTACAACGTGCTGCTCATGGGCGGCGACTCCGGGGCGGGCCGCTGGGGCCTCCGCCCGGACTCGATGACCGTGGCCAGCATCGACGAGGAGACCGGCAAGACGGTCCTGGTCGGGCTGCCGCGCAACATGGCGAACTTCACGTTCGCCAAGGGCTCGGTGATGGACGAGCAGTTCCCCGACGGCTTCGACTGCGACGGGTGCTACCTCAACGGCGTCAGCACCTGGGCCGGCGACAACACCGAGCTCTTCCCGGGGTCGGAGAACCCCGGCATCGACGCCACGACGATGGCCATCGAGGGCATCACCGGCCTCAAGATCAACTACTGGGCGATGGTCAACCTCCAGGGCTTCAAGGACCTCGTCGACGCGGTCGGCGGCGTCACCCTCACCGTCCGCGATCGGATTCCGGTCGGCGGCCTCGGCTCCGACGTGACCGGCTACATCGAGCCGGGTCGCCGGAAGCTCGACGGTCACGACACCCTCTGGTTCGCCCGGGCCCGCGAGGGGTCCGACGACTACTCGCGGATGGCACGGCAGAAGTGCGTGATGAACGCCCTGGTCACCCAGGTCAGCCCGCAGGAGGCGGTGCGCAACTTCGGCGAGATCACCAAGGCCACCAGCGGCATGATCGACACGAACCTGCCCCGGGGTGAGCTGGCCGCGTTCGCGGAGCTCGCCCTCAAGGCCAAGAGCCAGAAGATCGCCACGGTCTCCCTGGTGCCGCCGGTGATCAACACCGCGGACCCGGACCTGAGGAAGATCCGGGCCATGGTGCAGAAGGCGATCGACAAGTCCGAGGGCAAGGCCACCGGCGGCGGCGGCAAGAAGAAGAAGGCCGTCACCCAGACCGGCGGCTCGCTGGGCACCCGTGACGGTGGCTACGCGGCCAACGCGTCCGAGGACCTCGCCGCTGCCTGCTGACGGGCATTCGGAGGCGGCCTCTAGGGTGGTCGCCGTGCCCGAGACCCCCCAGCCCCGTCCCGACGACCGGATCATCGCCGTCGTCGTGACGTTCAACCGGCTGGGGCTGCTGGAGCGGCTGGTCGCCGAGCTGCGACGTACGCCGGGACTCGCCGAGGTCGTGGTCGTCGACAACGCCTCGACCGACGGCACGGGGGAGTGGCTGGCCGGGCAGGACGACGTCCACGGCGTCACCCTGGGCGAGAACCTCGGCGGCGCCGGGGGCTTCCACGAGGGGATGCGGATCGGCCTCGAGCACGGCGCCGACCTGCTCTGGCTGATGGACGACGACGGCCTCCCGCAGCCGGGCTGCCTCACCCGGCTGCTCGAGCACGCCGGCGACCTCGACTTCTGGGGGCCGGTGGTGGTCGACGAGGCCGAGCCGGGCCGCCTGGTCTTCCCGATCCGGCTGCCGGGCGGCACCCGGGTCGTGCACCGGATGGCCGACGTCAGCGCCGCAGCGGTGGACGGACTGATCCGTGACGTGGTGATCCCCTTCAACGGCGTCCTGGTCGCCCGCGGGCTGGCGGAGCGGATAGGTCTCCCCCGCGAGGAGTTCTTCATCTGGGGGGACGACCACGAGTACCGGCTCCGCGCCGAGCGGGCCGGGGGCCGGATCGCCACCGTCGTCGACGCCGTTGTCCGCCATCCCAGTGTCGGCGAGCTCGGCACGCCGATGATGTTCGGCCGGACGACGTACAACCACAGCCCGAGCGACCTCAAGCACTACTGCATGGCCCGCAACAACCTGGTCAACCTGCGGGAGTACCGCGGCTGGCCCCACGCGCTCGCGTTCGTCGCCAAGACGCTGTGGTTCTACAGCCTGACCCGGCCCTCGCCGGCCCGGCTCCGCCTGAGCCTGTCCGCGATGCTCGCCGGGCTGCGCGGTGACTTCACCGGTCACCGGAGGTTCCTCGGATGAGCGAGTCCGTCGCCGTCGTCGTGGTGACCTTCAACCGCGCCGACCTGCTGGTCGGCATGCTCGACGGACTGGCCGCGCAGACCCGGCGCCCGGACGCCGTCTTCGTGGTCGACAACGCCAGCACCGACCACACCCGCTCCGTGCTCGACGCGCGCACCGACCTGCCGCTGACCGCGATCCATGCCCAGGAGAACACCGGGGGCGCCGGCGGCTTCCACCGGGGGATGAAGGCGGCGTACGACGCGGGGTTCGACCGGATCTGGCTGATGGACGACGACGTGGTGCCGGCTCCCGACTGCCTGGCCGAGCTGCTCGCCCACGCCGGCCCCTGCCAGATGGCGGTCCGCGAGGACCGCGCCGGACACCTGGTCGAGAAGTCCGCGACCCGCTTCGACCTGCGCAACCCGCTGGCCGTGCGACCCAAGACCGAGAGCATCGACTCGCGGTACGCGACCCGGGCCGAGATGCCCGCCGAGGTCGGTCTCGACAACGTCGCCTTCGAGGGGTTCCTGGTGCACCGCCGGGTCATCGACGCGATCGGCTTCCCGGACCCGTCGTACTTCATCTTCTACGACGACGTCGACTTCGCGATCCGCGCCCGCCGCGCCGGCTTCCCGATCGTGGCGGTGCGGGACGCGGTGCTGGTGCGGCAGCTCGACTTCGACCAGCAGCACGCGCTGGACACGTGGAAGGGCTTCTACATGTACCGCAACCTCTTCGTGGTGCACCTGCGCTACGGGGAGAACGCCCTGGTCCGCCTCAAGCCGTGGCTGATCACCCTGGCGGTGGTGCTGCTCAGCCCGCTGCGGGGCGGCCGGGCCGAGGCGTCCAATGTGATTCGCGCCATGCGATCCGCCCGAGGCATGCGGGAGATCCCCGACCCACCACCCCACACCCCGCCTGCGGAATCCGGGTAGTGCCCGTCCTGACCGTAGACTGACCCACTGCGCCGATCTGTAGGCCGAGCCGTAGGAGAAACCGCCCTTGTCTGCCCCTGACCTCGTCGTCGTCGGATCCGGCTTCTTCGGACTGACCATCGCCGAACGCTGTGCCACCGAGCTCGGCCTCAACGTCCTCGTGCTGGAGCGACGCCACCACCTCGGCGGAAACGCCTACAGCGAGGCGGACCCCGAGACCGGCATCGAGATGCACGTGTACGGCGCGCACCTCTTCCACACCTCCAACGAGAAGGTCTGGGAGTACGTCAACCGGTTCACCAGCTTCACGAACTACCAGCACCGGGTCTTCGGCCAGTACGACGGTCAGGTCTACTCGCTGCCGATGAACCTGGCGCTGATCAACTCGTTCTTCGGCAAGAGCCACACCCCGGACGAGGCCCGCGCGCTGATCAAGGAGCAGGCCAGCGAGTTCGACACCGACGCCGCGGCCAACTTCGAGGAGAAGGCCATCTCCCTGATCGGGCGCCCGCTCTACGAGGCGTTCATCAAGGGCTACACCGCCAAGCAGTGGCAGACCGACCCCACCAAGCTGAGCGCGGACATCATCACGCGGCTCCCGGTGCGCTACAACTTCGACAACCGCTGGTTCAACGACAAGTACGAAGGCCTCCCGGTCGACGGCTACACCGCCTGGTTGACGAAGATGGCCGAGCACCCCAACATCGAGGTCCGCCTCGAGACCGACTTCTTCGACGTCGCCGAGGAGTTCAAGGGGCAGGTGCCGATCGTCTACACCGGCCCCGTCGACGAGTACTTCGGGAACTCCGAGGGCCGGCTGTCCTGGCGGACCGTCGACCTCGAGGCCGAGGTCAAGGAGGTCGACGACTTCCAGGGCTGCGCGGTGATGAACTACAACGACCAGGACGTGCCGTGGACCCGCATCCACGAGTTCAAGCACTTCCACCCCGAGCGGACCTACATCTCGGGCAAGACCGTGATCGTCCACGAGTACTCCCGGTTCGCCGAGGACGACGACGAGCCGTACTACCCGATCAACACCGCCGAGGACCGCGAGAAGCTGCTCAAGTACCGCGAGCTCGCCAAGAGGGAGCCGATGGTGCTCTTCGGCGGTCGCCTCGGCACCTACAAGTACCTCGACATGCACATGGCCATCGGGTCGGCGCTGACGATGTACGAGAACAAGCTCAAGCCGCACTTCGCCGACGGTGCCGAGCTGACCAGTGGAGGAGTCGACGCATGACCGTCACCCGGACCCTGCAGCGCCTCGTGTTCCCGGCCGACCGCGACACCGACGTGTTCGCGCTGTACGTCGACGCCGAGCACGCCGCGCTGGACGCCGACAAGTACGAGATCGGCGCCAACCGCAACGCCCAGGAGATGAACGCCGCCCAGCTGCGGCAGTCGACCGCGACCGGGGCCTCCATCCACCCCGACCAGATCCTCGGCCGGCGCAGCATCCGGATCGACGAGGGGGAGAGGCTCTCCTTCGGCACCTACTTCAACGCGTTCCCGGCCGCCTACTGGCGGCGCTGGTCGATCGTCACTGACGTCACGCTGTCGGTCAGGCTGGTCGGCCGCGGCGCGTCCGTGACCGTCTACCGCTCCATGGCCAACGGCCGTTCGCAGCGCGTCGACTCCGGCATCACCGACGAGGGCGGCCGCGGCACCTTCACCTTCGACCTGCCGCTCAAGCCGTTCGTGGACGGCGGCTGGTACTGGTTCGACGTCGTGGCAGGTGACGACGACGTGGTCGTCGAGGACGCCGAGTGGACCGCCCAGGTCCCAGAGGACCGCGCGGCCAACGGCACCCTCACGGTGGGCATCACCACCATGAACCGCCCCGACTTCTGCGCCAAGCTGCTGGCCCAGATCGGCGAGGACGAAGACCTGGCGCCGTTCCTCGACGAGGTCTTCGTCGCCGAGCAGGGCACCCAGAAGGTCGCCGACTCCCCGGAGTTCGCCAAGGCCCAGGCCTCCCTGGGCGACCGGCTGCGGATCGTGGAGCAGGGCAACCTCGGCGGCTCCGGCGGCTACGCCCGCGGCCAGCTCGAGACCCTGCGGCGCGGCACCGCGACGTACTTCATGTGCATGGACGACGACGTCGTCTGCGAGCCCGAGGGCATCATCCGCGCGGTCACCTTCGGTGACCTGGCGCGCCGCCCCACGATCGTGGGCGGCCACATGTTCAGCCTGTACTCCCGCTCGCGGCTGCACAGCTTCGGCGAGATCATCCAGCCCTACCGGTTCTGGTGGCAGTCGCCGCCGAGCGTCCACAACGACTGGGACTTCGCGGCCCGCAACCTGCGGTCGACGCGCTGGCTGCACCGCCGCGTGGACGTGGACTTCAACGGCTGGTTCATGTGCCTGATCCCGACGCAGATCCTGCGCGAGGTCGGCCTGTCGCTGCCGCTGTTCATCAAGTGGGACGACTCCGAGTTCGGCGTCCGTGCCAAGGCGGCCGGCTACCCGACCGTGACGTTCCCCGGTGCCGCGGTCTGGCACGTCCCCTGGACCGACAAGAACGACGCGCTGGACTGGCAGTCCTACTTCCACCAGCGGAACCGGTTCGTCGCGGCGCTGCTGCACTCGCCGTACGAGCGTGGCGGCCGGATGGTGCGCGAGAGCCTCAACCACCAGATCAAGCACCTGGTCTCCATGCAGTACTCCACCGTCGAGCTGCGGCACAAGGCGCTCGAGGACGTGCTGCGCGGCCCGGAGGCGCTGCACGGCGACCTCGGCACGAAGCTCACCGAGGTCCGCGAGGCGGTGAAGCCGTTCACCGACGCCCAGCTTCAGGCCGACCCCGACGCGTTCCCGCCCGTACGCCGCAAGAAGCCGCCGCGCAAGGGCAAGGACGGCACCGAGATCCCCGGCCGGTTGTCCCAGCTGATCACCGCCGGCCTGGCGCCGATCCGGCAGCTGCGGCCGACCCGCGAGCTGGCTCAGGAGTTCCCCGAGGCGGAGATCCTCGCGATGGACGCCAAGTGGTACCGCCTGGCCCGCTACGACTCCGCGGTCGTCTCGATGCCCGACGGCACCTCGGCCGCGCTCTACCAGCGCGACCCGGAGAAGTTCCGCGACCTGCTCAAGCGCACGCTCGAGATCCACCAGCAGCTGCACCGCGAATGGCCGCAGCTGGCCGAGCAGTACCGCAGCAAGCTCGGCGAGATCACCTCCGACGGCGCCTGGTCGAAGACCTTCGGCATCGCTCCTGAGGGTGATCGATGAGCGCCCCCGTCCTGCGCAAGGTCGACGCCCCGCTCTCGTCGCCCGCCGCGACCAGTGGGCTGTTCGAGGTCTTCCGCCGTCGCTACCTGCTGAAGCTGCTGGTGCGCCGCGAGATCTCGGCGCGCTACCAGGGCTCGTTCCTCGGGCTCTTCTGGTCCTACCTGCAGCCGGCCTCGCGGCTGGCGATGTACTACTTCGTCTTCGGCATCCTCCTGGCCCGGCCGATCGAGAACTTCGCGATCCACCTGTTCGCGGGCCTGGTGATCGTGCACTACTTCACCGAGACCTTCAGCTCCGGCACCCGCTCGATCGTCCGCAACAAGGGCGTGGTCCAGAAGATGGCCGTGCCCCGGGAGATGTTCCCGGTCGCGTCGATGCTGGTGTCCGCCTACCACGTGATCCCCGGGCTGGTGCTGCTCTCGGGCTTCTGCGTGCTGCTGGGCTGGACCCCCGACCCGGTCGGGATCGCCGCCGGGCTGCTCGGGTTCCTCCTGGTGGCGGTGCTGGGTACGGCGTGCGCGCTCCTCTTCAGCGTGGCCAACGTGTTCTTCCGGGACTTCAGCAACGTGGTCTCGCTGCTGACGATGTTCGTCACGTTCAGCGTTCCGATGATGTACCCCTACAGCATCGTCGAGCATCGCTTCGGCGAGTTCGCGAAGTTCTACCTGTTCAACCCGCTGGCCGAGGCGGTACTCCTGTTCCAGCGTTGCTTCTGGGTGGGCACCACGGACCATCCCAAGGCCATCATCGCGACCAACATGCCCGACCACCTGTTCGCGATCGGGTTCGCGCACCTCGCCGGCGGCCTGGTGGCCCTGGTGATCGCGCAGCTGGTGTTCGCACGCTTCGAGAGCAAGATCCCGGAGCGCCTCTGATGCCGACGTACCCGGACGACGCGTCGATCGTCGTCGACCACGTGACGAAGGACTTCAAGCTCCGTCACCACCGGACGATGAAGCAGATGACGGTGGCGGCGCTGCGCCGGCAGCAGCTGTCCACGTCGTTCTCGGCCCTCGACGATGTCAACTTCACGGTCCGTCAGGGCGAGTCGATCGGCATCATGGGGCTCAACGGCTCCGGGAAGTCGACCCTGCTCAAGCTGATCAACGGGATCATGAGGCCGGACCGCGGCGAGGTGCTGACGCGCGGGCGGATCGCCGGCCTGATCGCCACCGGCACGGGGTTCCACCAGCAGCTCAGCGGCCGGGACAACATCTTCATGAACGCCGCCGTGCTCGGGATGAGCGAGGCGGAGACGAGGCGAAAGCTCGACTCGATCATCGAGTTCGCCGACATCGGCCAGCACCTGGACAGCCAGGTCGGCCACTACAGCTCGGGCATGACCTCCCGGCTGGGCTTCGCGATCGCCATCCACGTCGACTCGGACATCTTCCTCGCCGACGAGGTGCTGGCGGTCGGGGACAAGCCCTTCAAGAAGAAGTGCCTGGAGAAGATGCAGGAGATCCGCGACAGCGGCCGCACGCTGTTCTACGTCTCCCACGCAGCCGGTTCGGTCCGGAAGATGTGCGACCGGGTGATCGTCCTCGAGAGCGGCCGGGTGGGGTACGACGGGCCCGTCGACGCCGGTATCCGCTACCTCCACTACGAAGAGGAGAACGAGACCGAGGAAGAGCACGCCGACGACGAGCTCGGTGCCGACGTCTGACCCCTCACTTCTCGGGCCGCGCGCGAGGTGGCCGGGTAGGTTCGAAGGACCACCGACGGGAGGAGTACGGGCATGGGCGTGATCGAGCTGACCAGGGGCCAGGAGTGGGGGTTGGCCACCGAGGACGGCCAGCCGCTGACCCACCTCCGGATGGGCGTCGGGTGGGACAAGGAGAAGAACGCGGGATTCATCGGTTCCGGCGCCCCCGACGTCGACCTGGATGCCTCCGCGGTGGCCTTCGCCGGTGGCCAGTACGCCGACATGGTCTTCTACAACAACCTGCGGACCCGCGACGGCGCCGTCGTGCACCTGGGGGACAACCAGAGCGGCCGTGGCGAGGGCGACGACGAGGTCATCACCGTCGACCTGGGCAGCGTGCACCCGAAGATCGACACGATCGTCTTCCTGGTGAGCAGCTACCAGGGACACACCCTGGAGTGGATCCGCAACGCCTACTGCCGGCTCGTCGACGAGCGCGACGTCGAGCTGGCCCGGGTCCGGCTCACCAACGGGGTGCCCCAGACCGGGATGGCGATGGCGAAGCTGGTCCGCGACGGCGAGGGGTGGACGCTCCGGGCGATCGGCGAGGGAATCGCGGTGAAGGTGCCCTCGGAGTCGGTCGAGGCGCTGCGCCCGTTCGTGTGACCGGACGGGGCCCCTGAGGCCTCCGGACGGGTCGTTTTGGTGAGTTCGACTTGACAAATGTCGAAACCACCGGCGTGTCGACTGGAAATTACACTCTTGTAGTTACTCAGTTTCGCTTGCGGTGACCCATGTGACTGGTGTGACACTTGCTACTCGTGTGAACCTTCCCCCGCACTGGAGTAGTCGACTATGCGTCGCAACAAGGCCCGTTTCGTCACCGTCTGCCAGCAGAGCCTGGCACTCGGTGCCGTCCTCGCCGTGCTCGCGCCGGCTGCCAATGTCATCTCGCTGGACGTCGTCGGGACGATCCCCGGCACGCCGTCCGCCGAGATCGCGGAGCCGCCCACGGCGCAGCCGAAGGACCGTGCCGCCCCGCCCGCCGTACCCGCGTCCGACCACGAGGAGTCCCGGGTCGAGACCGCCCCGGTCGAGCCCGTGGTCGAGGAGGTGCCGCTGGCGCCGGCCGCCGACCAGCCGGCCGACCCCGCACGCCACGAGATCGTCAGCAGGCCCGAGAAGGTCACCGGGTACGGCGCGGTCGGCGTCACGTGGGGGCATGGCCAGAAGCTGAAGGACGACCAGATCAAGGTCCTGGTCCGCACCCGCACCGACGGCACGTGGACGACGTGGTCCTCGATCGAGTACCACGAGGAGCACAGCCCCGACCCGGACAGCGCCGAGGGCAAGAAGGCGCGTCCCGGCACCGACCCGCTGCTGGTCGGTGACGTCGACGAGGTGCAGGCCAAGGCCGTGACGACGTACGGCGAGATCCCCGACGACGTGACGATGTCCGTCATCCAGCCCGGCGACAGCGAGGACACCGACGTCGAGGAGCCGGCGATCGACACCGGCACGCTGGACACCGCCAAGCGGGACCAGGCCGGGGACGACACGGTCACCGACGAGACCGCCGACCAGACGCTGGCGTCCAGCGACGGCGAGATCGCCCTCCAGGCCGGCAGCTACACCCCGAAGCCGCAGATCTACTCCCGCGCCCAGTGGGGTGCCAACGAGAGGATGCGTGACGCCGGGTCGCTGCACTACTACGAGGTGCACGCCGGCTTCGTCCACCACACGGTGAACGCCAACAACTACTCGCGCTCCGACGTCCCCGGCATCATCCGCTCGATCTACGCGTACCACACGCAGAGCAAGGGCTGGAGCGACATCGGCTACAACTTCCTGGTCGACCGCTTCGGTCGCATCTGGGAGGGCCGGTACGGCGGGGTCGACCGTCCCGTCGTCGGTGCGCACACCCTCGGCTACAACGACTACTCGTTCGCGATGTCCGCGATCGGCAACTATGAGACCGCCAAGCCGACCTCGGCGATGCTCGACGCCTACGGCAAGCTCTTCGCCTGGAAGCTGTCGCTGCACGGCGTCGACGCCAGCGACACCAGCCAGAAGGTCGGCCCCAAGACGTTCAAGGCGATCAACGGCCACCGCGACGCCGGCCAGACCGCCTGCCCGGGCCGCTACCTCTACGCCAAGATCCCGCGGATCCGCGAGCTCGCCGCCAGCTACCAGGCCGACTGGACGGGCCGCGACCGCGCCACCGACGTCGCCGGCACGGGGCACCCGGACATCCTGCTCCGACGCGCGTCCGACAAGGCCGGCTTCGTGCTGCCGACCGCCGGCACGCTGAAGTGGCGCGCCCTCCGCGTCGCCGCCTCGACCGGCTGGTCGTCGTACGACGTCGTGGTCCCGAGCCCGGACCTCAACGGTGACGGCAGGGCCGACATCGTCGTCCGCAACAAGTCGGGCAACGGCGGCATCCGCCCGGGCGTCGGTGACGGGGAGTTCTCCGGCACCGTGAAGAAGACCACCGCGTTCTCCGGCTTCGACCAGATCACCGCGGTCGGCGACCTCAACGGCGACAAGCGCAACGACCTCGTCGCGCGTCAGGTCTCCACCGGCAAGCTGTTCGTGTTCCGCGGCACCGGCACCGGCTCCTTCGCACGCACGCTCGGCAGCGCCGACTGGGCGGGCTACACGATGACCATCGGCGCCGGCGACCTGAACGGCGACGGCAAGGCCGACGTCCTCGCCCGCGACGGGGCGGGAGCGCTCTGGCTGCACGCGGGCACCGGCAAGTCGCTGCTCGGCGCTCCCACGCGGATGGCAGGCACCTGGACGGGCTACGACGTCATCACCGGGGGTGGCGACTACACCGGCGACGGCAAGGTCGACCTCTACGTCCGCCAGGCCTCCGACGGGGCCGGGATGATCTTCCCGGGCAGGGGCAACGGAACCGTCGGTCGCGCGTTCGGCCCCTTCGGGCGGGTCGCCGGCCTCACCCGGCTCAGCGGACCCGGCCAGGTGATCGGCAACACCGCACCCGACCTGGTCGGGGTGAAGGGCGACCGCCTCGTCGTCGTCGCCCACATGGGCACCCACAACACGCTCCCCCAGGTCTCCGTCGGCAGTGCCTTCTCCACCGCCGGCGTCGTCCTCAACGTCGGTGACTGGGACCGCGACGGGTACGGCGACGTGATCACCCGGCCCTCGGGCTCGGGCACCCTCGAGCTGCGACGCGGCCTGGCGGGCGGCAGGCTCGCCGCCCCGGTCAGCATCGCCAGCGGCTTCAGCGGCGTCTCCCTCCTGACCGCGGTGGGGGACACCACCGGGGACGGCTGGCCGGACCTGATGGGCCAGCCCAAGGGCGCGGCACTGCGGATCTACCCGGGCAACGGGGTGAACGGGCTGCGGGCCAGCTACGTCGCGCACGGTGCGGTCACCGCCACCGTCCAGCTCGGCGTGGGTCGCTGGGACGGTGACGGCGCGCCGGACAACCTCTTCCGCGTGAACAACAAGCTCAAGGTGCTGCGCGGCAACGGCCCGGGCGGTCTGACCGGCTCGTCGACGACGATCGCGTCCGTGGACCTGGCGCCGTACGACTGGGTGCTCAGCCCGGGCGACGTCAACCGCGACGGTCGTGCGGACCTCGTGGTGCGCGAGAAGGCCACCGGCTACCTGTGGCTGCTCGCGGGCACCTCCGGCGGGTACGCCGCGCGCCGGTTCCTCGCCGAGGGGTACGCGGGCTACGACCTGGCCGGCTGACCGACCTCGGCGGTGGCACGCTCGTCCTCGCGGCGGCGTTCCCAGGTCGCGGGGTCGGCGTTCCGCACCCAGACCGTCGAGCCGCCGCGGACCAGCGGCTGCACGAACGTCGCCAGTCCCTCGGGGGTGACCGGGTTCACGGTGGTGATCAGCCGGGCGCCGTCGGCCAGGGGCAGCGCGTCGGACGACGGTGCCAGGAGGGTGGCCTGGCCGGTGCCCGGCACCGCCTCCTCGTCGGCACCCGGCGGGTCCCAGGGCACGAACGCGTCCGGCTGCGACCAGACCTCGATCCCGAAGTCGTGGACGTCGGCCGGCAGCGGGTCGCGGAAGCGCACCCCCAGCGGCTGCAGGGCGCAGGCGACGACCGGGTGCTTGGCGGCCTGGCCGGCGTACTCCTCGAGCCCGTCGGGGCCGCACACGAACGCCTCGGCGTCGCCGTCCTCGACCAGGGTCAGGCCGACGTTCCAGGCGGCGCCGAGGAACACCGGGCCGAGCCAGTGCGTCGGCAGGTCGATCCGGATCCGGTCGCCGCGGGTCAGGTCGAGCTCCTCGACGAACAGGGAGGAGGTCTTGGCGACCCAGTTGGCGTACGTCGCCACGGAGAGCTCCACGCGCTCGCCGGTGGCGTCGTCGTAGAACGTCACCAGCGGCCGTCCTGCGTCGGCGCGGAGCAGCTCGGCGAGCAGGGCGGGGAAGGTGGAGGCCATGCCCCTAACCTAGGCGCATGACGCAGACCCCTCGACCCGAGGCCGTGATCGTCGCCGGGGGCTTCGGTACCCGGCTGCTGCCGCTCACCGCCCGGCGTCCCAAGCACCTCCTCGACGTGGGCGGGGTGCCGTTCCTCGAGCACCAGATCGCCCGGCTCGCTGAGGCCGGGGTCGACCACGTCGTCCTCGCCACGTCGTACCACGCCGACATGTTCGCGCCGGTGCTCGGTGACGGCAGTCGCTGGGGCATCCGCCTGGACTACGTGATGGAGGAGGAGCCGCTCGGCACCGGCGGCGCGATCCGCAACGTGGCCGACGTCCTCGGCACCGACCCGGACGGCGCGGTGGTGATCCTCAACGGGGACGTGCTCTCCGGTCACGACCTGCTCGGCCAGCTCAAGGACTTCGACTCCCCGCGCGACGGGCAGCGGGTGGACGTCTCCCTCCACCTGGTCACCGTCGACGACGCGCGGCCGTTCGGGTGCGTGCCGACCGACGACGCCGGACGGGTGCTCGACTTCGTGGAGAAGTCCGACAACCCGGTGACCAACCAGATCAACGCGGGTTGCTACGTCTTCCGGCGCGACGTCATCGACACCATCCCGGCCGGCCACGTGGTCTCGGTCGAGCGTGAGACGTTCCCCGGGCTGGTCGCCGACGGTCGGCTGGTGGTCGGCTTCGTGGACTCGGCGTACTGGCGCGACGTGGGCACTCCCGAGGCCCTGGTGGCGGCCTCCCGGGACGTGGTGCTGGGCACCGCGCCGACGCCGGCCGTGTCCGCCGCACCGCCGGCGCGGGTCGATCCCTCGGCCTCGGTGTCAGGGACGGTCTCGGGCGGCAGCGTGGTGATGTCCGGGGCATCCGTGGCCGCCGGAGCGACCGTGACCGGCTCGGTGCTGATGACCGGAGCCCGCGTCGGCGAAGGCGCCCGGGTCACCGACTCCGCGGTGGGCCCCGGCGCGGTCGTGGGTGCGGACGCGGTCCTGGACGGCGTCACGCTCGGCGACGACGCCTCGGTCGCTCCCGGGGCGAGCCCAGCGCCCGGCACCCGCGTTGACTGCGGAGCCACCTTCCCTGACGAGGTGTGAGTTCTTGCCCGCCGAAGTGCGGGTTCTTGCACGCCGAAGAGTGAGAAATGGTGCGAACACGCACTTCGGGAGGGTGAGGGAGGAGTTCGGCTCCACCGGCGGACGTGGGCCGCCGGTCAGAGAGCCTTACTGGGCCAGCGGCTCGGGGGAGTCGAGGTAGGGGTACTTCTTCATGAAGTCGTAGAGCGCACCGCCGGAGACCGCCGAGCAGTACTGCCAGACGCCGACCTGCTTCTTGGTGTCCTCCGCGGACGCGTCCTTGCCCCCCTTGGACCAGTGGGTCAGTGCGATGTGCTGACCATCCGGGAAGGCCTTGCCGTCATCGCTGGTCCACGGCACCGCCTTGAACTTCTTGCGGTAGTTGTCCGTGCCCTGGAGCTTGCTGGCGATCGCACGCAGCTGCGTCATCTGGTCGGTGTCGTTCGCGATCGTGTCGTCGTACCAGAGGATCGTGTAGCCGTGCTCGAGGTTGTGGACGAGCATCTCCACGCGCGGACGGTCGTCCTCGGTGTAGAGCTTGCGATCCATCGAGTCGGGGTACTCCTCGTGCTCGCCGAAGGCGGGCGGGGCGTCCTTGTAGTCGACGTTCGTCCCGGCCTTCACGTGCTGCTGGGTGCCGGAGGCCTTCTTGGTGACGACGTCCTGGCAGACACTCGCCGGAGCGCCGATCTTCTCGAGACCGAGGTTGTTGTACTCCCGCAGATCCCACCAGTCCTTGATGGGCCGGAAGGCCGCAACACCGACGATGAGCAGCGCGACCAGCACGCAGACCCCAACGATGATGGCGCCCTGGCGCTTGTCGGCGCGCTTCTGCTGGCTACGGATCTGGTCGACGACATCGCGTCGGCTGGTCTTCTCGGACTTGGCCACGAAACTCAGGCTTCTCTCGGCTGGGCGGTCATGTCGCGCGTGCTCGGGCACGCCATCAGGCATCGGGGGCAGAGTCTACGGACTGGACGGCCGAAACCGGAGTTCGGTGGGGTCTGCGTCACCGGCTTGTGACATGACCGGGTCCTCCGTGGGCGACCAACCGAAGGCGAACGCCAGCGTGCGCGCGGCGTGCCGCCACCCGTCGTACGGCGTGTTAGCGCGGACGACGAGCACCTCGCCGTCGGCCTCGATGCCCGCGCCAGGGGTCAGGGACCGCAGCGCTTCCGCGAGCTCCACGGCAGGGGCGGGGCTGCCGAAGACCCGCTGGCCCTCGCCGCGCAGCGCCTGCAGGACGGCCTCGCGGGCGCCGTACCCGAACATGTCCGCACCGTCGGGGCGCAGCAGCGCGACGGCGCCGGGACCGTCCTCGTCGCGCGGCAGCACCAGGTCGGACCTGCCGCGGAGCACCCGGAACGGTCGGCCACCGAGCTTGCCGCTGGCCAGCTCCGCGGCGCCGGCCAGCTCGTCCGCGACGGCCGGCTCGGTGACCATCAACGGGTTGCCATGGGGGTCGTGGCGACCGGCGAAGCTCTCTGCGACCAGCAGTCCGGCCGCGCCGATCGCGATGTCGGTCTGCCCGGTGCGCCAGGCCCGTCCGGCCGTGTCGGTGATGAGCACGCCCACGTTGGGCCCCGCTGTGGCGATGCCGGCGCGTATCCCGCGGGCGGAGGCATCGGGGTCGGACGGGAGCAGCACGTGGCTGCCGGCGGGCACGTTGGAGCTGTCGACACCGGCGGCGGCCATCGTCAGGCCGTGGTGCGTGCGGGCGATGGTCGTGGGACCACGGCGGGCGACGACCCGGGCGGTCTCGGCCTCCAGCGCGGTCTCCCGGTCGCCGGCACGGACCCGGCCCTCGGCCTTGCTGACCACCTTGCTCGTCACCGCGACGATGTCGCCGTCGACCAGGTCGCAGTGCCGCAGCACCAGCGCGGCGAGGTCGTCGCCGGCCGCCACCTCGCCGACGCCGTCGGGGGCCACGACCTCGAGGCGGCCCGGGTCGGTCATGAGACGAGGTCGAGCGCGGCCGCAGCCATCGCAGCGGTGGCGTCGTGGTCGGTCATCATCAGGGGCACGGCGCGGCACGCGATGCCGAGAGCCTCGATCGCGGCGACCTGGCCGGCGTCGGTCTCGTCGACCAGCCAGCCGTCGAGGATGCCGCCGGCGCTCCGGGCGCCGTAGTGCCCGGCGACCCCGGCCGCGCTGACCTCGACGCCGATGGACGTGAGCAGCTGCTCGGCCATGCCCCGGACGTGGGCCCCGCCGACGATGGGGGAGAGGCCGACCACGGGCGCACCGGTTGCGCGCAGTGCGTCACGCAGCCCGGGGACGCCGAGGATCGTGCCGACCGAGACGACCGGGTTGGACGGCGGGAGGATCACCACGTCCGCGTCGGCGATCGCCTCGAGGACGCCTGGTCCGGGGCGGGACTCCTCCAGCCCGACGAAGATCAGCTTCTCGGCGGGCACCTGGGCGCGCAGCCGCACCCAGTACTCCTGGAAGTGCACGACCCGCAGGCCCGACGGCGACTCCGGGTCCGCGATCGCGACGTGCGTCTCGACCCGGTCGTCGCTCATCGGCAGCAGCCGGACGCCCTGCCCCCAGACCGGGTCGAGCCAGCGTCGGCACAGCGCCGCGGTGACCGCGCTCAACGGATAGCCCGCCTCGAGCATCTGGGTCCGCACCAGGTGGGTCGCGAGGTCGCGGTCGCCGAGGCCGAACCACGTCGGCTCCACGCCGTACGCCGCCAGCTCGTCCTTGGCGCTCCACGTCTCGTCGCGGCGCCCCCAGCCGCGGTCGAGATCGATCCCGTCGCCTAGGGTGTACATCACCGTGTCGAGATCGGGGCAGACCTTCAGCCCGTGCACCCAGAGGTCGTCGGCAGTGTTCGCGACGACGGTGACGACGGGCGGCTCGGAGCCGCCGATCCGGCCGGCGCGGATCCCGTGCAGGAGACCCTGCAGGAACGTCGCGCCGCCGATGCCGCCGGACAGGACGGTGAGGGAAGGCATGCGCACAGCCTGCCCGATCGGTCAGCGGGCATGGACCGGCGGGGGCATATATCAGACTTTGGCTTGACTTCCCGGGACGACAGGCATGTAATTCCCATAGTGTTGTTCACACCGCCACCATCGGGTGGAAGAACACCGGTCCGGAAGGTCAGGACCAACTGCCATGGGTCGAGAGGGGAGTGCCGTGCGAGAGTTGTTTCTCCTCGACGGGGACGCCGAAGAAATGGGCTGGCAGGAGCGCGCACTGTGCG
>JBEVFC010000007.1:0-7697 GCA_040512455.1 Nocardioides sp.
GGCTCCCCGTCGGGCCGCCACCCGCTCGGTACGGCGACCACGGGCACCCGCAGGTGCGCGGCCACGCCGCCCGCGACGGTGCGGTTCAGGATCCGCGACAGCCGGGACAGGTGCCGGTGCTCCAGCACGACCATCCGAGCGGACCGGCCGACCTCGACGAGCGCGCCGACGGGCGTGCCCCGTACGAGCTCGTGGGTGACGGGCACGGCGTCGCCGACGCGGTCGTCGGCCACCTTCACCGCCTCGGCCAGGCGCGCGGCGCCCCAGGCCTCGACGTCGGCCGCGGGGATCAGCACGTGGTCGGCCGGGATCGGCGTCAGGTCGACGGCGTGCACCAGGTGCAGCCCGCACCCGGCGCGGACGGCCTCGGCGGCCGCGAAGTCGAGCGCCGACTCGAACTCCTCGGGTCCGACCCCGACAACGATGGTGGGTCCGTGTGCGGTGGTGCGCTGCTCGGTCATGGCGTCCTCCCTCGACTGCTCCTGTGCCCCACTCTTCGCCGGTGGCGGCGTCGTACGAAGGGCCGTTGGACCCCGCGAGGGACGGCAAAGGGCCCTGCTGCGAGCGCGTCGCCGGGAACAGGCTGGAGGTGAGCCCGAGGAGGTCGACATGCGCGCACTGCGTCTGAACCAGTGGAAGAGCCGGCCGGTCCTCGAGGAGGTCCCCGTCCCCGAGCCGGGCCCGGGTGAGGTGCTGGTGCAGGTCGGGGCCGCCGGCGCGTGCCACTCCGACCTGCACCTGATGCACGAGTTCGAGCCCGGCACCCTGCCCTGGAGCCCGCCGTTCACCCTGGGGCACGAGAACGCCGGTTGGGTGCACACCCTGGGCCAGGGGGTCACCGAGCTGGAGGTCGGGCAACCGGTGGCTGTCGTCGGCGCCTGGGGCTGCGGGACGTGCGAGCACTGCGCGGCCGGCCTGGAGACCTACTGCGAGCGACCCGACCTCGCACCCGTGCCCGGCGGCGGTGGCGGGCTCGGCCTCGACGGCGGGATGGCCGACTACCTGCTGGTCCCGGCGGCGCGCCACGTCGTCCCGCTCCCCGACGGGTTGGAGGTCGTCGAGGCCGCCCCGCTGACCGACGCGGCGCTGACGCCGTACCACGCCGTCCGACGCTCGCTGGGCAAGCTCGGACCCAGCAGCACCGCGGTCGTGATCGGCGTCGGCGGGCTCGGCCACCTCGGGCTGCAGGTCCTCACGGCGCTGACCGCCGCGCGCATCGTCGCCGTCGACGGCCGCGACAGCGCCCGCGTCCGCGCGAGCGACCTGGGTGCCGACCTCGTCCTGGAGCCGGGGCCCGAGACCGCCGCCCGCATCCGGGAGGCCACCGGCGGGCGCGGCGCCGACGTGGTCCTCGACTTCGTCGGGTCCGACGAGACCCTCGCCACGGCGGCCGCCTGCGTACGCCAGCTCGGCGACATCACCATCGTGGGGATTGCCGGCGGCACCCTGCCGGTCTCGTTCTTCGGTGTCCCCTACGAGGCGAGCGTGCAGACCACCTACTGGGGCAACCGCGCCGAGCTGGTGGAGGTGCTCGACCTGGCCGGCCGCGGGCTGCTCCACGCCGCGACGAGCATCTACCCGCTCGAGGACGCCCTCACCGCGTACGACGACCTGGCGCACGGCCGGGTGGAGGGACGGGCGGTCGTCGTGCCGAACGACACGTTCCGGCGGTGACGTCGGTGTCGCGTCCGGGAGGACCCTGCCGACGGTCTACGTTGGCTCGGTGAACGCAGCCAGGAACAGCTATGACGTGGTGGTCGTCGGCGGCGGCCACAACGCCCTCGTGAGTGCCGCCTACCTCGCCCGCGCCGGACTCTCGGTGGTCGTCCTCGAGCGGCTGCACCACACCGGTGGCGCCGCGGTGTCGGTGGAGCCCTTCGCCGGGCAGCCCGCCCGGCTCTCGCGCTACTCCTACCTCGTCAGCCTGATGCCGGAGCAGCTGATGGCCGACCTGGACCTCGACGTCCGGCTCGCGTCGCGCACCACCGCGTCGTACACCCCCTGGACGCGCGGTGAGCGCTCCGGCGGCCTGCTGGTCGAGCGGCCCGAGGGCGAGGCGACGCGTGCGTCGTTCCTCGACCTCACCGGGGGCGAGGAGGAGTACGCCGCCTGGGAGGCGTTCTACGGCGAGGTCGGCCGGCTGGCCGAGGCCGTGGCCCCGACGCTGATGCAGCCGCTGCCCCTCGAGCGCGACGTCCGCACCCTGGTCGACGAGCGCATCTGGGCCGACGTGGTCGAGGAACCGCTCGGCCGCGCGATCACCCGGCGCTTCGCCGACGACACGGTGCGCGGCGTCGTCGCCACCGACGCGCTCATCGGCACCTTCGCCTCGATGGACGACCCCTCGCTCGTGCAGAACCGGTGCTTCCTCTACCACCTCATCGGCAACGGCACCGGCGAGTGGCGGGTGCCGATCGGCGGCATGGGGGCGGTCACCGACGCGCTCGCGCGGGCCGCCGTCGACGCCGGGGCCCAGATCGTCACCGGCGCCGGCGTCGGGTCCATCACGCCCGGCCCGGACGGCGCCGAGGTCGTGTGGCACGACGGCGAGCGCCAGCACTCGGTGACGGGCCGCCGCGTGCTGTCCGGCGTCGCGCCCTGGGTGCTGCGGATCCTGCTCGGCGAGGGCGAGGACCCCGACACCAAGCCCGCCGGCTCGCAGCTCAAGATCAACTTCCTGCTCGACCGGCTGCCCGCGCTGCGGTCGGGCGTCGACCCCGCCGTCGCCTTCGCCGGGACCCTCCACCTCGCCGAGGACTACTCGACCATCGAGCAGGCGTACGCCGCCGCGGCCGGCGGCTCGGTGCCGGACCCGATACCGGGCGAGGTCTACTGCCACAGCCTCAGCGACCCCTCGATCCTCGGTGACCGGGCCGGCTCTGCCCACACGTTGACCTACTTCGGCCTCCACACGCCGGCCGGGCTCTTCGACGCCGACCCGGGCGCCAAGGACGTCGCGGTGCAGCGTGCGCTCGCCTCGCTCGACGCGGTCCTGGCCGAGCCGCTCGCCGACTGCCTCGCCACCGACGCCGACGGCCGGCCGTGCATCGAGGCCAAGATCCCGCAGGACATCGAGAAGGACCTGGCGATGCCGGGTGGTCACATCTTCCACGGCGACCTCGACTGGCCGTGGGCCCCCAACCGGTCGCGCCTCGAGACCCCTGCCCAGCAGTGGGGCGTCCAGACCGGAGTCGACTCCGTGCTCCTCTGCGGCTCCGGAGCGCGGCGCGGCGGGGCGGTCTCCGGCCTCGGCGGCCACAACGCGGCGCAGGCCGTGCTCGCCGAGCTCTGAGCGGGCTACCTCGATTTCGCCTGCCGATCACGACGCTGTAGTGTTCTACTCGCTTCACCGCATGCGCCATTAGCTCAATTGGCAGAGCAGCTGACTCTTAATCAGCGGGTTCGGGGTTCGAGTCCCTGATGGCGTACAGATGCAGCCCCTGACCAGCGGAAACGCAGGTCAGGGGGTGTTTCGTTGTCCGCGAAGTGCCCAGAAAGTGCCCGAAAAGTCCGCCTTTCGGAGCCCCTGCCGGCCGCGTGCCCGGCTCCGCCGGCAGCGCTCAGGCCTGGGCCAGAGAGGTCGGCCGGCCAAGGATCTCGGCCGCTGCAGCGATGGTCGTCTTGCGGCCCATGCAGACGTCGGTGGTCATCGACGGGTTGCGGTGGCCGAGCTGGTCGGCGATCTGGCGGGCGCTGATGCCGGCCTCGTCGAGGCGGTGGCGACGGTCTTGCGGAAGGTGTGCAAGGTGACCCAGTCGAACCCGATGCGGTCGAAGAGGCGGCGCAGCTCGGCGGTGGTGTTGGAGCGGTTGCGGACCTTGCCGAGCGGTGAGGGGAAGAGGACCTCGTCGGTGTTGATGGCCGAGTGCTTGCCAATTCCGCTGGGGCGTCGACCTAGTCATGACGAGTGAATTGGTCCATTCATACCCGGACGACTGTTGGCGCTCCTACATGTCCAGGCCCCCGTTGACGGCCCAGACCTGTCCCGTGATGTAGGAGGAGGCGTCTGCAGCCATGAAGTGCACGACGCGCGCGATGTCTTCGGCCTGTCCGAGCCGGCCGCTGGGGATCTGAGCGACCAGTTGGTCGAGCACCTTGTGCGGGATGTGGTCGAGCATCTCTGTTGCCACCAGTCCCGGTGTCACGGCGTTCACTGTGAGTCCGATGCTGTTCTCGGTGAGCTGTCCGGACTTGGCGAGGAGGAATGCCGCTTCCCGGGCGAGTGTCTTGGTCAGTCCGAGGAGACCCGCCTTCGAGGCGGCGTAGTTGGCTTGTCCGACGTTGCCGATCTCACCTGCGATGGAGGAGATGTTGATGATTCGCCCGGTGCCGCGTTCGAGCATGTGCGGCAGCGCGGCCTGGGACATGTGGAAGGCACCGGAGAGGTTGACGGCAAGCACTCTGTCCCACTCGGCGGTGCTCAGGTTGAGGGCGAGGTTGTCGTGGGTGACCCCCGCGTTGTTCACCAGGATGTCCAGACGGCCGTGCTGGTCGATTACCTCCTGCACCACCCGCTGACAGTGGTCAGGGTTCGACACGTTTCCCTGGTGCAGGGTGGTCTGGGTGGTTGAGCCGTACGTCTCGGTGATGCCCGCGGCGAACTGGGCTGCTCGTTCGGTGTCGCCGCTGTATCCGGCGGCCACCGAGGCGCCCTGCCGGGCCAGGCTCGCGCAGATTGCGGCGCCGATGCCGCGGGTTCCGCCGGTCACCAACGCGACGCGTCCGGTGAGCTTGCCCTCGGCCGCCGGGCGTGTTCCGGTCTCAGTGGCGGTCATGGTTCTCACGCCGCCTCGGGCTTGAAGCGCGGCGTCGAGTCGACGAGCGAGGCGAGATTGCAGCCGGAGCGCATGACGGTGTGATCCGGTCGCACAAGAGCTGCCGTCGCCTTGCCAGATGCCAGCCACGACTGCAGGCCCGAGCCAGGCTTGGCTTCGACCACACCGGCACCACGCTCCGTCAGTGCGGCGCGCTGTTGTGGCGAGAGCGGCACGGAGGTCACCAGCACGAATCCGCCGCGGGTGGCGTCGTCGTATCGAGTGCCGTCCGCCAAGAGGGCGTTGGGGCAGAGCCGTCCGTTGAGGGACTTGCTTCGCCCGCGAGCTTCCACGAGCGCGGATGTGTGCAGCCGTGGAGTCTCGCTGTCGAAGAGTCGGTCGCGCAGGCCGGGAATCCAGTGCAGCCGTGGGGCGATGGCCTTGCGGAGCAGGTCCCCGGTCTTGCCGCCTTGGGTCATGGCCACGCCGATGAGCTTGGCGAGCTCGATGAGTGCCCGGGCGTGTGGCCTGCGTTCGATCTCATAGCTGTCGAGCACCGACTCGGGCAGATCGCCGGCGAGTACGCCGGCGATCTTCCAGCTGAGGTTCATGGAGTCGCGGAGACCAGCGCAGAGCCCTTGTCCGATGAACGGCGGGGTCAGGTGGGCCGCATCGCCGAGCAGGAAGGCGTTGCGGTCACGCCAGTGGTCGGCCAGCTGCGCCCGGAAGTGGTACTCCGCGACGCGCACGAGCACCAGTTGGTCGCACGAGATTCCCTCGACCCAGGGTCCGATGAGGGGTTGCAGGGCATCGATGGACCCGAAGTCGGCGGCGGTCTCGCCGTCGAGGAGGCGGAACTCCCAGCGGTAGCGGGTGGTCCCGATCCGCATGTAGGTGGCGGCGCGTTCGGGGTCGCAGACCTGGTGCACGCCTTCCCACTGGTCGAGCTCGACGGTGCTCTCCACGTCGATCACCAGCCAGCGTTGTTCGAAGTCGAGGTCCTCCATGGTCGAGCCGATGGCGGTGCGGACCACGCTGTTCGCTCCGTCGCAGCCGAGGACGTAGTGGGCCAGCACAGACTCGTGCTGACCGGTGAGCCGGTCGGTGAAGTCCACTCGGACCCTTCGCTGGCCGTCCTGGGCGACGTCGGTGACCTCGACGTTGCCGCGCAGGTCGACGGTGGCGTGGTCCTTGAGGTTGGTGCGCAGCAGGTGCTCGAGCTCGGGCTGGTCGAACATGTTGGCCTGTGGGTGCCCGTGCCGGCCCGCGTCGCCGGCCCGGTCGAACACCGCGAAGACCCGGTGGTTGCGATCGATCAGCTGCAGACCGCGGGTGGGCCGGGACAAGGCGGCGAACTCCTCGGCGATCCCGAGCCGCGCCAGGACTCGGTAGATCTCGTCGTCGAGGTGCACGGCCCTCGGCTGGGGGAACACGCCGTCCCAGCGGTCCAGGACGAGACACTCCACGCCGTACTGCCCGAGCAGGGTGGCTGCGGTGACGCCCGCGGGACCCGCCCCGACGATCACGACGGGGATCGGGTCGACGTCGCTGCGCTCGGGGGTGTTCATCGGAGGTCGCCCAGCACGAGGACGACGAAGGCCACCGCTACCGTCCCGAGGACGAGGGCCGGAGCCACTTCGCGGAACCCGTCACCGTTGCGGAGGTGGGCGACGACGGCCCCGCCGAGGAGCAGGACCAGTCCCGTGGCCGCCAGGGCCCCGATCACCGGGACGGCCGCGCCGACGAGGATGCCCAGAACGGCGAGGACCTCGAGCAGGCCGATCCTCCGGTACGCCGACACGCTGAAGCCCACGTGCTCGGCCTTGGCGCGCATGGCTGGCACGGCGGCCAGCTTGGCCGAGCCGAGAGCTGCGAAGGCGACGACCAGCAGGCCCGCCAGAATCGCTGTGGTGTTCATGACAGTTCCAATCTCCAGGTGATGGCGAAGCGGTTGAGTACGTCGGTGACCGTGGTCTCGTCGGCACCCCGGGCCAGGCCGATGACGGCGACGACCGTGCCGTCCTCGACGACCCCGCGGACACCGGTGACGGTGGGCAGGTCGCGGAGCGCCTCGGTGACGGCTGCGCGGGTGGCCTCGGCGCGCAGGGCGGGCTTGAACGGCTTTCCCACATGGGTGAGGGGCAGCGTTTCCAGCACGGTGACGGTCTTGGGGGCGGCGGCCTGCTCGAGCACGTTGGCGGTCGCCCAGGCACACAGCTCCTCAGTGGTGGTGCGGTGGTCCGGGGCGAGGGTCACGAACGCGACCGGCACCTCACCGGCGTGCACGTCCGGGCGACCCACCGCTTGAGCCGCGGTGACCGCGGGGTGTGAGACCAGAACGCTCTCGATGACCGCCGGGTCGATGTTGTGGCCCCCCCGGATGATCAGGTCCTTGGCGCGGCCGACGAGGTGGACGAAACCGTCCGCGTCGACCCGGGCGAGGTCGCCGGTGTCCAGCCATCCCTCGCGCAGCTTGCCCAGCCCGTCGAGCACCGGCCCGTCGGGACCCCGGTCGACCACGTAACCGGGGAACACTGTCGGCCCGCCGATGGCCAGCACCCCGGCCTCACCGGTCGGTAGGTCGACCCATTCACCTTCGGCATTGACCGCGACGGTCTTCACCTGCTGGTAGGGCAGCCGCTGGCCGACGGATCCGGGGACCGGCCGGTCCACGAAGCTGCGAGCGCTGGCGCATGTCGCCTCGGTCAGGCCGTAGCCTTCCAAGAGGGGCACCCCGGTCGCTGACTCGAACCTCTCGCGGACCGCCGTCGGCAGGGGGGACGCGCCGACGAGGGCGAACCGCAGGCTGCTGATGTCGGCGTCGACGGAGCGGTCGGTCAGGGCCGCGTAGATGGTCGGTACGCCACTCATGAAGCTGATGCGGTACCGCTCGACCACCTTCCAGAAGTTGGCAAACAACTTCGTGTCGCGGTAGCCGAGGGG
>JBEVFC010000056.1:0-5320 GCA_040512455.1 Nocardioides sp.
CGGACGGATCCCGGGGCCTCGGTCGCGACGGCTCGATCACTGTAAACAGTTTGTGAACTGGAGAACAAACTGAGCCGACGTCGCGCTAGCACATGTGGGAATGCTCACCCCCCACGGGGTGAGGCTCAGCCGCCCAGCGCCCGCCTGAGCCGGGTCTCGTCGACCCGCCAGAAGTCGTGCTGGTGGCCGTCCACGAGGGTCACCGGGATCTCCTCCGCGTACCGCGCCGCCAGGGCCGGATCGGCGTCCAGGTCGAGCTCCTCCCACGTCTCGCCGAGGTCGGCGCAGACCCGGGCGACGACCTCGCGGGCCGCCTCGCACAGGTGGCAACCCGGCCGGGTGACGAGGGTGACGCGGGCGCTCATGGGGTGGACGTGTCGCCGAGCAGCTCGAGGGTACGGCGCCGCTCGGCCGCGCGGAGCCGGCCCTTCTGGACCTTGCCGGTGACGGTGTAGGGCAGCTCGGTCACCACCTGGATGGTGGTGGGCCGCTTGAACCGGGCCAGGCGTTCCTCGCAGTGCGCGGCCACCGCCGCCCGCACCTGGTCCGGGTCGCCGTCGGAGACGACGTACGCCACGACGGCCTCGCCGGTGCGCTCGTCGGCGACACCGATCACAGCGGCGGCGCCGACCCCGTCGACCTCGGCGATCACGTCCTCGACCTCGACGGGGTAGACGTTGAAGCCGGAGACGATGACGAGCTCCTTGCGGCGGTCGACGAGGAACAGGTCGCCGTCGCGGTCGAGGAACCCGACGTCCCCGGTGGCCCACCAGCCCTCCGCGTCGGGGCCGTCCTGGCCGTCGGGCCAGTAGCCGGAGAACAGGTTCGCGCCGCGGATCTCGATCTCGCCCGGATCCTCGCCCTCGGCGGGGCGGCCGCCGTCGTCGACCAGCCGGATGTCGATGCCGGGCAGCGCCGCGCCGACGGAGCCGGCCTCGGCGTGCGCGCTGCACAGGGTTGAGGTGACCACCGGAGAGGCCTCGGTGAGCCCGTAGCCCTGGTGCACGGGGACGCCGGTCCCGGCGACGAAGGCGTCGATGACGTCCTTGGCGAGGGGCGCGGACCCGGAGAGGACCATCCGGACCGGACCCAGCCGCTCGGCCAGGTCCTCCATGGGCAGCCAGGCACCGAACACCGGCGGCGCCACCGGCACCACGCTGACCGCCTCGTCCTCGATGAGGTCGAGGGTGCCGGCCGGCTCGAAGCGCTCGCTGAGCACCAGGCGGGCGCGTTGGCGCAGGGTGCCGCCGAGGACGGCGTTGAGGCCGTAGACGTGGAAGAGCGGGAGCACGCCGAGCACCACGTCGTCCGCGGTGATCATCGCGGGTTCGACGGACACGACCTGCTCGATGTTGGCGAGCAGCGCGCGGTGGCTCAGCATCGCGCCGCGGGGGCGCCCCGAGGTGCCGCTCGTATAGAGCAGGGCGGCCAGCGTCTCGCCGTCCTGCAGCGGCGGCAGCGGACGGCCGGCCTTGGCGGTCAGGTCGGCGTAGCTCAGCTCGCCCTCGCCCGCCGAGGCACCGACCACGACCACGAGCGGCGGAACCGGCTCGCGGGCCCAGGCCTCGTCGAGCTGGTCGAGCTCACCCGTGTTGTAACGGCGGAGCAGGTCCATGGCCTCGCGGACCACCCCGACGGTCTCGGCGTCGGCGACCAGCAGACGGGAGCCGGAGTGCGCGATGGTGCGCGCCAGCTCACCGGCCGTGGACCGCGGGTTCACCGGTACGGCGACCAGCCGGGCGCGCAGCGCGCCGAGGTAGGTGGTGACGAACTCGATCCGGTTGCCCATCGCGAGCATCACGCGGTAGCCCGCGACCAAGCCGGCCTCGCCCAGCCCCGCGGCCACCCGGCTGGTCTCGTCGTCGAGCTGGGACCAGGTGAGGCGACGTCCACCGGAGCCCTCGACGATGGCCACTCCGTTCGGCTGCTCCAGCGCGGCTCCGGTCAACAGATCGGCCACGGAGTTCGTCATGGGCCGATCCTTCCACACCGATACGCTGGCCGGGTGACCCCGGAGAAGAGGCGCCAGACGCCCCGCCCGATCGACCTGCGGCAGCGATCCACGCTGGCCGGGGAGGCCGCCGCCGCGGCCGCCGAGGTCGAGACCGCGCTCGACGTCCCCTCCGATGCGACCACCGCGGCGTTCTTCGACGTGGACAACACCGTCATGCAGGGCGCCAGCATCTTCCACCTCGCGCGGGGCCTCTACCGCCGCAAGTTCTTCACGACCCGCGACATCGTCGGGGCGGCGTACAAGCAGGCCTACTTCCGGTTCGTCGGCGTGGAGGACCCCGAGCACGTCGCCGAGACCCGCGCCTCGGCGCTGGCGTTCATCGCCGGGCACACGGTGGCCGAGCTCGAGGAGCTCGGCGAGGAGATCTTCGACGAGGCGATGGCGCACCGGATCTGGCCGGGCACCCGCGCGCTCGCCCAGATGCACCTCGACCAGGGGCAGCGGGTCTGGCTGGTCACCGCCGCCCCGATCGAGATCGCGTCGATCATCGCCCGCCGGCTCGGCCTGACCGGGGCGATGGGCACCGTCGCCGAGCACGTGGACGGCGTCTACACGGGCCGGCTGGTCGGCGAGATGCTGCACGGACCGGCCAAGGGAGAGGCGGTCAAGGCGCTGGCCGCACGCGAGGGCCTCGACCTGGACAGCTGCTCGGCGTACTCCGACTCCTACAACGACCTGCCGCTGCTGTCCCTGGTCGGCGACCCCGTCGCGATCAACCCGGACGCCCGGCTGCGCGCCCACGCCCGGGCGCACGGCTGGCGGGTGCGCGACTACCGCACCGGGCGCAAGGCGGCCCGGGTCGGGATCCTCGCGAGCGCCGTCGCCGGTGCCGCCGCCGGCTCCGTGGCCGCCGCGGCGGCGTTTCGCCGCAACCACGCGCGTTGACCGCCGCCTCAGTGGGTACGTCCTGAACGTGGCCTGGGCCACATTCCGTGACGGATCGGTTCCCAGACCGGACATATTTACCTACATTGGGTTACTGGCCCGTAGGGGCCAGGTCACACTGGCCCGATCAGGCCAGACCGGGAGGCTCAGATGAGGTGGGGAGAGCGCGACCTCGCGCGCGGGCTCGACGCCCTGCGTGCCGCCGTGCTGGCGGTGCTCGACGCCCCCACCCCGGTCCCGGCCGGTGCCGAGGCGTTCGTACGCCCGAGCGCGGCCCTCCCCTCGCGGCGTCCCGGCCTCCTCTTCACCGAGGCCACCGAGACCCGGCTCTCCTCGGGGCTGCCCGGCTCCGGGGGGTACGGCGACTCCGACCTGGCCACCTCCTCCGAGGACGACGAGGGCGACCGTGAGCGACTGATCGCTCTGGTCGAGCTGGCCCGCGGGGGTGACAAGGACGCCTTCGGGATGCTGTTCGACCACTACCACCCGTCGGTCTACCGGTTCCTCTACTACCGCACCCGGTCGCAGACCCTGGCCGAGGACCTCGCCTCGGAGACGTTCTTCCGGGCGCTCCGGTCGATGAACTCGTTCCGCTGGCAGGGCAAGGACTTCGGCGCCTGGCTGATGACCATCGCCCGCAACCTCACCACCGACCACTTCAAGGCCGGCCGGACCCGCCTCGAGCAGGCCACCGAGGACATGGGGGTCCACGACGACGCCACCGAGGGCCCGGAGTCGGCCGTGCTCGACGCGCTCAACAACGAGGCCCTCCTCGGCGCCCTCAGGGAGCTGCCGAAGGAGCAGCAGGAGTGCCTGATCATGCGCTTCCTGCAGGGGCTCAGCATCGCCGAGACCGCCCAGATCCTCGGCCGCTCCGACGGGGCGGTCAAGCAGCTCCAGCTCCGCGGCGTACGCAACCTCGCGAAGCTGCTGCCCGAGGGGATGAAGGACCGATGAGTTCTGCTGTCCGGACCCCCGTAACCTCCCCGGTTCGCACGTCGTTGTGCGAGAGGACAGGGCACCTCGACAGGTGCCGGGAACTTGACCGGACGGGGCGTACGCGATGATCTCCGTGATGCCGACGCGCCGACGCGCCGAGGAGTTCGCCGCACTGGTGGACGGTGGCGGCGACGCCAGTGGCACGCCCCACGACGACCTCGTCGAGCTGGTGACCGCCCTCCGGGGCACCCCGCTCGTCTCCCCGCGACCCGAGTTCGTGACCGAGCTCCGCGCCTCCCTGATGGCCGAGGCCGAGGTGGCGCTGTCCTCGGTCGACGCCCGCCTCGCGCTCCCTGCCCACACCCGCACCCGCCACGACCGCCGCGTGGCCATCGCCGCGGGCACCCTGGCGCTGCTCGGCGCCGGCACCTCGCTGGCCGTGGCCGCACAGGATGCGTTGCCCGGCGACGCCCTGTACCCGATCAAGCGCGTCATCGAGGGCGCCCAGTCCACGCTGCAGGTCGACCAGATCACCGAGGGCGAGCTGCTGCTCTCCAACGCCAGCAGCCGCCTCGACGAGGTGTCCGCCCTCCAGGCCCGCAACTCCGCCGAGGGCATCGCGGCGATGCCCGAGACCCTCGACGACTTCGCCACGCAGGCCGACAACGCCGCCGACGTCGTCCTCGACGAGTACGACCGCACCGGCGACCGCGAGCCGGTCACCGAGCTGCGCCAGTTCGCCTCCGACAGCATGGACACCCTGGTCGAGCTCGGCTCCGAGCTTCCCTCGTCCGCGCGCTCCGCGCTCGAGCACGCCGCCCAGGTCATCAAGCGGATCGACGACCGGGCCGCGGCCGCCTGCCCCAAGTGCGGCGGCGGCATCGTCGAGGTGCCGCAGATGTTCCTGCGCAGCTTCTCCGACGGCCTGGTCTCCCCGTCCACCAGCACCGCTCCGCCGGTCGTCATCGTCCCGGTCAACCCCGGCGATGCGGCACCCGACTCGGGCGGCGGCACCGGTGGCTCGACCGGCTCCGACGGTGCCGGCACCCCGACCCTGCCGGCGACCGACGGCGGCTCGGGCGACGGCGCCACCGACGACGACGGCCCGGTGCGCGGCCTGACCAAGAAGCTCCTCGGCGACCAGCCTGCCTCGGCCCCGAAGGACCCGGTCGAGGACCTCGGGGACACCGTGGTCGACCCGCTGCTCGGCGGCGTCGGTGACGTGCTCGACCCGCTCCAGCCCTGAGCCGGGCGGCCTCGCCCCGCCGGGTGGTCAGCGGAAGACCGACGCCCGCTTCATCAGCAGCTGGTAGAGCGTCTGCTGGATCGTCTCGCGCACCTGGTCGGTCACGTTGAAGACCAGCATCGGGTCGTCGGCCGCGCCCGGGTCGAACTCGTCGGTGCGGATCGGCTCGCCGAACTCCAGCAGCCACTTCGACGGCAGCGGCACCAGGCCGAGCGGGCCGAGCAGCGGGAAGAACG
>JBEVFC010000077.1:0-3801 GCA_040512455.1 Nocardioides sp.
AGAACCCGGGCTCGACGAGCATGGTGCGGATACCGAACGGGGCGACCTCGGGAGCCAGACCTTCCATGAACCCCTCGACGCCGACCTTGGAGGCGGCGTACGCGGTGAGGAAGTCACCCTCGGCTGCGATGCCTGCGGTCGAGGACACGGTGACCACGAGGCCTGCGCGCTGGGCACGCATCTGCGGCAGCGCCGCGCGGCTGACGTTGACCGGACCGAACAGCGTGGTCTCGATCTGGGCGCGCCAGTCCGCAGGGGTCATCTCCTCGAAGAAACCGGCGTGGAAGCTGCCGGCATTGTTCACCAGGACCTCGAGGTGGCCGAAACGCTCCACGGCTGCGTGGACCGCGACCTCGGCGGCTGCGGTGTCGGTGACGTCGAGAGCCACGGCGAGGAGGTCCTCATGCTCGCCGAGGGCGTCGGTGACGCTCTGGGTCTTGCGTGCGGTGGCGACCACGGCGTGGCCCGCGGCCAGGGCTGCTCGGGCGATGTCGGTGCCCAGGCCACGGCCCGCACCGGTGACGAGCCATACCTGCTTCTCGGTCATCTGGGATGCACTTCCTTCTGCTGGTCCTGGTGGTGCACCACCGTCCGGTGGTGCTGAGACCGAGACAACCAGCGCGCGCGGGAACGTGGCAGTCCTGCTCGTGAGGGCCACCGACAGGGACCCCCACAGCGTCGACGTCGCTCGTAGGGTGGGTCTCATGCCAGTCAGCGACCAGCCCGGCAGCCCTCGTGAGGAAGTGCGCGCGGAGATCCGAGAGTTCCTCTCCACCCGGCGCGCCCGGATCACCCCGGAGCAGGCAGGTCTGCCCACCTATGGTCACGAGCGGCGCCGCGTCACGGGCCTGCGCCGCGAGGAGGTAGCCCTCCTGGCAGGGGTGTCGCCGCAGTACTACGTCCGCCTCGAGCGTGGCGATGCCACCGGCATCTCCGAGAGCATCATCGACGGCGTGGCCCACGCCCTCCAGCTCGACGACGCCGAACGCGCGCACCTGATCCACCTGCTCCACACGGCCGGCACACCGCGCCGGCCCCGACGTCGCATACCCCCGGCCGCCCAGCGCCTCCGCCCCACCATCCAGCGCCTGATGGACTCCATGCATGGCACGCCGGCCGTGGTGCTGAACGGACGCCTAGAGATCCTCGGCGCCAACGCCCTCGGACGAGCGCTCTTCTCACCCGTCTACGCCGACCCCGACGGCACCCCCAGCAACGCCAGGTTCGTCTTCCTCGACCGAGAGGCCAAGACGTTCTTCCGCGACTGGGAAACGGTCGCCAACGACACCGTGGCCATCCTGCGCGCCGAAGCCGGTCGCGACCCCCACGACCGCGACCTCTCCGACCTGGTCGGCCAGCTCTCCACCCGCAGCGACGACTTCCGCCTCCGCTGGGCCGCACACAACGTCCGCATCCACTCCACCGGCGTCAAGCTCTTCCACCACCCCGTCGTCGGCGACCTCGACCTGCCCTACGAGTCCCTCCCCCTCGAACCCGGATCGAGCACAGCCCTGGTCGGCTACCCCCCGGAGCCGGACTCCGCTGCCCACGACTCCCTGACCCTGCTCGCCAGCTGGGCGGCCAGCGAAACCGACACGGATCAACCCACCCAAACCCACCAGGACCACTCGCACCGAGTCACCCCGACGCCGCCCGATCCAACCTGAGGCACATCAACATCGGCCGATCCATGATGAACGTGAAGTCGGCACGAGGTCGGTCTGCCGACGGCCGACCTGCGCTCAGGACTGCTGTGGCTCGAAGGCGGGGATGGGTGTCTTCCAGGCGGCTGGCGCGACGTACTGGGGGCTGGTGAAGTCGCCGGCGTAGTAGCCGTTGTGGGGGTGCAGGCGGCCGGCGGATGCTCCGGATTCCATCTCGACTGGGATCGAGGCGGCCATGATGTTCACTTCCCTGACTCGGCTGATGTGGTGAGGTCGTGCGGACCTCCGGGTCCCAGGGAGTCATCGGTCTGCTCCGATCAACTCCCCTCTCCCTGATCTCGATCCTGCGCTGTCTGATACTTCTTTCGCATCGGTGAAACCACCGGTCGGGTCGCCCGCCTGAACCCGTGACCTGTGGCTTTCAGCCCACCGTTTCGAGGAGGTTCCGGTACGTCGCGTCGATCTCACCCTCCGTGCTGCGGATGACTGCGGTGCCAGGGCGACTGGCCAGGAGCTCCTGAAGCCCACGATGGCACGCGGTGAGCGCGTCCTCGCCGCCGTCGGCCTCGACGATCTCGCGAACCTGTTGGTGCCAGGCGATGTCGCTGTCGGACTCGCCTCGTCGGTAGAAGCGCGAGACAGCTGAGGCCTCCGTGTCGGTGAGCATGCACGCGACGAACTCGGCTCGGGCGTCATCAGCGGCGAGCTCGAACTTCTCCAACTCGGTAAGTCTGATCAGCATCTGTGGCAGTACGACGTCGTGGCCCGTGCGAAGGTAGGCCGTGATCATCGCCAGGGCAGCGGGCCGGATGAGTGCCCCGGCGCCCGCAAAGTCCGCTTGCCACCCGCCGATGAGCGTGCGGAGAACGTCGATGTCGCAGTTGAGCACTCCGGGATGGTCATCGACATAGCGCCGCGCCAGAGTTGACTTGCCGATACCGGGCGGGCCGTTGAGATGGAGGAGGCGACTCATCGGATGAACCTACTTGTCAGCAGGACCTCAGAGGCAGGGGCGGCGCCGTGAAGGCGGTCATCTACGGCCGGTACGGCGGTCCCGAGGTGCTCCGCCTCGAGGACGTGCCGAAGCCGTCGCCCGCCGCCGGTCAGGTACTGATCAAGGTCGCGGCGACCTCGGTCAACCTCAGCGACTGGGAGTGCCTGCGCGGCTCGCCCGCCTACGCGCGGATCGGCGGCTTGCGTACCCCGGCGCACCGGACGCTCGGGTCGGACGTCGCCGGCGTGGTCGAGGCGGTAGGTGACGGGGTGACCCGGTTCCGCGCCGGCGAGGAGGTGTACGGCGACAACCTCGCGCTCAAGGGCGGGTTCGCGGAGTACGCCGCGGCGCCGGAGTCGGTGTTGGCCCCCAAGCCGCCCGCGTTGACGTTCGCCCAGGCCTCGACCCTCCCGCAGGCGGGAGCGATCGCGCTACAGGGGACGAGGTGGGCACGACCAGGTTCGCGGGTGCTGATCAACGGCGCCGGCGGTGGCTCGGGCTCGTTCGCCATCCAGCTCGCGAAACGCGCCGGCGCCCACGTCACCGGCGTCGACAACGGCAGGAAGCTGGGCCACATGCGGTCCCTGGGCGCCGACGAAGTACTCGACTACGCCCAGGACGACTTCACTCGCCCGGCCCACGCCTACGACCTGGTGCTCGATCTGGTCGCGCACCGGTCGGTCTTCGCCTACCGGCGCGCTCTGAACCGTGGTGGCCGCTACCGGTGTGTGGGTGGGTCGGTCGGCACGTTGCTCCGGGTGCTCACCGCCGGCTCGGTGGTCGGGCCGCTCAGCGGCCGCTCCATCGGGGTGCTCGCCGTGACGGAGGGCCCGCCCCACTTTCGGCCACTCGCCGATCGGTGCGCCAACGGGGAGATAGCGATTCCCATCGACCGGACCTTCTCGCTCGCGGAAGTCCCCGCCGCGCTCGCGTACGTCGGCGATGGGCACGCGCTCGGCAAGGTCGTGATCGTGCCGGCTTGACGGTCACCGCGCCGAGACGGGCCAACCGCGACGGCGCACGTGCTGTGACGGCCGCGCGCGTTCCGGGCGGAGGGATGGTCCACGCCCCGAGGCCCGGCGGTGAGAGTCTCGGCAGCGGACAGAGAACGCCGTACTGTGCCGACATGGAGTCCGTGCCCAC
>JBEVFC010000177.1:0-12017 GCA_040512455.1 Nocardioides sp.
TTCGAGCACGGCCGGATCACCACCACCGAGGCCAAGGCGCGGGTGCTGCGTCCGCACGCCGAGAAGCTGATCACCAAGGCGAAGAAGGGCGACCTGCACAACCGCCGCGAGGTCCTCAAGACCATCCGCGACAAGTCGGTCGTGCACACCCTCTTCACGGAGATCGCGCCCACGTTCGCCGAGCGTCCGGGTGGCTACACCCGGATCACCAAGATCGGCCCCCGCAAGGGCGACAACGCCCCGATGGCGGTCATCGAGCTGGTGACCGAGGCCTACAGCCCCAAGGCTCCCTCGACCAAGCGCACCACCACGGCTGCGCCGGCCACCCCCGCGCCCGCCGCGGAGGAGCCCGTCGAGGACACCGAGACGGTTGAGGACCCGGTCGAGGCCAAGGCCGCCGACGCCGATGTCGCCGCGTTCGCGGACGTCGCGGCCGACGACGAGGCCTTCGAGGAGACCGAGGGCGGTGTCGCGGGCAAGTACGACGGCTCGCACGTCCCGCTCGAGGACGCCGACCAGGCGCCCGAGGGTTTCCCGATCAAGGGCAACGAGGACTCGATGAAGTACCACACCCCGGACGGCCAGTGGTTCGAGCAGACCACCGCCGAGGTCTGGTTCGACACCGAGGAGTCCGCGCAGGCGGCCGGCTTCACCAAGGCCGGCGAGTGACCCCAGCCTCCTGAAGGCTTCACGAGGGCCCATCCACCCCCAGGGGAGGATGGGCCCTCGTGGCATTTCATGGTGTAGAGATAGCGCATGGTCACCGGCACCGCCCTCGTCATCGGAGAGTCCCTCGTCGACGTGGTGCGGGGGGCGGACACCCACGTCGACCACCCCGGCGGCAGCGCCGCCAATGTCGCCGTGGCGCTGGCCCGGCTGGGGCGCCCCACCTGGCTGGCCACCAGCTTCGCCGGGGACGCGTACGGCGGGCTGCTGGCCGACCACCTGGCCGGCAACGCCGTCAACCTGGCCGGGGACCCCGGCGCCGTGGAGCGCACGTCCTCGGCGGTGGCCACCCTCGACCCGAGTGGCGCCGCGTCCTACGCCTTCGACCTGGACTGGCGCCTCAACCCGGTCCGGCTCCCCGACGGGACGGAGCCGGTCGTGGTGCACGCCTGCTCGATCGCGGCGGTCCTCGCGCCCGGCTGCGAAGACGTGTTCGCGGAGGTGTCCCGGCTCCGCGACGTCGCGACGGTCAGCTACGACGTGAACCTGCGGCCCTCGATCAGCGGCACCGGCCCCGAGGTGATCGCCCGGATCGAGCGCCTGGTGGCCGCCAGCGACATCGTGAAGGCCTCCGACGAGGACCTCGAGGGGCTGCGTCCCGGCGTCTCGCTGGCCGACGCCGCCACGGGCCTGCTCGGCCTCGGCCCGACGGCGGTGGTGGTCACCCGCGGCGGCGAGGGCGTCTCCCTGTTCACCGCGTCCGGCACGCTCGACCTCCCCGCCCTGCCGGTGCTGGTCGCCGACACCATCGGCGCCGGTGACACGTTCGGCGCCGCCACCCTGCACGCCCTCGGCGAGCGCGACCTGCTGGGCGCCGACGCCCGCGCCCGGCTGGCCTCGCTCGGCCACGACGGCTGGCGCGAGGTGCTCGGGTACGCCGCCCGGGCCGCCGCGGTGACCGTCTCCCGTCCGGGCGCCGACCCGCCGTACACGCACGAGCTCGTCTGACCCGCGGCCGCGGCCGTCCATGGTCCGGCGACACCGAAGCGGGTGACCAGGGGCAGGGATGGCAGGATTCCGACCGTGCGGATCCGGATCGACCTCGCCTACGACGGCACCGAGTTCAGCGGCTGGGCGAAGCAGCCCGGGCTGCGGACCGTCCAGGGCGACCTCGAGGAGTCCCTCGCCACGGTGCTGCGGGTCCCCTCGGTCTCGGTGACCTGCGCCGGCCGCACCGACACCGGCGTGCACGCCCGCGCCCAGGTGGTGCACCTCGACGTCGAGGGTGAGGTGCTCACCGAGTCCGCCGGCCGGATCCGGCACCGCCCCGTGGACGCGCTGCAGCGCCGCCTCAACGGCATCCTCCGTCCCGACGTGCGGGTTCGGCGCGTCAGCGAGGCCCCCGAGGGCTTCGACGCCCGCTTCTCAGCGCTGTGGAGGCGCTACGCCTACCGGATCGACGACGCCGGGCTGTTCGACCCGCTGACCCGCAACCACGTGCTCTCCTGGCCCCACCCGCTGGACCTGGACCGGATGAACGCGGCCGCGGAGCTGCTGCTCGGCGAGCACGACTTCGCGGCCTTCTGCAAGCGCCGCGAGGGCGCCACCACGATCCGGTCACTGCTGGACCTGCGCTGGGAGCGGGTCGAGGGGATGGCGGTCGCCACGGTGCGGGCCGACGCCTTCTGCCACAACATGGTGCGCTCGCTCGTGGGCTGCCTGGTCGCCGTCGGCGAGGATCGGCGGGACCCGTCCTGGGCGGCGGAGGTGCTCACCGCCCGGGCGCGGGACGGGTCGGTGAAGGTGGTCCCCGCGCGTGGGCTCACCCTCGAGGAGGTCTCCTACCCGGCCGACGACGCGCTGGCGGCCCGGGCGCGCGAAGCCCGCACGGTGAGGACGACCGAGGATGGATGACCACTACTTCACCGCCGACCCGGCGGTGGCCTTCAAGCGCACCCCCGTGGAGGCGACGGTCTGGGGCCACGCCCTGCGGCTGACCAGCGGGTCGGGCGTCTTCGCCCAGGGACGGCTCGACATCGGCACCGCGGTGCTCTTCCGCGAGACCGGGCCGCCGGCGCCGGGTCGCATCCTCGACCTCGGCTGCGGCTACGGGATGATCGGCCTGGCGGTCGCCAGCGCCGTCCCTGGCGCCGTGGTCACCGGGGTGGACGTGAACGAGCGGGCACTGCTGCTGGCCAACGAGAACGCCGTGGCGCTCGGGCTGGCCGACCGGTTCCGCGCGGTGCTGCCGGACGCGGTGGCGGCGGAGGCGACGTACGACGAGATCTGGTCCAACCCGCCGATCCGGATCGGCAAGGAGGCCCTGCACGCGCTGCTGCTCGCCTGGCTGCCGCGGCTGGCGCCGGGTGGCCGGGCGGTGATGGTGGTCGGCAAGAACCTCGGTGCCGACTCGTTGCAGCGGTGGCTGGGGGAGCGGGGCTACCCGACCGAGCGGCTGTCCAGCGCGAAGGGCTTCCGGGTCCTGGAGACCCGCCGCGCCTAGCTCCCGCGGCTGCGTTCGTAGAACGAGCAGGCCGCCAGCACCGCGAGTGCGAACAGCCAGCCCGCGATGATGTCGATGACGTAGTGCTCGCCGTAGTAGACGAGCGCGAACGACATCACCAGGGGGTACGCCGCGAGCAGGAACCGCCACGGCGTCCGCAACCGGTGGATGCCGTAGATCGCCACCATGAACGCGATGCCCGCGTGCAGCGAGGGCATCGCCGCCACCGGGTTGCCGACCCCGGTGAGGATCAGATGAAAGCGACCCAGGCCGGTGTCGGCCCAGCCGCGGTGGGTGATCCGGAGGACCTCGTGGGGGAGGTAGCCCTCCTCCCACGCCATCCACGGCGGTGCCATGGGGTAGAAGATGTAGACGACGAGCGCGGCCAGGTTGGCGCCGATGTAGCGGCGCATCCACTTGATCCACTCGCCGCGGTTGCGCAGCCACAGCACCATCGCGATGGTCAGGCCGATCACGAAGTGCGTGGTGTAGACGGTGGTGAACACGACGTCGTACCAGCGCGGGGCGCTGGACGGGTCGCACGGCATGCCGCAGAGGGCGCCCTGCAGCCGCTCCGAGGGGAGGACGCCGCCGCCGAGCCAGGTGTCGACCGTGATCGGCATCTGGTAGTGCGGGGCGAAGCCGAACTCGTCGGCGAGGCCGCGGCTGTAGAAGTAGACGACCAGCCCGGCGACCGGCGCCCACCAGTCACGCAGGAAGCCCAGGTGGTAACGCCACGGGGCCTCGACGTTCCAGGCGATCGTGGCCAGCCAGAGCCAGAGGAAGATCTGCACGGTGTCGCTGGGCACGCCGAACCCGCGGACCCAGACGAGCAGGGCCACGGCGTACATGACCAGCGCGGCGACGCGGGTGCGGGATCGGGTGGTGCGCGCCACCTCGACGGCGGCGCGCAGCTCAGTCATCTCCCCCGAAACCCTCGCCATGGGCCGGATTCTACGGCAGGTGTCCGCTACACCCACTTCATTTTGTGTGCGCCCGCGCACGCTAATCCGGTTGGCGGGAGGCCGTCGAGCCGGGACAATCGCCGCGTGGGTCATGTGGATGTCGCCGGGGTTCGCTACCAGCTGCCGGACGGTCGGGTGCTGCTGGAGGACGTGTCCTTCCGGGTCGGCGAGGGCGCCAAGGTGGCCCTGGTCGGTGCGAACGGCGCCGGCAAGACCACGCTGCTGCGCATCATCACCGGAGACCTGGCCCCGCAGGCCGGCACGGTCACGCGGTCCGGCGGGCTCGGCGTGATGCGGCAGATGGTGGGCGCCGCGCTCGGGGACGACCCGACGATCGCCGACCTGCTGCTGTCGGTCGCCCCGCCACGGGTCCGGGCGGCGGCGTACGACGTCGACGCGTGCGAGCGGGCGCTGATGGACACCGACGACGAGAAGACCCAGATGCGGTACGCCGGGGCGCTGGCGGAGTTCGCCGATGCCGGCGGCTACGACATCGAGGTGGTCTGGGACGTCTGCACGATGGCCGGGCTGGGGGTCTCCTACGACCGGGCGAAGTACCGCTCGCTGAAGACCCTCTCCGGTGGCGAGCAGAAGCGCCTGGTGCTGGAGTACCTCCTGCGCGGGCCGGACGAGGTGCTGCTGCTCGACGAGCCGGACAACTTCCTCGACGTGCCCGGCAAGATCTGGCTCGAGGAGCGGATCACGTCGTCGGAGAAGACGATCCTCTACATCAGTCACGACCGGGAGCTCCTCGACAACACCGCGACCCGGGTGGTCACCGTGGAGCTGGGTGCGGCCGGCAACCTGGTGTGGACGCACCCGGGCGGCTTCGCGTCGTACCACCAGGCCAGGCAGGACCGCTTCGCCCGCTTCGAGGAGCTCCGCAAGCGCTGGGACGAGGAGTACGCCAAGCTCCGCGCCCAGATGTTGATGTACAAGCAGAAGGCGGCGTACAACTCCGACATGGCCTCGCGCTACCAGGCCGCGCAGACCCGGCTCCGCAAGTTCGAGGAGGCCGGACCGCCCACCGAGCAGCCCCGTGAGCAGCAGGTCAAGATGCGGCTCAAGGGCGGCCGCACCGGCAAGCGGGCGGTGGTCTGCGAGGAGCTCGAGCTGAGCGGGCTGATGCAGCCCTTCGACCTGGAGGTCTGGTACGGCGAGCGGGTCGCGGTGCTCGGCTCGAACGGCTCCGGCAAGTCCCACTTCCTGCGGCTGCTGGCCGCGGGCGGGACCCGGCCTGACAAGGAGCACGAGCCGGTCGGCGACGTCGTGATCGAACCGGTCCGGCACCGGGGGACGGCCCGCCTCGGCGCCCGCGTCCGCCCGGGCTGGTTCGTGCAGACCCACGAGCACCCGGAGCTGATCGGTCGGACGCTCCTCGAGATCCTGCACCGGGGCGACGACCACCGGGCCGGGATGCCGCGGGAGGAGGCGTCACGCGCCCTGGACCGCTACGAGCTGGCCCATGCCGCGGAGCAGCGGTTCGAGTCGCTCTCCGGCGGCCAGCAGGCGCGCTTCCAGATCCTGCTCCTGGAGCTGTCGGGCGCGACGCTGCTGCTGCTCGACGAGCCGACCGACAACCTGGACGTGCAGTCCGCCGAGGCGCTGGAGGAGGGGCTGGAGGCCTTCGACGGCACCGTGGTGGCGGTGACCCACGACCGCTGGTTCGCCCGCGGGTTCGACCGGTTCCTCGTGTACGGCGCGGACGGGTCGGTCTATGAGTCGGACGGACCGGTGTGGGACGAGGGACGGGTGCAGCGCACCCGCTGAGCGCTGTTCAGTCGGCGTCGGGCTCGAGGGTGAGCGTCATCTTCTTGAGCAGGACGTTGAGCTGGCGCTGCTCGTCGGCGCTGAGGACGCCGACCAGCTCCTCCTCGGCGTTGCCGCGGCGGGCGATGGCCCGCCGCCAGATGTCCGCACCGCTGTGGGTGACCTCGATGTCGATCCGGCGCCGGTCCTCGGCCGACGGGCGGCGCTGGATCCAGCCGGCCTTCTCCAGGCCGTCCAGCCGGCCGGTCATCCCGGCGGGGGAGACGCCCAGGTCGGCGGCCAGGTCGGTCGGGCTCGCGTGCCCGGGGGTGTCGCGGATCATCAGCATGTGCAGGGTGTCGTACTCGAAGTCCTGCAGCCCGGTGTCGGCGAGCGCGTCCTTCTTCGTCGACCTCAGGTAGCGCGCGATGGCACCGATCCGCTCGACCACGCCCTCGACCTCGTCGTCGAAGTGGATGTCGATCCAGTGGTCCCGCCAGCGGGCTACATGGCGGTCCACCCAGTCCTCGGCCATGGCGAGAGGGTAGCCCCAACAACTTCATTGACGAATAGTTCGTCAGCGAAGTAATCTCGCGGCATGTCCGTCGGAACCATTCTCGACCCCTCCCGCCTCCGGGGTCCGCTGTCGTCCGCGCCGTTCCGGCTGCTGGTCACCGGCTCGACGGTCAACGCGCTCGGCAACGCCGTCACCCCGGTGGCGCTCGCGTTCGGCGTCCTGGAGCTGGGCGGCAGCGCCTCCGAGCTCGGCCTGGTGGTCGCCGCGTTCGCGCTGGCCGAGGTGGTCACCCTGCTCTTCGGCGGCGTGCTGGGCGACCGGTTGCCGCGACAGGTGCTGATGCAGGGGGCGGCCGCGGGCGCCGCGGTCACCCAGGGCGTCATCGCCGCCGCGCTGATCGGCGGCTGGGCGACGGTGATGCTGCTCGGCCTGGTCGGCCTGGCCAACGGCTGCCTGGCCGCGCTCAGCGGCCCGTCGTCGCAGGCGATGACGCGGCAGACGGTGCCCGCCGACCAGCTCGCGAGCGCGGTCACCCTGCGCCGGCTCGGTCAGAACACGGCCGCGGTGGTCGGCTACGCGGTCGCCGGCATGCTGGTGGCGGCGTTCGGGGCCGGCTGGGCGATCGCGCTCGACGCGCTGACCTTCGTGCTCGCCGCGCTCTGCTTCGCGCTGATCCGGGTGCCGGCGGTGGTGGCCACGGACGACCGGCAGAGCATGCTCAAGGACCTGCGGGCCGGCGCCGCCGAGGTGTTCCGGCACACCTGGCTGTGGCTGCTGATCGGGCAGGCGCTGCTCTACCACCTCTTCTACGGCGGCGTGCAGGGCGTGCTCGGGCCGATCGTCATCGGGGACGAGTTCGGCATGGCGGCCTGGGGCTGGTCGCTGGCGCTGCTGATGGTGGGCTTCATGGTGGGCGCGCTGGTCACGCTCTGGTGGAGGCCGCGGCACGGCCTGGCGGCCGGCACCGTGCTGCTCGCGCTGACCGCGGTCTTCCCGGCGGCGATGGCGCTCAGCGGCTCGCTGCCGTGGGTGCTGCTCGGCGCGTTCGTGCACGGCCTCGGGCTCGAGATCTTCAGCGTCAACTGGGACCTGTCCATCCAGACCGAGGTGGCCGAGGACAAGCTGGCCCGGGTCTACGCCTTTGACATCGTCGGGTCGTTCGTGGCCCGGCCGCTGGGGCTGGTGCTGGTCGGCCCGATCACCGCGATGGTGGGGATCGAGCCGTGGCTGCTGACGGTGGCCGCGATCATGGCCGGCAGCTCGCTGCTGGCGGCCGCGGTGCCGTCGGTACGCCGCCTCGAGCGGCGGGTCTGAGGGGCCTGGGCAGCCTGGCCCATTGATCCGACGTGGACCCGACGTCACAATCGTGGTCCAGGTACTCGTCGAGAGGAACCCGTGACTACGCCTCGTGAAGCCCGTTCGACGGACGTACGGCTGGGCTGGTCGGCGAGCAGATGCGCCACGACGAGGCGATGAGCGACGTCGTCCAGTATCGGTCGCGCCCTTTCGTGTGCGGTGCGATCGGAAGGTGGGATACCCGGATGATGCGCCGGCTCGTCCAGGCTGGTCCGGACGGGCTCGTCACGGCGATCGACGTTCCCGGCGCGGTGCTGTTGGCCTCGGGAGAGCTGGACACGTGGTCATCAGAGGCCCAACGCGGAGTCTTCTGGTCGAGCTTCTCCAGTGGCGACATGCCTACCTCGTGGCAGTCAGCCTCCGAGCTTCGACTTGCGGGCGGTCTGGTTGTCGGCGACGAGGGACCGGTCCTGCACAACGACGCTCTGGGGCTCGGTGAGATCTATGTGAGGAGCCTGGACGGAGGCCTCTACTTTGCGGCCCGGATTGATCCGTTGTTGACGCTTGATGACCGCAAGCTGCACGTCGACTGGGCGGCCTGGGCGAGCACGCTGAGCCTGGGGAGTCCCGTCGGGGACGCCACGCCATTTGCCGAGATCAGACGGATCGAGGCAGCCTCCGCGTGGACTCCATCAGGTCGTGGACATCGCCACCTACGATTCGAACCGTCGTTCATCGCAGCGTCCAGCGAAGGACGGGCGTTGGAGCCGGCGGAACTGGCTGAGCGAATCAGGCCACGTATCCCGCGGCCCTCGCCCCTCGGGCGCGTTCACCTCACGTTCAGCGGAGGATGGGACTCCAGGTTGCTCGCGGGCCTTGCCGCATCCGTCCCACGGGGACGAGTGCGTGCGTGGACAACCAGCCCCGACGACGGACTCGACCTCGATGTCGTGCTGTCGCGTCCCGTTGCGGAGGCGTTGGACCTGCACCAGGAGGTACTCGTTCCGGGCCCGGATGCCTGGGCCGAGGAAGTCGACGTCGTGCGAGCGCGCGTCCAGTACCAGACGTGGATGCACACCTGGCTCATGCCGTTGGCCAGGCGGCTGCACGAGGAGCGCGGCCCCGTTCTGGACGGTCTGGCCGGAGATGTGTTGCTGAAGAGCCTCTTCGTCAATCAGCGGATCCTGGCTGGCGCGAGCTCGGCAGAGCAGCGTGCGAGGCTCTGGTCCGCGCTGGGTGGAGCGCGATTGGGCAAGGGTGAGCTGATCACCAGTACCGCATCGCGGGCGGTCGGCGAACTCAGTTGGCAGTCGTTTGATGGTGCAACGCAGCACGTGAAGGGGCACGAGATGGCTCTCTGCCTCTCCGTTCTCCTGACCCGTACGACGAGAGCCGTGGCGGCATCGCCTCTTCTTCTCTTTGGGCCTGAGTGCAACGTATCCCTACCATTCGTGCATCCAGACGTCATGACCGAGGCACTACGGATTCCCGTGCGATCAAAGCTGGGAGGCGAGTACTACCGTCGCCTCCTCGAGTCGGTTTGCGGCCCGGTGGTCGCTGATCTTCGGTCGACGAACGACCCGAGGCCGACGATGGAGCGAGGACAACGACGGCAGGCCAGGCGTGGTGCTGTGACCAGGTTGCTCAGCGAGATTCGGGAAGACGACGTCGTACGTCCGATGTTGGGAACAGCGCTCCGCGAACTGACCGGCACATCTTCAGATCTGGCTGCGGTTCGGTCGCAGGACTCTCGACTGGCGGCCCTGCAGGCTCTCGGTCTCCTTGCCTCGTGGCGCAGCACGTATGCGGAACGGCTCGTGAGTGAAGCCTCACCGTTCTGAGCGGATGCCTGGGCCGGTTCTTCCTGTCACTGCTGGTACATTCTGGGCGCACTCGCGGTGCGGCTAGCACTGCCTCCGCCTCCAAGACTGAGGGGTTCCATGCCCGAGCTGGCAAGCGGTGCCGACGTCGTGCGATCACCTCGGCCGCATCGACGATGGTTGCGTGCGTGTGCCTGGGTGGCGTTGGCATTGGGAATCCTAGGGATGCTCTGGCCAACTCTCACGGCTCCTCTCACTGCTGACGAGCGCTACATGTACCTGTTCACCCTGCACGACTCACGAGGCTCGTGGATAACCATCGTGACGCAGTCGTTCGAGGAGATCCCGTATCGGATTCGTCACGACGGCAGGTTCGCTCCGCTGACATTCGTGACCCAACGCGTGGCCTACCTCGGGGTTTCGAAGTTCGCTATCGCGACCGGTTCATCGGTGGTCGTTGGTGTGGCGGCAACCAAGCTGCTCGGCTTCGCCCTCGCTGTCGTGTCGTTCAGAGCCGTTGCCGCAACGCTGAGAGTCCGGCTCAGAAGGAACCAGCCCGTTCAGGAGCTGACCCGTTCGAGCGTGGCGGCGGGCACCGTGCTGTTTGCCGTCATCTTCGCGTGCGGGGTTCAGACGCAAGGTGCCCAGCGCGGCTCCTGGGTCGCCTACTCGGCATTGACCTGGCCAACCATTGCTGTATGTCTCCTCACCGTGTGGGCAACCCTGAGGCTCACCAACCGCCTGGCCTCCAAGCCGCGGGCCCTGCTTTCGACTCTCGTGCCGCTTGCCTTGATCGGAGCGGCGCTCAACGCTTCCTACGAGATCTACTATGTGGCCGCCCCGCTCGCGCTGCTGGTGCTGTGGACGCACCAACCACCCACCGGCGTAGCGCCGCCCGAGAGTCGCTGGAAGAACCCCAAGGTTCTTGCAGGAGGCGCCTTGGGTCTCAGCTTCTTGGTCTCCTTCATTGCGGTTCGATCGCTGATCGCGTTCGTGTGCAGTGGACCATCCGGTTGCTACCAAGGAACCAAGCCAGAGGTCGGCCTCGGGGCGCTGGTCACGGCGTGGAGAAACCTCGCAACCTCGGTTCCGGTGTTCGGCAGGTCCGAGGCGGCGGCCGATCTGGACAAGTACGTGCCGGGTGGCGTCCTGGCCGGCCCCGGCCAGGGCGCTGGGTGGTTCATCGCGGCACTCCTGCTGCTTGCCCTGGTCGGCCTCTGGCTCACGAGGAGCCAGGTTTCCGAGCCGGCCACCGAGGAGTCACACGTGTGGCTGGTCCTCGGTCTGACCGGCCTGGCCATGGCCATCGGCACGGCTCTGGCCATGGGCGCATCCCTCCAGGCCCAGGATGTCATCACCGCGCTCGGACAGCCCTACAGGAACACCACTGCGGCATGGGCAGGGATCGCGATGGGAGTCACGGCCGTCAGCATGGTCCTGCTCCAGCGGGCTGAAGCTTCCCGAACTCCGGCAGGTACTCGCGCTCCTGACGCACGGGTCGGTGGCTCTTCGTTGGCTCGACTGTCGTTGGCAGCGATCCCAGTCTGTCTCGTCGTGCTCTGGGCGGGTGTGGTCGTCTGGCCCGTCAACAGCCAGATGAGCCGAGTCGGTGCCGCAGCGCCTTCCAGCGTGACAGTGCACAACATGGTCATGGCTACGCTACGTCCGGATCTCGGACCAAAGGGCGACCGGGCTCGATGCAAGATCCTGTCCAGGGTCCGACGAGATGTGAACGGAGTTCTGTCCCGACAGCTCATTCCTCAGTTGGCGAAGGCCAACTTCAGAATGCTGTGGGGTCGGCCCTTCTGCAGCCGTGGGACGTCTGCGCCGTCGAGCAGAGGATGAACCGAAATCGGGTCGGAGGGCCGTTCGCGGTCAGTCGTCGGAGCGGCGAGGGCGCGGCACCCAGGCCCGCGGCGTGGAGCCGTCGGCGGGAGTCTGCGGGCGACGCCTCCGGGTCGGCGTACGGTCCTGGGCGTTCCTGATCTGGAACCAGCTGGCGAGGGGGTGTGGAGTAGTCATGCGTCTCAGGAGGACGCTCCCCGGCTCCCTGATACGTGCTGACCACGCGAAACTGGCGCTTACCTCGCGATACTGCGCGAGGTAAGCGCCAGTTTCACTAGGTACCTAGTGAATTCGGCAGGCCTCAGGCCCAGCGCTCAGACGCCGGCACGAAGTCGAGCGTGCGGTCGCCGGTGTAGATCTGCTTCGGACGGGCGATCTTCTGCTCCTTGTCCTGGACCAGCTCGAGCCACTGGGCCAGCCAGCCCGGGGTGCGGCCGATCGCGAACAGCACCGTGAACATCTCCGGCGGGAACTGGAACGCCTCGTAGATGAGCCCGGAGTAGAAGTCCACGTTGGGGTAGAGCTTCCGCTTCACGAAGTACTCGTCTTCGAGCGCGATCTTCTCCAGCTCCTTGGCGATCTCGAGCAGCGGGTTGACCCCGGTGACCTCGAAGACGTCGTCGCAGGCCTTCTTGATGATCGTGGCGCGCGGGTCG
>JBEVFC010000100.1:0-25603 GCA_040512455.1 Nocardioides sp.
ATGCGATCGTTCGCGCTGAACTACGAGATCTCGCTGATGCTGCTCGGCCGCGACGTGGTGGCGCGGATGCGCACGGTCGAGGACGCCTACCGCGCCCTCTCCCGACCGCTCACGCTCGAGGAGTGGGACAAGCGGCCCGCGCGTCACAAGTACGTCGACAACGTGATGCGGCTGACCGCCGCCCTGCAGTAGCCCTCAGAAGCGGGGCGTGAACCACTCCCGCCTGGTGGGGAACGGGTTGAAGCGGCAGCCGCCCAGCGAGATCGACTGCTGCTGCATCACCGGGGCCAGCGCGCCGCGCGCCGGGCAGGTCCGGTGCCCGTGGCCGAGCCAGTGGCCGGTCTCGTGGTTGACGACCATGTGTCGGTAGTCGCGCAGCGAGCCGCCGTACCGGTTCCAGGCCGGGGAGGCGGAGCGCCACCGCTTCTGGTTGATCACCACGTAGCGCCCGACGCGGCAGCTCCAGCTGCTGCTGCAGACCGACGAGAACGACGGCACCCGGGACGCCTCGGCGAGCACCAGCGTCATCGAGCCGCCGGAGCGGACCTCCTTGAACGCGATGCCGGTGACCCGCCAGCCGCGCGGGTCGTTGAGCGAGGCGTTCGCGAGCCGGCGGAACTCGGCGAGGTTGCTGACGATCCGGCCGCGGGTCTCCACGTGGTAGCGGACGGTGCGCCGCAGTGGCACCCGGTGACCGACCGGCCGCGTCCGCGTCGAGGTGGTCACGCCGTTGCTGAACCCCTCCTTGAACCCGGTGGCACGGACCGCGAGGCGGTGCCCGACGTCCCGGTGACCGGCGGTGTAGCGGCGGCCGGTGGCGCCGCCGATCTCCTTGCCGTCACGCAGCCAGCGGTAGCGGACCTTCTCGACACTCTGCCGCCAGCGCGGGACCGAGGCGGTCAGCCGGTGCAGGTAGCGCCGGGTGCCGCTGATCACCGGCCGCCCCTCGAGGACGAGGCTCGCGCGGCGGACCCGCCGCTCCTCCGAGACCGCGGTGCCGCTCTCCCCGTCCTGGGTCGCGGTCACCTCGACCGAGACGTCCGTGCCGATGTCCTCCAGCGCGAGGCGGTACGACGACCCGGTGGCACCGGCGATCGGCGTACCGTCGCGCAGCCAGCGGTAGGTGTAGGCCGGCGCGGTGGCGCTCCAGGTGCCCGGGTCGACGGTGAGCCGCGAAGCGTACGCCGGGGTGCCGTCCGCCGTGGGCGGGGTCAGGTTGGTGACCGGTTCGGCGGCGGCGACCTCCACCGGCGCCAGGAGCACGAGCAGCAGGCCGGCGAGCACGACAACGATGCGAGGCACGAGACGACGATAGGCGCCGCCCGGCCTCACGTCACGAGTTGGAGAACACCGCCGGGCCGCCGTCGCTGTCTCCTTCGCCGACGTCGCCGCCACGGCCCGCCCAGGTCCAGGCGTACGCCGGGTCCTCGGCCGCGAGGCCGGCCTCGCCCAGGTCGAGCGGGGCGAAGGTGTCGACCATGACCGCGGACTCGTCGAAGTACTCCGCCCCCAACGACGCCTCGATCGCCGAGGGCTGCGGGCCGTGGGCGTGGCCGCCCGGGTGCAGGGAGATCGAGCCGATGTTGATGCCGGAGCCCTTGCGGGCCTCGTAGTCGCCGCCGACGTAGAACATGACCTCGTCCGAGTCGACGTTGGAGTGGTAGTACGGGACCGGGATCGACAGCGGGTGGTAGTCGACCTTGCGGGGCAGGAAGTTGCAGACCACGAAGTTGTGGCCCTCGAAGACCTGGTGCACCGGCGGCGGCTGGTGGACCTTGCCGGTGATCGGCATGTAGTCCTCGATGTTGAACGTGTAGGGGTAGAGGCAGCCGTCCCAGCCGACCACGTCGAACGGATGCGTCGCGTAGGTCATCCGGGTGCCGCCGACCCCACCGGGGAGGTTGCTGACCCGGTGCTTGACCAGCACCTCGACGTCGGTGCCCTCCACCAGGAACGGCTCGCTGGGGCCGTGGAGGTCGCGCTCACAGTACGGCGCGTGCTCGAGCAGCTGCCCGAAGCGGGAGAGGTAGCGCTTCGGCGGGGCGATGTGGCTGTTCGCCTCGATCGGGTAGAGCCGGCTCGGCTCGTCCGGCACCCACCGGTGGGTGGTCGCGCGCGGGATCAGCACGTAGTCGCCGGCCCGGTAGGGCAGCACCCCGAAGATCGTCTCGACGGTCCCGCCGCCGGACTCGACGAACACGCACTCGTCGCCGATGGCGTTGCGGTAGTACGGCGAGGGGTCGGTGCCGGTGACGACGTAGGCGATCCGCACGTCGCTGTTGGCGAGCACCAGGCGACGGCCGGTGACCGCGTCGGCCGTGGCACCGCCTCCGAAGAGGGTGTGCAGCTTGAGGTGCCGCGGCTTGAGCGGGTGGTTGGGCGTGCGGGTCTGGTCGGGCAGCTCCCAGACCTCCGCGCCGACGATCGCCGAGGGCACGCCGCGGTGGTAGAGCAGCGAGGAGTCGGAGGAGAAGCCCTCCTCCCCCATCAGCTCCTCGTAGTAGAGACGGCCGTCCGGGTCGCGGTGCTGGATGTGCCGCTTCGGGGGCACGGTGCCCTGCTGCCGGTAGTACGCCATGTCGTTCCTTGTCCGATAATCGGTGGTTAACGTCCGCAATGCGCCTCGTGGCTAGAGTAGTCCCCGTGACGACGTACCCGCCATCCGTCCTCGACCCCACGTGGCTGCGCCTGGTCGACGACGCCGCCATCTTCCCTCCCGGGGACGCTCCGCTGCACGAGGCGACCGCCGCGTTCACCGCCCGGCGCGAGGAGTGGTACGCCGGCTTCGTCGGGTCGTTCGTGCTCCGCGACACCGACCTGCCCCTCGTCCGTGGCTTCGGCGCTCCGCTCTCCGTGGTGGTGACCGGCGGCGCCGGTCAGGTCGCCGGCCCGGTGGGCCTGGCCCGTCGCCTCGGGCTGCAGGTGGCCGGGATCGAGATCGCGCTGCGCGACCCCGACGACCTTCCCGGCAACGCACGGCGCGTGGTGGCGGCCGTCGACGAGGTGCGGGGCGAGCTCGGCGACGACGTGGCCGTGCACGTCGAGCTGCCGCAGGTCGAGCCAACCGCCGGCTGGCTGGCCGCGGCGGACGAGATCGCGGCCGCCGAGCTGCGGCTGAAGTTCCGCACCGGCGGGACCGAGGCGGACGCCTTCCCGTCCGCCTCCGTGCTGGCCGCCTGGATCGACGCGGCGCTCGACCGCGAGACCCCCTTCAAGTGCACCGCCGGGCTGCACGGCGCGGTGCGCCACCGCGAGCCGGAGACGGGCTTCGAGCACCACGGGTTCCTCAACGTGCTGGTCGCGACCCGGCAGGCCTTCGACGGAGCCTCCCGCGACGTCGTGGCCGGCATCCTCGAGCAGCAGGACAGGGGCCGCCTGGTCGGGCTCGCGCTCGACTCCGAGCTCTCCGGTGCGCGGCGCTGGTTCACCTCGTTCGGCTCCTGCTCGGTCACCGAGCCTCTCGACGAGCTCGTCGGCACCGGACTACTGGAGGACCTGTGAGCAGCACCTGGGTCGACGGCGCCGCCGGGTCGGCGTACGACATCGACAACCTGCCGTACGGCGTGTTCGTCCGCGGGGACGACGCTCCCCGGGTCGGCGTGCGGATCGGTGACCTGGTCCTCGACCTGGCGCCCGTCGCGGCCGCCGACCAGCTGGACCTGGCGCCGGTCCTCGCGGCGCCGTCGCTCAACCCCCTGATGGCCCAGGGCCCCGACGCGTGGAGATCCGTACGACGCTGGGTCACCGCGCTGCTGAGCGACCCGGCGCGGCGCGGCGACGTCGAGCCGCACCTGGTCCCGCTCTCCCAGGTGTCTCTGCGGATGCCGATCGAGGTCGGCGACTACGTGGACTTCTACGCCTCCGAGGCGCACGCCTCCAACGTCGGGCGGATCTTCCGGCCCGACCAGGAGCCGCTGCTGCCGAACTGGAGGCACCTCCCGGTCGGCTACCACGGCCGCTCCGGCACCGTCGTGCCGTCGGGCACGCCCGTCGTCCGGCCGCACGGCCAGCGCAAGGCACCCGCGGACGACGCCCCCACCTTCGGCCCCAGCACCCGCCTCGACATCGAGGCCGAGCTCGGCTTCGTGGTCGGCACCCCGTCCGCGCAGGGCGACCGCGTCTCGGTCGCCGGGTTCGCCGAGCACGTCTTCGGCGTCGTCGGGCTCAACGACTGGTCCGCCCGCGACGTCCAGGCCTGGGAGTACGTCCCCCTCGGCCCGTTCCTCGGCAAGTCCTTCGCGACCTCGATCTCGCAGTGGGTCACCCCGCTGGAGGCGCTGGACGCGGCGTGGGTGGACCTGCCCGGCCAGGACCCGCGGCCGCTCGACTACCTCGCCGTCGAGGGCAGGGGCGGTCTGGACATCGCCATCGAGGTGGAGGTCAACGGGCACGTCGTGTCGCGACCGCCGTTCGCCTCGATGTACTGGGGACCCGCGCAGATGCTCGCGCACCTGACCGTCAACGGCGCCTCCCTGCGCACCGGCGACCTGTTCGCGTCCGGGACCGTGTCCGGCACCGAGAAGGACCAGCGCGGTTCGTTCCTGGAGATGAGCTGGGGGTGGAAGGAGCCGTTCAGGGTCGGCGACGAGGAGCGGATCGCCCTCGAGGACGGCGACGAGGTGGTGCTCCGCTACACCGCCCCCGGCACCCGCGGCGGCCGGATCGCGCTCGGCGAGGTGCGCGGCCGGATCGAGCCGGCCCGCTAGCGCCTCGGGAGGCACGCATGACTGACCCCGACCTCGGCCGGTTCGAGGACTGGCTGGCCTGGTTCCGCGAGCACGCGGCAGCCGACCCGGACGTGCGCTGCGTCTGGGTCGGCGGCTCCGCGGCGACCGGCGGCTGGGACCAGTGGTCCGACCTCGACGTGGTGGTGCTGACCCGCGGGGGCGCGTCCGTGGCGGCGTACGAGCGGCTGCTCCGGGAGGTGCGCGAGCGCTTCGCGCCCGACCACGTGTGGGAGCTCCCCGAGGCGGCCCGGCCGGACGGGCGCCAGTGCTTCGTGAACCCGCAGCCGCGGGCCGGCCGGCTCGACGAGCCGACCCGGATCGTCGACCTCGCCGTCCTCGACGTCAGCGACGGGCACCGGCTGGTCGACGTACGCCGGCACGGGACGCCGCTCGTCCTGCACGACCCCGACGGGCTGGTGGAGCTGCGTCACGACGACCCGGCGGCGCTCGAGGCCGGCGCCGCCGAGGCCGTCGACCAGATCCGGCAGCGGTTCGCGACCGCCGAGTGGCTGGTCAACCGGGCCACCGCGCGCGGCCACCTGCCCGAGGCGGTCGCGCTCTACCTGCGGTTCGGGCTGATGCCGCTGGTCCAGCTGCTCCGGGTGGAGCACTGCCCGTGGCGGCACGACTACGGGCTGCGCTACCTGCACACGGACCTGCCGGAGGCGGTGGCCGCCCGGGTCACCGCGCTGCTGCCGGGCGCCGACCGGCTCGCGGAGCTGTCCGCGGAGTGCTTCGCCTGGCAGGCCGAGCTGTTGGACGGTTCCGACCCGGGCTGAGGCGGTACGGCGGCCGGACCACGTGGATCACGAGTCCGACCTCGTGGTCACCCCGTGCTTGACGCCCGACACCCGGGCCGACACCGTGGTCCCCGACCGTGAGGAGCCCGATGACCGCCACCAACTGGGCGCAGAACCTGACCTACCGCGCCGCCCACCGGCACCGGCCGGCGTCCGTGGCCGAGCTCCAGTCGCTGGTCGCGTCGTCGAGACGGTTGAAGGCGCTGGGCACCCGGCACTGTTTCAACGACATCGCGGACGTGGACGGCGCCCAGGTGGAGCTGTCGGGGCTGCCGCCGGTGCTGGAGATCGACAGTGCCCGGGCCAGCGCGCGCGTGAGCGCCGCCAGCCGGTACGGCGACATCGCCGCATCGCTCGACGCCGCCGGCTTCGCGGTGCCCAACCTGGCGTCGCTGCCGCACATCTCGGTCGCGGGCGCCGTCGCCACCGCGACCCACGGGTCCGGCGAACAGCACGGCTGCCTGTCCACGTCCGTCTCCGCCCTGGAGCTGGTGACCGCGGACGGGGAGGTGCGCAGCTACTCACGGGCGGACGACCCCGAGGTCTTCCCCGGCCTGGTCGTCGGACTGGGTGCGCTCGGGGTGCTGACCTCGGTGACGCTCGACCTGGTGCCCCGCTTCGACGCCCGCCAGGACCTGTACGAGCGCCTCGACTGGGACGCGGCGCTCGAGCACTTCGACGAGATCCAGCGGTCCGGCTACAGCGTCAGCCTGTTCACGAGCTGGTCGGCCCCGTACGTCGAGCAGGTGTGGCTCAAGAACGTGGCCACTCCGGGGTTCGAGGCGCCGGCCGACCTCTTCGGCGCCCCTGCCGCCATGGAGCCGCTCTCCCCGGTTGCCTGGTCCGGGGGGACCGCCGAGAACTGCAACGAGCAGCTGGGACGGCCCGGCCCGTGGTACGACCGCCTCCCCCACTTCCGCCTCGACTTCACCCCGAGCGTGGGGCTCGAGCTGCAGACCGAGTACTTCGTCCCGCGGGCCAGCGCCGCGGCCGCCATCGCGGCGGTCCGTGGGCTCGGCGAACGGATCACCCCGCTGCTGATCGTCGCCGAGATCCGCACGGTCGCCGCCGACGACCTCTGGATGAGCCCGTTCCACGGCACCGACTCGGTCGGCCTGCACTTCACCTGGCAGCCACGCCAGCCCGAGGTCGAGGCGGTGCTGCCGGACATCGAGGCGGCCCTGGCGCCGTACGACGCGAAGCCGCACTGGGGCAAGGTGTTCCACCACCCTGCCCCCGATGCGTTGCACGCGCGGATGGACGACTTCCGGTCACTGGTGGCCGAGCTCGACCCGCACGGGACGTTCCGCAACGACTACCTCGACCGGGTGCTCGGCTCCAGCTGAGCACCCGGTCGGGGTCCACGTGTTCGTCGTTTCAGTTCTCGACGCCGATGACACCGAGGTCCGGGAAGTTCGAGGTCGCCGGGCTGTTGATGTAGTTGGTGACCTTCGAGCCGCGCAGGAAGTAGAACTTCTCCACGACGAGCGGGATGTAGGCGACGTCCTTGCCCAGTTGGTCGTCCATCTCGATGTACTTCGCGGCCTGCTCGTCGACGTCGCTCATGAGAGCGGCCTCGTCGATCATCTTGTTGACGGTGTCGCTGCTGTAGTTGCCGTAGTCCTGGCCGTTGGAGTTCTCGGTGAAGTTGATCCTGCTGTCGAACAGCGGCGGGAGGACGGTCCCGATGGACGGCCAGTCGGATGCCCAGCCACCCCAGAAGACATCGCCATTGGCGGAGGGCTTCTGGATGATGTCGTAGTAGGTGTCGGTCAGCGGGTCGAGGGTGACCTTGAAGCCGCCCTTCGTCCAGCCGTCAGCCAGGGCCGAAGCAGCCTTGTCAGATGTGGGGGTTCCTCCCTGGTAGGTGTACGTGATCGGGTACGGGAGCTTCTCGCCCGACTCCTCGAGGAGCGCCTTGGCGGCCTCGGGGTCACCCTCCGGAGGAGCGGTGAAGTTCGGGTTGTCCTTGTAGCCGATCAGGTTCGGGTTGATCATCGACTTCGCGGGCGTGCCGGCCTTGTCGCCACCGAGCGCGGTGATGTAGCCCACCTTGTCGGTGGAGAGCATCAGCGCCTGACGCACCTTGAGGTTCTTCATCTTGTTGAAGTTCGGCAACACGTAGTCGACGTAGGGCGCGTCCACCAGGGAGGACCGGTCGGCGACCTGGCCGGTGATCTGGGTGTAGTAAGACGGCGGGACACGACGGTCCGTGATGGCGTACTGGTCGTCACCGGAGTCGGCGATCAGTCGGTCGTAGATGATCTCGTCCTCGAGACCCTGGGTGTAGACGATCTTGTCCGGGTTGGCCTGACGGGTCTTGGACTCGTCCGAGGCGGGGTCGTACTCGTCGTTGCGCACGAAGGTGCCGCCCTGGGTGGCGTCCCACTTGCCCTCGAGCTTGTAGGGGCCGTTGGAGAAGATCTGGTAGTTCGACTTCTGGCCCTGGTCCTTGTCCTCGCGGTAGGGGTCGGACGCCCTGAGGAACGCGGCCGCGTAGTTGAAGTCCGGCCACGGCTTGCTGAAGCGCAGCGTCAGCTTGTTGCCGTCGCAGGTCACCGCCTTGTCGTAGGCGTCCTGGTTGTCACCCTTGTAGGGGCCGTTGTAGATCGGCAGCCCGTCGGCGTTCTTGGGGATGTCGATGTAGGACAGGATGTAGTTCGGACCACCGGTGATGACGTCGGTGGCGAAGGTCCGCGAGATGCCGTACTTGAAGTCCTCGCAGGTGACGGGCTTGCCGTCCTGCCACTTGACGCCGTCGCGGATCGTGAACTCCCACGTCTTCGCGTCCTCCGACACGGTGCCGGTGTCGGTGGCGATGTCCGGAATGATGGTGTCGGCGTCGGCGTCGTCCTCGGTGGCCGGAACGGTCAGCAAGCCGCGGTAGACGATGCGGTTCATGTTGTACATGTCACGACCCACGTAGATCCGATGCGGGTCCATGTGCTCCGCGGATCTCTTGGTCAGGTAGTACAGCGTCCCGCCCTGCTCCGCTTCCGCGGAGCTGCCTCCGCCGCTCGTGGAGCCGCCACCACAAGCGGCAAGTGACGCCGAGACGGCTGCCGCTGCCGCGAACGCCGCGATCGGCTTCCGATTGATGACCATGCGCTTCTCCTCGTACCGTGCGCACCGCGGACGGTGCCCTCAGCCGCCGTACATCCGCCCGAGAACATGCGGCGGCCACGCCTTGTGGGCGTGCTTCAGGGATCCACGGCCCCGCAGTGGATCGTGCTCACGCGTCGGTCGGCAGCGAGTCACGGATGGGCGACAGCCACCGATGTCACTCCCATTCCGCACCCGCCACAACTCGACTACGTATCGCCTTGGTCACAAGGTCATATCGTTCGTGGACATCGGCGCCCGATGGCTCAGCCGGCGGAGGGTCGGGTCAGCTGCCAGACGCCCGGGCCGCCGTCCCTCGTCATCAGCCCCTCGTTGATGAGGGCCTGACGCGCCCGGCGGGCGGCGTACCGCCACCGCAGCTCGCCCTCGGGCGTCGTCTCCCTGTCCCCGGGGAGCAGCCGCTCGTCGGCCATGATCTCCAGCTCGAGGAACAGATCGTCGGAGTCCAGCTCGCCGCCGGCCTCCTCGAGAACCGCGACGATGAGGGGCTTGAACGCCTCGGGCGGCGTCCAGCGACGGTTCACCGGCTTGGCCGGTACGGCTGGGGCCCCGGGGGTCCGCGGTCGCGCGGCCCGGGTGGGGCTGGCCCTGCGCGGCGTCCGGACAGCCGGCTCCGGAACCGCGGGCGGCGGCTGCCCGTGGACGCACTGGGACCTCGGCAGATCACACAGATCGCAGTAGTCGTTGGACGCAGTCATCGGGACCACCATAGTCAGCCGCGGACGGGACGAAACAGCCCGTGTCCGCGACAGACCGTCGCGTGTCTAGGGTGACCCGATGATCGAACGGTTGGCGTGGGTGACCGCGCGGGAGGCCCGGGGCCGGGACGAGGACGAGCCGCTGGGTTTGGCGGCGCTCGAGCGGACCGGGGTCTCGGTCGAGGTCCTGGACTGGGACGACCCGGAGGCGGACTGGTCGCGCTTCGACCGGGTCGTGCTGCGCTCGGCCTGGGACTATCCGCAGCGCCTCCCCGAGTTCACGGCCTGGCTCGACGAGGTCGCCGCGGTCAGCGAGCTGGTGAACCCGCCGGCGACCGTGCGCTGGAGCCTCGACAAGAGGTACCTGACCGAGCTGGATGAGGCCGGGGTGCCGATCACGCCCACCGTCTTCCTGCCCCCCGGCTCGGTGGCGGCATTCCCGTCCGGAACCTTCGTGGTCAAGCCCGCGGTCGGGGCCGGCAGCCGGGATGCCGCGTCGTACGGAGCCGACGAGCACGGGGCAGCGGTGGCGCACGTCGCCCGGCTGCACGCGTCCGGGCAGGTCGTCCTGGTGCAGCCGTTCCTCCGGTCCGTGGCCACGGACGGCGAGTGGCCGCTGGTGTTCTTCGACGGGACCTTCAGCCACGCCGCCAGCAAGCGGGTCGCCCTACCCAGGGCCGGCTCGGTGGATGACCTGTTCGCCGAGGAGACCAACGCCGAGCACGTCGCGACCCCGGCTCAGGTCGAGGTGGCCCAGGCCGCCGTCGACCTGGTCGCAGCCCGGCTGGGTACGCCGACGTACGCCCGGGTGGACCTGGTCCGTGACGACCAGGGACGGTTCTGCGTGCTCGAGGTGGAGCTGGTCGAGCCGTCGCTCTTCCTGCCCCAGACCGACCCCAGCGCCGCGGACAGATTGGCCGCCGCCCTGGTCCGGTAGCCGGCTCAGCGGCGGGCGCGATGCACCGCGATGGCGGCGAGCGCCGCCAGCACGCCCGCGGCGACAGCTCCGGTCGGGACGCGTCCGCGGCTCCGGCGGCCGCGGATCGAGTGGTTGGCCTGGCTGGAGAGCACCGACCCGTTGCTCTGGTGGGACAGGGCCGACCCCGCGCTCTGGTAGGAGAACAGGGAGGCGGCCGACATCGCCGACCCGATCGACCCTGCCGAGGCGAAGGAGCCGACGCTCGCGATCGACGCGAAGGAGGCGGCGCTGCCCACCGAGAGGACCGAGTCCTGGGAGCAGATCGACAGGATCGAGTTCTCCGACCAGAGCGACCACACCCCCAGCACCCTAGACCTCAGGGAGATCGTCGGGGTGTCGCGAGAGGGCGTGCCACGATTGCCTCATGGCCGCAGAGCTCGATGTTCTCTGTGCCGGCTACGCCCACGAGCGGGTGGCCAGCACCGTGGTGTTGATCCGCGACGAGGGACGTTCGATCGTCGTCGATCCCGGGATGGTGTCCCACCGCAGCGCGATTCTCGACCCGCTGGTGGGGCTGGGCATTGATCCCGCCGAGGTGGGCGACGTGGTGTTCAGCCACCACCATCCCGACCACACGTTGAACGCGGCTCTGTTCGAGCGGGCCCGCTTCCACGACTTCTGGGCAATCTACGAACGGGACACCTGGACCGACCGGGCGGCCGACGGGTTCCGGCTCTCGGCCTCCGTGAGACTGATGGCGACACCCGGGCACACGGCCCAGGACATCACCACGCTGGTCGAGACCTCGGACGGGCTGGTGGCCTGCACGCACCTGTGGTGGTCCGAGCACGGCCCGGCCCAGGATCCCCGGGCCGAGGACCAGGCTGTGCTCGAGCGTTCCCGGGCGAGGCTCCTCGACCTGGAGCCCGCTCTGATCGTGCCGGGACACGGGGCGCCGTTCCGGCCCCAGCAGCTCACCCTGAGCTGATCGCCTTCGGGTCGGGATCGGGAGACTCTTCCGGTTCCGGGTCGGCGTCGGGGTAGTCGACCTGGGCGTCGATCAGCGGCGCGGCCCAGGCGGCCCGCGGGTCCGCGTCGATGAAGAACGCCCGCAGCAGCAGCGTCATCGGCACCGCGAGGAGGGCGCCCACCGGGCCGAGCAGGAACGCCCAGACGACGAGGGACATGTAGGTCATCTCGGCGCTCAGCCCGACCGAGTTGCCGACGAAGCGCGGCTGGATGAACGTCTGGATGGAGACGTTGAGGATGCTGTAGACGAGGAGCACCAGCACCATCTCCTCCCAGCCCGAGTCGAGGAGGGCGAGCAGGGCCGGCGGGATGATGCCGATCACGAACCCGATGTTGGGGATGAAGTTCGTGATGAAGGAGAAGAAGCCCCAGACCAGTGGGAGCGGCACCCCGATCAGCCACAGCGCCACGGAGTCCAGGGCTCCCACGATGGCGCCGAACAGGGCCGTCATCACGAGGTACTTCTGGGTGCCGTTGACGAACTTGGTGAGCGCCGCCGCGAGCTGGGGCTTCGAGCCCTGGAGCCAGGCGACGCGCGGCTCGAACCCCCGCACGGCGACGACGAAGAAGAACATCACGGTCACCAGGAAGAACAGCCCCCCGAGCGCACCGAGGATCCCGGAGAGGACACCGGCCAGGATGTCGGCGACCTTGCCGGGGTCGACCTTCTTCAGTAGGTCGCTCGTCTTCTCGGTGCCGAGTCCGAGGCCGGACAGCCAGTCGTGGAACTGGTCGGTGAGGCCCTGCGCGTCCTTGGTGTACTGCGGGAGGAGGTCGACCAGCTTCACCAGGCAGACGATGGTGCCGACCAGGAGCACCAGCAGGATCGCGTACGCCGTGACGAGCGCCAACAGGGTGGCCAGCCAGCTGGGCCACCCGTGGCGACGCGCCGAGGTTCCCACCGGCAGGACCGCGATGGTGAGCACCAGCGCCAGCATCGTGGGCGCGACGATCCCGGCGGCGCCACGGATGCCGGTGCCGAGGATGACGACCCCGATGACGCCGACGATCACCGTCAGGCCGCGCGGGAGTGGTGCGCCGGCGACGCTCGCCAGTGGGCTCCTGGAGATGGCCGCTTCGGTCGGCTGATCCGTCGACATGCGGCCCAAGGTAGGACACCGTCGCACCGCGCCGCGTCACCTGAGACAGGTGAGGCACACCGGCGCGGAGGAGGGCACGGTGATCACGACGGATCGGCGTCACGCCCGTCGGGCTGGACAGGTTGGGGAGCATGGTGGCACATGTCTTGCTGTCGAGGACGGCACCGAGTGAACACGGATCGTCGCGATGGGGCTGATCCTCCCGCTCCTGTTCCTCGGTCTGATGGCGAGCCTGTCGCCGGCCACGATCGTGGTGTTCGTGCTGGTCCTGGGGACGGCCCGGGCCCGGGTGAACGCCGTCGGGTTCCTGTTCGGATGGGGGCTCTCGCTCACGTTCGTGTTCGCCGCGAGCTATGCGCTGGCGGCTTCCGACGCGAGCGAGACCGAGGGTGGGCGGACGTCGGTGGCCGTCCTGGAGATCCTGTTGGGTTTCACCCTGCTCGTGTTCGCAGCCCGGCTGTGGCGACGCGGGCAGACCGCCCCGGCCTCGACGGTGCCGTCGCGCTGGGGAGCGGACCGGATCATGGGTCACATGCAGGGACTGACCCCGGTCGGCGCCGCGGTGGTCGGCGTGCTCAAGCAACCCTGGGCGATCACCACCGCGGCGGCCCTGGTCGTCGTGCACAACCACACCACCGGCCTGAAGGTCGCCATCGCCTTCGTCCTGTTCACGGTCGCCTCGACGGCGACCGTGGGGCTGATGTTCCTGTACTACGCCCGCTACCCCGGTGAGGCTCAGGCGCAGCTGGCGGCGCTGCGGGACCGGGTGGTCGCGGCCGGGCCGGCGATGGGCGGGGTGGCGGGGATGCTGGTGGGAGGCTTCCTGATGATCGACGGCCTGATCACCATCACCTAGGACCGACCTCGGTGAGCCGCTCCGGTCGCAGCAGCTCGTCGAGCTGGTCGGCACCCAGGGCGCCCGACACGAGCACCACGTCGCGCACGTCGCCGCCCCCCGCCAGAGCCGTCCTGGCGATCTCCGCCGCCTGTGCATATCCGAGGTACGGCGTCAGCGCGGTGACCACCCCCACGCTGCGGGCGCTGGTGGCGACCAGGTGCTCCCGGTTCACCTCGATCCCGGTCACGCAGTGAGCGGTCAGGGAGGCGAAGGCACGGCTCATCCACTCGATGCTCTGCAGCAGGCCGTGGCAGATGATCGGCTCGAAGGCGTTGAGCTGGAGCTGTCCGCCCTCGGCGGCCATCGTCACCGTGATGTCGTTGCCGACCACGGAGAAGGCGACCTGGTTGACCATCTCCGGGATCACCGGGTTGACCTTGCCCGGCATGATGCTCGACCCGGCCTGGCGCGGGGGGAGCCTCAGCTCGCCCAGTCCGGCCTGAGGCCCGGAGGAGAGCAGCCGCAGGTCGTTGCAGATCTTGGACACCTTCACGGCGGTCCGCTTGAGCATGCCCGAGACCTGCACGAAGCTCCCGGTGTCGGAGGTCGCCTCGATCAGGTCCGTCGCCGAGACGACCGGCAGTCCGGTCAGGTCGGCCAGGTGGCTCACGACGGCCGCGGCGTACCCGGGAACGGTCGTGATGCCGGTGCCGATCGCGGTGGCCCCGAGGTTGACCTCCACGAGCAAGGACCGGGAGTCGAGGATGCGTGCCTGCTCCTCGGCGAGGGTGGCCGCCCAGGCCCCGAACTCCTGGCCCACGGTCATCGGCACGGCGTCCTGGAGCTGGGTCCGGCCGACCTTGGTGATGCCGCGGAACTCCTCGGCCTTGGCCGCGAACGCGGCGCCCAGCTCGCCGAGGGCGCCGGCGAGATCGTCGAGCGCGGCGAGCAGCGCGAGCTTCACTGCCGTCGGGTACACGTCGTTCGTGCTCTGGCTGCGGTTGACGTGGTCGTTGGGGTTGACCCGGTCGTAGGTCCCGGCCGATAGACCCAACAGCACGAGCGCCCGGTTGGCGATCACCTCGTTGGCGTTCATGTTGGTGGAGGTCCCGGCGCCGCCCTGGACCACGTCGACCACGAACTGGTCATCGAGGAGACCGTCGCGCACGTCCTGGCTCGCCCGGTCGATCACCAGGGCCAGCTCGGCGTCGATCAGGCCGAGATCGCGGTTGGCCCGCACCGCGGCCTGCTTGACAGCACCCAGCGCGGCGACCAGGTGCGGGTGCGCGGACACGGGGATGCCGCTCACGGGAAAGTTCTCGAGGGCACGGGCGGTGTGCACGCCCCAGTAGACGCCCGCAGGGATGGGGCGTTCGCCGAGGAAGTCCCGCTCGATGCGGTCGGTGCTCATGAGGTCCTCGCGTTCCGGTCGGTCGTGGCGGTGTCGATGGCGGTCCAGGCGAGGGCGGTGGCCGCGTCGAGCAGGGCCCGATCGGCGTCCGCCCCCACGCAGTGCGCCGCGAACTCGCGCTGGTGGTTCAGCGCGGGCAGGGAGTTGATCCCGATGTAGGGGTGGATCGCCGGCACCACCTGGGAGACGTTGCCCATGTCTGTCGATGCACGGTTCATGCGGGAGGCCGCGTCCCCACCCGCGAAGGTCCTGCCGAGCGCCTCCGCGTTCCTGCGGTAGGACGCCAGCACGACGTCGTCGGCGCGGAACTCGGCGTACGGCTTGCTCTCGGGGGTGACCTCGAGGTCGCAACCCGTCGCCAGGGCGCCCGCCTCGAAGCAGCGCCAGACCTTCCCCTCGACCTCGGCGAGCTCGTCGAGCGACTCGGCCCGGACGTACCACCGCCCCTCGGTCTGCTCGGGGATCGCGTTGGGCGCCTCCCCGCCACGGGTGACCAGTCCGTGGACCCGCACGCTCGGCGGGAGCTGTTGACGCAGCAGTCCGACCGCCACCTGCGCGACGGTGAAGGCGTCGGCGGCGTTGACGCCCTGCTCCGGGTACGCCGCCGCGTGGGCGGCCTTGCCCCGGTAGGTCACGTGCGAGTGCGAGACGGCGAAGGGCCGCGCCTCGGCGACGTCCACCGGGGCCGGGTGCGCCATCATGGCCAGGTCGAGCCCGGCGAACGCCCCCCGGTCGAGCAGCTCGATCTTGCCACCGCCACCCTCCTCGGCCGGCGTGCCGTAGACCTCGATGGTCAGGCCCAGCTCGTCGGCCAAGGGTGCGAGGGCGAGCGCGGCACCGGTCGAGGAGGCCGCGATCAGGTTGTGGCCGCAGGCGTGGCCCAGGCCCGGCAGCGCGTCGTACTCCGCACACAGGCCGAGCCGGAACGGTCCTGTGCCGTACGTCGCGAGGAACGCCGTCTCCAGGCCGAGGTACGCCGGTGTCACGGTGAACCCGGCATCCGAGAGCACGTCGCCGACCCACCGGGCGGCATTGTGCTCCTCCCAGGCCGTCTCCGGGTGGGCGTGCAGCTGCTCGGAGAGCGCCACCAGCCGCTCGCGCGCCGCGGTCACCGTGGCGCCGGCGTCCTCCTTGAGACCCATCACTCGTTCCCGGGAACGCCGTACGACGGCGCCGCACCCGGCCGCAGCCCGCGCGTGACGTAGTCGTCGCGCTGGGGCAGCCAGAGCTCGACCAGTCGCCGGAGCTCGGCGACCGGCTCGTCGTGCCAGTCGACCCGCAGGTCGGTCTCGCGCCACGGCACCTCACGGACCACGGACAGGCCTGCCGACTGCAGGGGTCCGGCCTCTCCCCCGGCCGCCAGCCCGGCCTCGAGCGCCGCCAGCAGGCGCAGCTCGAGGTCTCCCGAGGACACTTCGAAGGAGTCGACCACGGCGTCGACCACGGCCGGGGTGGCCAGCATGTTCCCTGCGGCGACGACGGACCGTCCGCGCCGCTCGCCGACCACGCCGAGCGCGTGCTCCCCCGAGAACGCCGCGGACGCGCCGGTGAGGTCGAGGACCGTCAGCTGCCGGTACTCGACGTCCTGGGTGGTCGAGGCGACCTCGGCAAGCGCCTTCTCCGGCGGGAGCCCTTGCTCGAGGGCGTCGAGCAGGCTGGTGCCGAGCCGGGGGTCGGTGATGTTCTGGGAAGCGGCTCCCCCCACCCCCGACCGGAGGTGGATGCAGCGCGCGGCCACCGCCGGGCTCGAGGAGCTGACGGCCATGCCGACGGCGCCGGCGCCGTCGGTGGCCAGCACCGAGAAGGTCATCGCCCCGCCTCGGGGATGTCGTCCCCCGGGATCACCGCGATGGCGTCCACCTCGACCAGCCACTCGGGACGGGCCAGGGCGGAGACGACCAGCCCGGTCGAGATCGGGTGCACGCCACGCGTCCAGCGCCCGATCGTGCGGTAGACCGGCTCGCGGTAGCGCGGGTCCACCAGGTAGATCGTCAGCTTGACCAGGTGCTCCAGCCGGCTGCCGGCCTCCTTGAGCAGCAGGTCGATGTTGGCCATCGCCCGCTCGGTCTGCGCCTCGACGTCGCCGATGCCGACGGACTCGCTGGTGTCGAGGTCCTGACCGATCTGGCCGCGTACGTAGACGGTGTTCCCCGCGACCACGGCCTGGCACAGGTCGTTGTCGAGGTTCTGCTCCGGGTAGGTGACCTTGGTGTTGAACGGTCGGACCCGGAGGTGTCCGCCCGCCGTGATGCGCTTGCTGTCCATCCAAATCTCCCGCGGCTGTCGTCGATGTCTCGGTGCCACCAGCGTGGCCCGGGACCTGTCATCTGTCTAACGCATAGTTGTAGTGCATTGCATCGGCTTCACCGATGCAATGTCATCCGTGGTGGATCCACGTGGTCTTGAGCCCGGTGAACTTGTCGAGCGCGTGGAGGGAGAGGTCCCGGCCGTAGCCGGACTGCCCGAAACCGCCGAACGGCGTGGCCACGTCCAGCGCGTCGACGCAGTTGACGGACACGGTTCCGGCGCGCAGCCGCCGGGAGACCTGGTGTGCGCGCCCGAGACTGTCGGTCCACAGCCCGGCGGCGAGCGCGTAGGGAGTCCCGTTCGCGACGGCCACCGCCTCGTCGACCGTGTCGACCACGTGGACGGTCAGCACGGGTCCGAAGACCTCGGTCTGCGCGATCATGGCGCGGGGATCGACGCCGAGGAGCACCTGCGGCCGGAGATAGGTCCCGGTCGAGGCACCGGTGAGGACCCCGCCCCCGTGGGCTTCGGACGCCTCCTTGGCGCCGCTCTCCATGAGCGCGAGCACGCGTGCTGCCTGCCGCTCACTGACGACGGGCCCCATCTCGGTGTCGGGGCTCAAGGGGTCGCCGACCTCGATGGTCATGGCCCGGTCCACGACTCGCTCGATCAGGGCGTCCGCGACGCCTCGCTGCACGACCAGACGTGACGTCGCCGAGCAGACCTGGCCGGCGTTGGTGAAGATGCCCGCGGTCACGCCGTCGGCCACTGCGTCCAGGTCGGAGACGTCGTCGAGGACCACCGCGGCGCTCTTGCCGCCCGCCTCGATCCACACCTGCTTGAGGTTGGACTGCCCGGCGTACTGCTGGAACAGCCGGCCCGTGGCCGTGGACCCCGTGAACGTGACCACGTCGACCTGCGGATGCAGGCCGAGCGCTCGGCCGACCACCGGTCCGGCTCCGGGCACGACGCCGAGCACGCCGTCGGGAAGTCCCGCCTCCGCCGCGAGCTCCGCAAGGCGCAGCACGGACAGCGGCGAGTCCTCCGCAGGCTTGAGAACGACACTGTTGCCGGCGGCCAGCGCGGGAGCGAGCTTCCAGATCGCCATCTCCAACGGGTAGTTCCACGGCACCACTGCGGCGACGACACCGAGGGGCTCCCGGCGGACCACGGCAAGGTCCGCCGCCCCGGTCGGGGCCACCTCGCCGTACACCTTGTCCAGGCTCTCGGCGTACCAGCGCAGGATCGCCGCGGAGCCGGGAGCGTCGATCGTGCTGGTGTCCACGATCCGCTTGCCCGCATCCAGGCTGTCCAGGAGTGCCAGCTCGTCGAGGTTGTCCTCGACCAGCTGCGCCAGGCGGTGGAGAACCGCCGCCCGCGCCCGGGGGGCCGCGGTCGCCCAGACGCCCTCCTCGAAGGCCCTCCGGCCGGCGGTCACCGCGAGGTCGACATCGCCTTCGTCGCACTCGGCGACGTCGGCAAGGACCTCCCCGGTCGCTGGGTTGAGGGTCGGCCGCGTCGCGCCCGAACGGGCGGCGACCGGTCCGGAGATCCAGGCATGCGTGCGTGGCTGGATCTTGTCTGCCAGCGCGGTCCAGTCATCGAAGTCTCGGTGGTTCACGCGCCCACTGTGAACCCGCCCCAGGTCCCTGTCGAACAGCAGAATTCGTCGCCTTGCATCGGAAGAATTGATGACCTTCTGCATCGATGGACCAGATGCAAACCGCCCAAAACATCTGTTGGACACGGGTAGAGGCGCCCGAGCAGCATGCAGCGGGACAGACCGAAGTTGCGGTTCGAGAGTGGGAGGTTGGCATGACGACAGAAGAGGTAGAGGTCGTCGTCGTCGGCGGCGGTCAGGCCGGCGTGGCGATGAGCGAGCACCTGGGCGAGTGCGGCGTGCCGCACCTCGTCCTGGAGCGGCACCGCATCGCCGAGCGCTGGCGCACGGAGCGGTGGGACTCCCTGGTCGCGAACGGACCCGTCTGGCACGACCGCTTCCCCGGGATGGAGTTCCTCGACCTCGCCCCCGACACCTTCGCCTCCAAGGAGCAGGTCGCGGACTACTTCGCCGCCTACGCGGAGAAGATCGGCGCACCGATCCGGTGCGGCGTCGAGGTGACGTCCGTACGCCGGAACACCGGCCGGCCGGGCTTTCGCGTGCAGACGTCGGAGGGGGTGATCGACGCCCGCTTCGTCGTCGCCGCCACCGGGCCGTTCCAGCGGCCGGTCTTCCCGCCCATCGTTCCTGACGGGGCGGTCCCCCTGCAGATCCACTCCAGCGCCTACCGCAACCCGGAGCAGCTGCCCGAGGGCGCCGTGCTCGTCGTCGGAGCCGGGTCGTCGGGGGTGCAGATCGCCGACGAGCTGCGACGGGCCGGGCGACGCGTCCACCTCTCCGTCGGGCCGCACGACCGGCCCCCACGCGAGTACCGCGGGCGCGACTTCTGCTGGTGGCTCGGGGTCCTGGGCCTGTGGGACGCGGAGACGCCTCCCCTCGGCGCCGAGCACGTGACGATCGCGGTCAGCGGAGCCCGCGGCGGGCACACGGTCGACTTCCGGGCTCTCGCCGCCGGCGGCATCGAGCTCGTCGGTCGGACCGCGTCCTTCGACGGCGGCATCCTGCGGTTCGCGCCGGACCTCGCCGACAACATCGCCCGCGGCGACGCCAACCACCTCTCGTTGCTGGACGCCGCCGATGCCTACGTCGAGCGCAACGGGCTCGACCTGCCCGAGGAGCCGGAGGCCCGCATCCTGGGACCCGATCCGGCTTGCGTGACCGAACCGCGCCGCGAGCTCGACCTCGCCGACGCGGGGGTCACCTCGATCATCTGGGCCACCGGCTTCGCCACCGACTACAGCTGGCTGCAGGTCGATGCGTTCGACGAGAAGGGCCGGCCCCGGCACCGACGAGGCGTCTCCTCCGAGCCCGGCGTCTACTTCCTGGGACTGCCCTGGCTGTCCCGCCGCGGATCGAGCTTCATCTGGGGTGTCTGGCACGACGCCAAGCACCTTGCCGACCACATCGAGACCCAGCGCGGCTACCTCGCCCACGAGGCCAGCTACGCTCGGAAGGAACTGTCATGACCGACCAGCCCGTCCTCGAGAAGCACACCATCGGTTACGTGCCCCCGGCCGACCGCCACGGGAAGGTGCGTGACCTGTTCACGCTCTGGTTCGGGACGAACATCGCCCCACTGCCGGTCGTGACCGGCGCCGCCGGGGTCACGGTCTTCCACCTCGACCTCTTCTGGTCGATCGTCGCGATCGTCGTGGGCCATCTGGTGGGCGGTGTGTTCATGGCACTCCACTCCGCACAGGGCCCCCAGATGGGCATCCCCCAGATGATCCAGAGCCGCGGTCAGTTCGGCTCGTACGGCGCACTGATCGTCGTGGTCATCGCCGCCGTGATGTACCTGGCCTTCTTCGCCTCCAACATCGTGCTCGCCGGGCAGTCGCTGCACGGCATCGCCGAGCCGGTGCCGGTGTCGGCCGGGATCGTCGTCGGCGCCCTCGGCTCCGGGCTGATCTGCGTGATCGGGTACCGGTTCATCCACGCGCTGAACCGGGTCGCCACCTGGGTGCTCGGCATCGGCATCGTGGTCGCCATCGCCGCGATCTTCGTGGCCGGACCGCCCGCGACGTTCTGGACGCAGGGCGGCTACACCACGGCCGGCTTCCTGGCCACGGTCTCGCTCGGCGCGCTGTGGCAGATCGCCTTCGCGCCGTACGTGTCGGACTACTCGCGCTACCTCCCCGCGGACGTCGGGGTGCGCGCGACCTTCACCGCCACCTACCTCGGCTGCACCCTGGGTTCGATCCTGCCGTTCACGTTCGGCGCTGTCGTGGCCCTGGCCATGGCACCGGGTTCGGACGTGATGACAGGGGTGCGCGACACGACCGGCGTGCTCGGCCCGCTGCTGCTGGTGCTCTTCCTGATGTCGGTGATCAGCCACAACGCCCTGAACCTCTACGGCACGGTGCTGTCGATGATCACCTGCGTGCAGACGTTCGCGTCGCGCTGGATCCCCACCGCACAGGCCCGCCTCGTGCTGTCGGTCGTCGTCATCGCGCTCTCGGCTTACGTCGCGATCGGCGTCTCGGGCGACTTCATCTCGCACTTCGTCGACATCGTGCTCGCGCTGCTCGTCGTGCTGGTGCCGTGGACGGCGATCAACCTGATCGACTTCTACCTCATCCACCGCGGTCACTACGACCTCGACTCGATCTTCGCCTCGGACGGCGGCATCTACGGCCGGTTCAACAACAAGGCGATCGTGGCCTACGTGCTCGGCATCCTGGTCCAGATCCCGTTCATGAACACCCCGTTGTACGCCGGACCGGTCGCGGGCTGGCTGAACGGCGCCGACCTGAGCTGGATCGTCGGCCTGGCCGTCACCGCCCCCGCCTACTACCTGCTGGCGCGGAACACGACGCTCGCTCCGAGCGAGCTCACGCCGGTCCCGGTCTGAGCCATCGGCGCGACCGGAGGCGGGCAGGTCGCCCTCAGCGACCTGCCCGCTGGCGCGCCGCTCGGCCCGAGGACCGGATGAACGCCTGGGCCCGCCGGGTCAGCCGCACGCCGCGCATCGAGGCCAGCACGATCTCCAGCGGCTGCACCTTGTCCTTGATCTCGAGCGGGACGACCTCGGCGCCGTCGTAGGTCATGTTGCTGGCCGGGCGCTGGTTGAGCACCGACCAGCCGAGACCGTTGGCCACCATCGCGCGCACGGTCTCGAAGCCCGCGGTCCGGTGGCGCACCACCGGACGGAAGCCGGCCGACTCGACGAGGTGCTCGAGGTAGTCGCTGCTGTGCGGGAGGTCGAGCAGCACCATCGGATCCCCGGAGAGCTCCTTGAGGGCCACCCGCTTGCGGCCGGCCAGCCGGTGCCCCTTCGCCACCAGGACGTACGGCGCAGCCGTGCCGACCTGCACGTGGTCGATGTCCTCGTCGAGGTTGTAGCCGTACATCAGCGCCAGCTCGCAACGACCCGCCCGCAGGGCCTGCTTGAGCATGGCGTGCTCCTCCTCGACCACCGAGACGTGGATGTCGGGGTGATCCCGCTGGCAGGCGCTGAGCAGGCGGGGCAGCTCGAACGGTCCGAGCGTGGTGAAGCAGCCGATGGTCAGCTCACCGACCAGCGCCTCCCCGGCGCTGCGGGCGAGCTCGGCCAGCTCGCTGGTGTGGACCAGGTAGCTGCGCAGCTCCCGGTAGAACTCCTGGCCGGCCGCGGTGAGGGTCAGGCCCCGGGCATGGTGGCGCAGCAGCAGCTGGACGCCGAGCTCCTTCTCCAGCTGCGCCACCGCTGTCGAGATCGCCGACTGGGACACCAGCAGCTCGCGCGCGGCACCGGTCATGCTGCCCAGCTCGGCGGCGGCCGCGAAGTAGCGCAGCTGCACGAGCGTGAAGCCGGTGTCAGGCATGGGTCGCATCCTCTCGAAGGTCGGCGCCCGTCGCATCCGACAGGTAGCCGAGCAGCAGCTCGCGGGCGCGGGCGGTGTCGAGCCGGCGGTTGCGGGCGACGATGTGGAGCCCGAACGCGTCCTCGAGGGCCACCGCGTAGCTCGCCACGTCCATGGCCGGGAGGCGGAGCGTGAGCTCGCCCCGGTCCTGACCCTCCTGCAGGACCATGGCGTAGAGCGAGACCTCGCGGTCCCACAGGGACGTCATCAGCGCCGAGTGCGTGCGGTCGCGGGCGGCATGCAGGTGCAGCTCGTACAACGTCAGGCACAGCTCGTCGTCCGGGCCCTCCGGCATGCCGCCGGCCACCAGCCCGTGGAGCCGCGCCCGGGCGTCGCCGGCCCCCTCCACGAGACGCATCCGGGACCAGTAGAACCTGTCCACCGAGTGCTCGTGCAGGTCGACGAGGAGGTCGCCGAGGTCCGGGAAGTAGTAGCTCACCAGACCGGCGGAGATGCCCGCCTCGACCGCCACGTCCTTCACCCGCAGACCCCGTACGCCGCGGTTCACGACGGCGCGCCCGGCCGCCTCGACGAGCTCTGCGCGCCGTGCCGACTGTTCCTTGGGACGTGCCACGGGCATCATTATTGATGCTGGTCATCAAGAAACGCCATAGGTGGACAGGTTCCGCTGAGCGTCACTGCCATGGTTGTTTGTGACGTATCGCAAAGAACCTCCGTCTTTTCGGGAGACGGGTCCTGACGTCACTGTCCACTCGTCGAAAGCAGAACGACCATGGAAATCAACACCTCGACGGCCCTGGCGGCCGAGCAGGAAGCGCACCTGAAGAAGACGCTGCGCCGGTTCGACATCGTCTTCCTGATGATCGCAGCGGTCGTCGGCCTCGAGACGCTGGGCCAGGTGTCGACGTACGGCGCGGAGGCGTTCACCTGGGCGCTGGTCCTCGCCGTCGCGTTCCTCATCCCCTACGGGCTGATCTTCGCCGAGGTCGGAGCGGCGTTCAGCGAGGAGGGCGGCGCCTATACCTGGGTGCGCAACGCCTTCGGCCGTCCGGTCGCGGCGATCGCGTCGCTGCTCACCTGGGTCACCCAGCCGGTGTGGGTGGGCGGCTCGATGGCCTTCCTGGCCGCGGAGACCTGGAACACGTACCTGTCGCCGATCGAGCCCGGGTCGGCGTGGGACTACGCGTTCAAGGTGGTCTTCATCTGGATCACGGTGACAGCGGCCATCGTCAGCCTGGCCAAGGGCAAGTGGCTGCCGACCGTCGGCGCGATCGTGAAGGTGGCGCTGCTGGTGTTCTTCGTGCTCACCACGATCGTCTACGCCGTGCAGAACGGCGTGTCCGGCCTCGGCCCGAGCGACTTCAGCCCGACCCTGGTGGGCCTGTTCGGCTCGGTCCCGATCCTGCTCTTCGCCTTCCTCGGTTTCGAGTCGTCCAACAGCGCCGCCGGCGAGATGGAGAACCCCGCCCGCGACGTGCCGATCTCGATCGCCCGCTCCTGCGCCACCGCGGCGGCCTGCTACCTCATCCCGATCATGGCGATCCTCGTGGTCGTCCCCAAGGACGACATCACCGGCATCGGCGGCCTGCTCGACGCGGTCGGCACGGTGTTCACCGTGTACGGCGGCGCGGCGGACACGCTGTCGACGATCGCCGCCATGTGCTTCGTGTTCATCCTGATGAGCCAGGGCGCCGCGTGGATGATCATCTCCGACCGGATGCAGGCGATGGCAGCGGCCGACGGCTCGTTCTTCGGCGGCTTCTTCGGCCACTTCCACCGCGGCCTCGGGACACCGGTCCGCGTCAACTTCCTCTCCGGCGTCGTGTCCACCCTCTTCATGCTCGCGGCCATGCAGGTCACCGGGTCCAGTGCCGCCGTGTTCGGCGTCGTGCTCACGATCTCGATCTCCACGTTCCTGCTCAGCTACCTGCTGGTCATCCCCGCCGCGGTCCGGCTGCGCCGCATGTACCCCGACGTCGTGCGCCCGTTCCGCGTGCCGGTGTCCGACCGCGGCTTCACGGTCCTGGGCACGATCTGTTTCGCGTGGGTGCTGCTCGGCTCGTGGGTGGCCGTCTTCCCGGGCACCCTCGAGGCCGTGTTCGGCATCGACTACCCGTTCGAGGAGTACTGGGGCGTGAGCCAGGTCGAGTTCGAGGTGTTCACCCTCGGCACGCTGGGTGTGCTGCTGGTGCTCGGCGTCGTCGGCTACGCCCGCGGCGCCCGCGTACGGCGTGATGTCGGCGCCGTCCAGTCCGCCCCGGTCCCCTCCCCCGACTCCCTCACGGAAGGTGTGTCGTCATGAGCCTGCACCCCCTCGACCGGTTGACCGCCGAGGAGATCTCCCACAGCCGGACGATCCTCGACAAGGCCGGGCTGGTCGGACCGTCGACCCGCTTCCCACTGGTGATGCTGGTCGAGCCGGCGAAGTCCGCGGTGCTCGCCTGGCGTGACGGCGAGCCCGTCGACCGCCGGGTGCAGACCGTCCTCCTGGACCGGGAGACCGGTGACGTGGAGGAGGTCGTGGTCTCGCTCTCCGACGAGGCCGTCGTGAGCCAGCGCTCCGTCGACGTCGTCCGCGAGGGACAGCCGCCGGTCATGGCCGAGGAGTTCGAGCTGGTCGAGAGGATCCTGTGGTCCGACCGGGGCTGGTGCGACGCGATGGCCCGACGCGGGCTGACCACGCCGGAGCGGATCCGGGTCTCGGCGCTCAGTGCGGGGTGCTTCGACCTGCCCGGGGAGGAGGGTCGCCGCCTGGTGCGCTGCCTGTCCTTCCTCCAGCTGGACGACAGCGACAACGTCTGGGCGCACCCGATCGACGGCGTGGTGGCGTACGTCGACCTGATCACCGCCGAGGTGGTCGAGCTCGTCGACGAGGGGGTGTACCCGCTCCCGACCGAGCGGGCCGACTTCCAGCGTGCGGACGGCGCCCTGCCCGCACGCACCACGCAGAAGCCGATCGAGATCACCCAGCCCGAGGGGCCCTCGTTCACGGTCGAGGGCAACGTGGTGCGCTGGGAGAAGTGGGAGCTCCGGATCGGCTTCGACCAGGTCGAGGGCCTCACCCTGCACCAGATCGGCTTCGAGGACGACGGCCGCGTCCGGCCGATCGTCTACCGGGCCTCGGTGGCCGAGATGGTGGTGCCGTACGGCGACCCGTCCCCGGTCCGCTTCTGGCAGAACTACTTCGACGCGGGCGAGTACTCCTTGGGCAAGGAGGCCAACTCGCTCACGCTGGGCTGCGACTGCCTCGGGGAGATCCACTACTTCGACGCCGCGATCGCCGACGA